>NZ_JBDPNU010000062.1:0-38894 GCF_050468105.1 Fictibacillus sp. NRS-1165
AAATTTGGGGTGCAGTTCAAAAACCGGCCTGTTTATTATTGTTATATTTTTTTAGCACCTAGGAACTTCGGAGCCCAATAAGGATTTTTCATGGATGCGATGCTTACTCCTTTAGATGATGAGCTGTGAATAAATTTATGGTTGCCGATATAGATCCCGGCATGAGAAGCTCCTCGTTTGTAGGTTTGGAAGAAAACTACATCTCCAGCTTTTGGAGTACTGACAGATGTACCTCTTAAATAGATGCCGGAAACAGTTCTTGGCAAATCAACTCCTGCTGATTTATCGAATACATAGTTAATATACCCGCTGCAGTCAAAACCTTTAGGTGTTGTCCCGCCCCAGCGGTAAGGAACACCCATGTATTGTTTTGCTGTGCTGATCAAGCGTGTAGAGCTGTATGATGCGCTGCTTTTGGATTTAGACGGTGTTTTAACCCCTAATGCTTTAAACGTGTTTTTACCAGCTACTCCATCTGCTTTCAATTTTTTTGCTTTTTGAAACTTTTTTACAGCGTTTTTCGTATATGTACCATAGTAAGCAGTTGTCTTTTTATATGTGAAATATCCTTTTTTCTTAAGGACAGATTGTAATTGTTGTACGTCTTTACTGGTCATACCTTGTTTTAAAGTGTGATCGCCAAGCGCTGCTTTACCTACGATCGGATTGAACGCCATCATTCCTACTAGTGCCGCTGCCGCTACCAATTTTTTCAAAGCATGTATCCCCCTAAAATCTGTATTACCAATGTTGGTATTTGTTTCCTTGCTAACTTACTTAGATTCTACCAACAAAATATGACATGAGTATTTTAGGAAGATTACAGATATATTACAAATTAATAGAATTCCCGATTTTTTATGACATTAAACCTAATGAATTCCATATTTTTTGTCAAAATAAGCTAATTTCAGTAAATGCATTTGTAACCAACCGACTACCCAATGCGCTATCCAATGTCTAAATACCCATAACTCAAGACCTGTTTCGAATAAACTGATCAATGAAGAGGTTCGATCCCTTCAATTTTAGGGAAGTATAATGCAGAGATAGACTGCCTTAAAATATTTGTCATTAAAAAAAGGATGCCGCAATCCTTTCCGTACGTTATGATAAGCAAGTGCTAACTATTTTTTGTCATAAATATTACAGGGTTATTAACAAGAACCGCCACAACTTTTACAATTATCATGGTATAATATGGTAGTTATTCGATTTGAATGGTAATGAATTGAAGGAGCAATGACTATTGAGTAAATTAAAATCCCATATTCTTCCCTTGAGTTTAATGCTATCTATTCCTCTTCTGCATACTTTCTATGAACTGCTGAACAACGGCGAACGGGGAGCAAGGAGTCTTATGACATCATTTGACCAGCAGATTCCTTTTATCGAAGCTTTTATCATTCCTTATGTTTTTTGGTACCTATTTATTTTTGGCATGCTGTTTTACTTTTTCATCGTTGACAGATCTCTATATTTCAAGACGCTGTTAAGTCTGACGATCGGCATGGTTGTCTGTTATGTTATCTATTTCTACTTTCAAACAACCGTACCGAGGCCCGCCCTGCATGGAACCGGGGTTCTTACGAATGTGATCCGCTACATCTATTCAGCAGATGAACCATTCAATTGCTTTCCTAGTATTCACGTGCTCAGCAGTTATTTGATGGTCATAGCCATGAGGCACTGCAAAACTAGAACAACTGCTGCATATTTCGGGGTCAGCATTGTAGGATATTTGATCATTCTATCGACCCTTTTCGTAAAGCAGCACGTCGTCCTTGATGCCTTTGCCGGAATTCTTCTTGGCAACATCCTGTTTAATACGATCTATTACTTTAAACCTATAATGGCATACGCCACGAACAAACGTTATTCCAAGAATAAAAAAGCAGCCGAGCCCCGATAGCGGACCAGGCTGCTTTTTCGTATCGTCTTTCTCCTCACGAAGAGAGGTCAGGCGTCCTCTCCTTTATCAGAAGCATTTCCGTGTGTTTCCATCATTTCATCGACTGATTGCATTCTGCTGTCTTCGAACTTTCCTTCGGCCTTTCTGACAAAAGAAGGTTCCCCGATTTCAAAATCGTCCGTTTTTCCTTCTTCATCAGCCTTTTCCTGTGCCTGTACGGTTCGTTTTGCATACGGAAGGGCTTTTAGTCTTTCGTAAGATATCTCCTCTCCCGTGTCCATGCACTTTCCATAGGTGCCTTCCTCAATTCGTTGGAGCGCTTCGTTAACCTCTTCAAGAATTTCCTCCTGATTTTCATCAAGCGCCATTGCCATCTCGCGGTCATTTAGCTCACTCCCCATATCACCAAAGTGGTTATCGTATGAGCTGATCTCCCCGGTAGATTCTTGCAGGCTGTCTTCGTTCTCCCTCAGCTCCTGCTGTTTTTGAAGCTGCTCTTTCATCTTGATCAGATTCTGTTCTAGTTCGCTGACTTGTTGTTTGGATAAGCTCATGATGTTCCTCCTCCTACATGATTGTGGTTAGTATTTACCCTCTTTTCATTGAAATAACACACACAATCCTTTTATTGGACAGACATATTCTAAATTTTCAATAAATAAGAATAGTGTGGAAGGAGTTGATTGCCTATGGAGGATTACAATGATCAGCAGGAAACGGAAGAAAGAAACTGGGGACATATGCACAACCTCTGTAAGAAGCATTTGTATTTCCACGTTATTGTCACCATGAACGACGGCAAGAAAACGGAAGGGATCATAACCAATGTGGATGGCCAGAACCTCCATATGATGGTTCCTCAGGATATTCAGCAGCAACAGGCTGGGCAAGGAAGCCAGCAAGGCATGCAAGCGATGCAGGGACAACAGGGGACTCTGGGAAGAGAGGATAATGAAGAGGAGAGGATATGGTTTGGGAGGCCATGGTTTGGAAGAAGGTTTTTTCCAGGCATATTTCCACTTGCCTCAGTGGCTGCACTTTCACTCTATCCTTATTACTATCCGTACCCTTATTACCCTTATCCACCGTATCCTTATTACCCTTATCCACCGTATCCTTATTACCCTTATCCTTATCCATATTATTGACGGCCAGCTGGATCTCCAGCTGGTTCTGCTTTGGGCAATTCGTCCTTGTTTTCCATTTCATCAATCGCCTCTTCTTCCTCCTTCAAAACGCCATCATCTATTTCTTCTTTATAAGCGTAGGATAGGAGCAGTGAGACGAGTATGCCGCCGCCGATCAAATTGCCGATGCTAGCAGGAACCAGGTTAAGCAGAATAAACTTATACCAGCTGATGTCAAACCCTTCAAGGACCGTTATACTGAAATAACCCATGTTGGCCACAGCATGCTGAAAGTTTCCTGCTTCAAAAATGATAACAGGCAGAGCAATACCGAGAATTTTCCCCACTACATCTCGCGCAGCAGTAGCCAGGACCGCCGCAGCCCCGATTAGCCAGTTTGCCAGGATTCCTGAAAAAAGAACCTGAAACCAGCCCCAAGTTCCTCTATGTGTAAACTCCATTTTCTTCTCCATAAACATAAGTAAGTGATCATAGAAATCACCGTGCAAAGATGCTGAAAAATTTAAAAGAAAACCGACAAACAGAGCTCCCACGAAATTTCCAATGTAACAGATGAGCCAAAATGACAGCAGTTTTTTACTGATCCAATACTTGCTCTGCATGATATAACTGGGCAGGAGAATGTTTACTTCTGTAAATAATATGGAACCGGACAAAAAGACCATTGCATAGCCGATCATAAATCCAATGCCAGCCATTAGATTCATAATGCCTGCCGTATCAATTTCCATTGTCAGCAATACTGAACCAAGGGCTCCAAAAGCAATAAAAGCACCTGCCAGACTGGAGAGAATAAATTGAGCCATATAGGTGGTCTGCAGGGATTCTTTTCCTTTTTTAATAAACGTTTCGACGATTTGGGCAGGGAAGTAATACTGTCTTTCAGGGTATTTTTGCGCGGATTTAGAATGTGTCTTTCCTGATGGATTTCTCATTGCCGGCCTCCATTTCTTTAACTTACTTTCCCTTCATTACCCTCTCGTCAAACGGTGATTTTTATACAAAAATAAGGCGCTGTTTATGTAAATGAACATAAACGTGCGCCTTATTTAAAATACTTGCTATTCACTTGTTGATTTTCCTTTCTTTACTTAAAACACATGCCTAGCACTACTTGCAGACTTGCATCTTTCAGTTTATTTTTTCCTTTTTGGTTTCCCGCATGCCCACATGATGCGAAAATAGTTTTCACGGACTATTTCCTTATGCTCCATGATTCTAGCATGCTTCGCTTACGCTAGTCATTGGAACCACGTCCTCTGAAATTTTAGTGTTTCCATTTTGGTTTCCCACATGTCCACATATCTCAAAACCAGTTTTCACGGGCTGATTTTTTACTGGATATGATTCTGACATGCTTCGCTTACATTTTTCATTGGAATCACGCCTTTAAGAGGTTATTTTGAAAAGCTGCTGCTTGGCAGACTCTGAAGAACCCGCATGCTCCACCTATTGTACAACTTGATAGGTTTGTTTAGCATGCTTCGCTAACATCCTTCATTGGAATCTACTCCCTTCTCTTGTTACGTTTATAATACTGTATGTAAATATTAATTAAAATATTCAGAATAATCTATTTTATCTAATTTTAGGGATTTTTGCTTGCTTCTGCCTTTAAGAACAGGTTTTCTTTTAAAATTCCTGCTTTTTTCTTCAAATCTCAACAAAAAATATATAAAATCTTCACAAAATCTGGCTAGTCATGGCTCGCATGATGGATGGCCTGTTTAAGCAGGTCAATCACATGTTCATCGTCCATGGAATAAAACAAGGTGGTCCCTGAACGCCGGAACTTTACAAGGCGCAGGTTCTTCAGAAACCGTAACTGGTGGGAGACCGTAGATTGCAGAAGAGACAGAGCCTCTGTTATTTCGTTCACACTGCATTCTTTTTGGGAGAGCAGATGCAGAATCCGGATTCTGGTAGGGTCTGAGAGAGCTTTAAATGTTTGCGAGACAATAAAAAGCGTTTCATCGTCCAGCTGTGTGTTTTCTCCTAATTGATGTTCACGATTTAAATCCATCAGTAATCCCCCTTTTTACACTCATGTTATCGATCATACCTAATCAGGGCGTGCTGGTCAAAAGATTGAACGAACGCGTAAAAGGAAGCCCGCCAAAGCTGTACGAAACGGTGATTTTTTTTACAGGTACACCGTGTAAAATACGAATTTGCCTTTCTCCCCCAGAGTCTAGGGTTAACTTTCTAATTGAAATAAATTGATCGGATGACCTGTAAGCAGCTTCAGCAGGCACTTCATTATTATTCACATAAAAGGATTGCACCTTGATTGAAGCCCATCCTTCGTTCTTTACATTAATCCATGTTTCATTGGGGGATGCCTTAAGCCCACCCCCTATGGATAATGGTGGATTCAGGCTGATAAACAAATAGATGGCTGTGGCGATCATAGCTATTAATGCCATCAGTCTGAATTGATATGTTGTTTTCATCATTCACCACCCGGCTCTTCCCTTATCACTGTTCATCTTTCTATTCTCTCTTATATCATTAGCCGTCTGCTCTTTTTTATGACGGCAGCTTAACAAGGGCAGATGGATGGCATCAATAGAAAGAAATGAAGGAAAACATATGCAAAATAGTAAGAGATTTTTAGTTTCTCTGCTATGCTTTATGTAATTAGTATTTGAAAGGATGGTCTTGTGAAAAAAAAAGGTCTGTCTCTCATCACAGCTCTTTCCATTCTATCAGCTTTTCTATGGCTTGCGGGGCTTGCCTGGGTCATACAGGACCAGTTTTTTTCCGCTGGCAGCCACAGTATGGACACCGTTAAGCCAGACAGGGATCAAACTCCCTCCATACCATCGGATGAAAAGAGCAAGAAACTGCATATTGCAGCATTAGGCGATTCCTTGACAAGGGGAACAGGCGACCCTGACGGGAAGGGATACATCGGTTACTTAAAGCAAGAGTTAGCAAAGAAAACAAAAAAAGAGATTGAACTTTCCAATTCTGCTATAAAAGGACAAACTTCAAAGCAGCTTCTTGATCAGGTCAGCCAGCAGCAGATCAAACGCCAGATTAAAGGCGCTGATATCATCCTGCTTACGATTGGTGGCAATGATTTATTCCGCGGCGGACAAGCTCTTCAGCAGCTGAATTCACAGGCCATCAATCAAACAGAAGAAGCTTACTTGAACAACCTGAAGGAACTGTACAAAGAGATTCGTTCGCTGAACAAGACCGGGACAATCTATCATGTAGGGCTCTACAACCCATTCAGTGATATGGAGGATTCTAAAAAAACGTCCAGCATTGTCCGGAAATGGAACTATGATTCAGCGAACGCCGCGGCTGCTTTTCCAAACATTATTTATGTCCCCACGTTTGATCTTTTTGAACTTCATGTGAATGAATATCTCTTCAGTGACCATTTTCATCCGAATAAAGAAGGTTATCAATTAATCGGAGAGCGGGCTGCCTCCCTCATTCATTTCAGCGAGGAGGAAAAGAAATGAGCAGATCACCTGCACTTTCCGTTAAAAACCTGCGTAAATCCATCGGCAAGAAAGAAATCATCAAAGGATTGTCCTTTGAACTATATCCCGGTGAAGTATTTGGCTTTCTTGGGCCTAACGGGGCCGGTAAAACAACCACGATCCGAATGCTTGTGGGGCTGATCAAGCCCACATCAGGATCTGTACATATCGGGGGCAAGAACGTACAGACAGAGTTCGGTGAAGCGATGAAAGATTTGGGCTGCATCGTTGAAAATCCTGAACTTTATCCTTATTTAACAGGTTGGGAGAACCTGGAGCATTTCGCCAGAATGGATTCCTCCATCCCCGAGAGCAGGCTTAAAGAAGTCGTCGATCTCGTAGATATGGGCAACAGAATACATGACAGAGTAAGCACCTACTCATTAGGGATGAGACAGCGTCTAGGTATAGCCCAGGCCCTGCTTGGCCATCCGAAACTTCTCATACTGGACGAACCAACCAACGGGTTAGATCCCGCAGGCATTCGGGAAATGAGAGAATTTATCCGTTTCCTGGCTGAAAAGGAGAAACTGTGTGTGATGGTTTCCTCCCACCTGCTTAGCGAGATTCAGCTCATGTGTGACCGGGTAGCGATTATCTCGAAGGGGAGCATCATCCGGATTGACACAGTAGAAGCATTATTGTCTGAACAGGAACGGGTAGTCTGGAATGCTGAACCACTGGATCAAGCAAAGCACCTGCTGGGGAAAGTGACAAAGGTGTCGGAAATGGAAGGCAAGCTCATCACTTTATACGATGAGGATCAAATCGGCAATTGGAACAGGCTGCTTGTTAATGCAGGAATCGAAGTAAAAGAAATGAGAACGAAACTCCCTGCCCTTGAAGATCTTTTTTTAGAACTTACAGGAGGAGAGCATATTGACTAAACTTGTTCATAATGAATTGCTGAAGCTCTTTAGAAAGAAACGGCTGTTCGTCATTATACTCATTGTAGCAGCCCTTGTTCCCCTTTTTACGTACGCTCAATACCAGCAGGCAAAAACCACACAGGAGAAACTCGGGAATGCCGATTGGCGCACGAAGCTTCAGCAGGAGATTGTAGACACACAGAACCGTCTTAGTTCAAGCCGGCTTCAGGACGACTGGAGAAAATATTTAAAAATACGGTTGGCCCAGCAGCAATACTATCTAGACCATGACATTAATCCACAGGCTCCAGGCGCTCCTACATTCATGAGAGTTTTCGTTGAAAATTCAATAACTTTGCTCTTGCCGCTGCTTGTTATGGTGGCGGCAGCGGATCTTGTTTCCTCCGAAGCAAGCGGGGGAACCATTAAGCTCCTCCTCACCCGGCCGGTAAAAAGGTGGAAGATTTTATTGAGCAAATATATTGCTCTCCTATTATCAGTATCGTTTATCGTAACCGCTGTGGCCTTCCTTTCTTACACCATATCTGGTGTGGTCTTCGGCTATGGCGGATGGGATATGCCGCTGCTGACAGGATTTAGTACAAAAGGTGAAGAATTGCTGACGGACAACGTTCATCTTATTCCTCAATGGCAGTATGTACTCATGGAATTCGGGCTCGTATGGTTTGTTTGCCTCGTCGTCGGCACATTGACCTTTATGCTGTCCGTACTGCTCAGGAGTACAGCCGCTGTCATGGGAATCATGCTCGCAGCCTTGATCGCCGGTGCTATTCTGTCGAACATGGTATCCTCATGGGAGAGCGCCAAGTATTTATTTATGGTGAACTTGGCTCTGACCGATTATATCAGCGGTATGGCCACTCCTATCGAAGGGATGACTCTCGGCTTTTCGTTAAGTGTCCTGCTTGCTTGGGCCGCTGGCGGAGTCATCATCGCCTTCGCTGTCTTTACGAAAAGGGATGTGTATTAATCCTTAAAAAAAAACAAAAAAGCTGCAGCAGAATTATTCTGCTGCAGCTTTTCTCTTAAATTCCCCGTTCAGGTGAATCAGTTGTCTTCTTTTTGTTCGCTTCGGAACGTTTTTTCGCTAATCCGATCAGAACGACCGCGGCAATGATAATAATTTCAAATCCATATTTAATGAACGGATTGCTGAAATAGTCTTTTAGGAAAGGTTCCCCAACAATCATTTTTGCAGCTGTCCACGCGAGAATTGCAGCTCCGATCGTAATTATAAATGGGAACTTGTCAATAAGCTTCAAAAATAGAGTACTTCCCCAAACGACAATCGGCACGGAAATAAGTAATCCAAGGACAACCAGCAGGAAGTCGCCATGAGCAGCTCCCGCAACGGCGAGTACATTGTCCAGACCCATTACGGCATCTGCAATAATGATCGTCCTGATTGCCGCCCAGATACTGTCCTGAGCTTTAATATCATGATCTTTCTCCTCTATCATAAGCTTATAGGCGATATAGATCAGAATGAGTCCTCCGGCAAGAAGCAGTCCCGGTACTTTAAGCAGCCATACAACCGCCAGCGTAGCAACGGCACGAATGATGACAGCCCCTACCGTACCCCAGATAATCACTTTCGTTTGCTGCTCTTTTTTTAAGTTTCTTGCTGCCATTCCGATCACAATCGCATTATCGCCTGCCAAGACCAAGTCGATAATGACGATGGATAAGAGGGCAGAAAAGAATTCAGCTGTAAAAAAATCCATGTAATACATTCCTCCTCAGGTACCTTGCTGTACACAATAAAAACATATAATTGCAACGGGCCCTTACTCCAATTTATCATTTCTTAAAAAGCTCGGAGACATGCACATAACATTCTCCTAAAATCTCAGGACTGGCTTGTTCACCTCTTTCTAAAAGCTCTTTAAGACTGATTGCTCATCTATAGGTATACGATTGACATGAAAGAAGGTTTCAATCATTTTTAAATTTTAAGAGGCAGGCTGTCTCGATCGAAGAAACAAAGGGAATACTGCAGCTAACGGTTAAAAAGGAGTTAGTTATGATTGTATTTTTAAAAGAACTTAAGCTGCGTTTTTTTGAAGATAAAGTGTTTGATCTCTCTGCACAGCTAGCTTACTATTTTTTTGTTTCACTCTTTCCCTTTTCATTTTTAATCTTCACAATTTTAGGATTCCTTCCTATTTCATCTGCTGCCGTGCTAGAGATCATCCGCCCGTTCGCTCCCGTTCAGGCTTTTCACCTGCTGGAGTATAATCTGATCTCAGTACTCGATCAGAATAGAAGCGATATTTTTTCCATCAGTATTGTGATTACCATCTGGCTGTCCTCTATCGGAATTCTTGCCATCATCCGTGTGTCCAACCAAGCTTATCATGTAATCGAAAACCGGCCTTTTATAAGAGAGCTCTTCCTCGGCATCCTTTTAACCTTAGGCCTTGTTCTGGCTATAGTTACTTCCTTGCTGCTGCCGGTATTCGGCAATTCGATCGGTATTTTTCTGGCGAACAGGCTCGGCTATGACCATCCGGCTTTTCATCTGTGGAACACGACCCGCTGGACCTTAAGCTTCGTTATTCTGATGGTGATGTTTGTGTCTCTCTACCTCATCGCTCCGAACATCCGACTGAAGCTTAAGAACGTCTTGCCGGGGGCATTCTTCTCCACGATCGGCTGGCAGCTGATCTCGATCGGTTTTTCGTATTATGTTACTCTTTTCGATTATCGCCAGATCTATGGCAACCTTGGCGCATTGCTCACCCTGATGATCTGGTTCTATCTCTCAGCCATGATTCTTATTCTTGGCGGGCAGATTAACGCGGCCTTGCTTACGATTCATAAGAGAAAGGCAGAACAAAGATAATTTTCTGTCGAAAGGGTATAACAGGATTGACTTTTTCTCTGTTCCATATAATGATTTAAGATATATAATAAAAGTTATTCTACATAGAGGATGATGGCCTGAAATGTCGTTAAAAAATGTAATCATTATTGGTTTGATTCTGGCTGGGGTAATCTTTCTGATCCCATACAGCATTCCATTAATATTAGCTCTTGTGACCGCTCTTGTGCTGGACCCGGCAATCAAATTCTTCATAAGAAATTTTAAGATGAAGCGTTTATTGTCTGTAACCATCACTTTTATATTATTCCTGGCAGGATTTGGACTTTTGTCATATTGGCTGACCACCACACTGGTCGTCCAGACCATCGAATTCCTGTCATTGATTCCGACATACGCTGTTAAAGTGTTCGGTCTGATTGAAAAAGATTTATACAGAGCTGAAAGGCTGTACGCTTCG
Organism: Fictibacillus sp. NRS-1165; assembly: GCF_050468105.1. Classification (NCBI taxonomy): domain Bacteria; kingdom Bacillati; phylum Bacillota; class Bacilli; order Caryophanales; family Fictibacillaceae; genus Fictibacillus; species Fictibacillus sp. NRS-1165. Next base: position 10,735 of record NZ_JBDPNU010000062.1, read on the forward strand.
CTGCCTCCCGAAGTCATCTCGACGGTACAGAATGCTTTGAACGGCTTCAAGACATTTGCTGGAAGCTTTGCGACTAAGCTGACCAATGGTATTATCGCCATTATCGCTTCCATTCCCCAGCTGCTGATTTATCTCATCATTTATTTGGTCGCTGTGTTTTTAATCTCTCTTGATCTGCCGCGGCTCTTCGCTAATTTTCTCAATCTGTTTACGACATCGGCAAGAGAGAAAGTTGAGCTCGTTTTTACACAGCTTTCAAGAGCGACTGTAGGTTTTATTCGTGCCCAGATCATCCTAAGCTTTATCACATATGTTCTTGCCTTGATCGGCTTATTGATCCTAGATGTTAAGTATGCTGTACTGATCGCCCTTTTTGTCGTATTGGTGGATATCCTGCCGATACTGGGTACCGGATCGTTTATTGTTCCGTGGGCCATCTATAACTTTGTCGTCAATAACGATTTTCTTGCCATCGGCCTGATGATCATGTTTGCTGTTCTTACCATCATACGGCGCATCATTGAACCTAAAATACTGGGTTCAAGCCTTGGGATTTCCGCTTTGGCGGCATTGATCAGCCTTTACCTCGGATTCCAGATCCTTGGATTTGTTGGCCTTATTGTCGGACCTGCCCTTGTGATCATCTATGAAGCGCTCCGTAGTGCCGGTTTTGTTAAGATTAAAATCGATTTTTAAGCAGATCCTTCCATTCAGGACAAAAGTACAAACCTTGGTTTGTACTTTTTTTATTTGTAGGTTAGATATCCTATCATTTATGGGAATTATAGAACTAGCTACAGAAAAAGGGACGAACACAACGAATAATTATGTTTGCATGTCTTTTAGATCTTGGAGGAATTATGGCGACTGAAGTAAAAGAACGCGATTATTATTTCGACAACGCAAGATTCATATTAATTTTTTTGGTAGTGTTTGGACATTTCATTTCTCCGATCAAAGACCAAAACGATTGGCTCTATACCGTTTATAACTTTATCTATACTTTTCATATGCCGGCCTTTATCCTAATATCCGGTTTTTTCACAAAGGGAGTGCTCAAGGACGGATATTTATCAAAGATCTTCAGAAAAGTTCTTGTACCTTATATTGTGTTCCAGTTAATCTATTCTTTTTACTATTATGATCTTTATAATAAAAGTGAAATAAAGCTTAACTTTTTTGACCCGCATTGGGCGATGTGGTTTTTATTAAGCTTGGTATTCTGGAATATCCTTTTAAAAGTATTTGTAAAAATTAAATATCCTTTGATCCTTGCCATTGGAATTGGAGTTGCTGTAGGCTACATTACCGATATTGGCACCTATTTAAGCCTTCTGAGGACCTTCGTCTTTTTCCCTGTATTCCTGCTTGGGCATTATTTAACAAAAAGGGATTTTAAACAGATTTTAAAACCATCGGTCCGGATTGGTTCGAGTGTGTTTCTCGTATTGATGTTCCTCGCTTATCATTTCCTAATCCCGGACCATGCCAAGGACTGGCTGTTATCGTCATCCTCTTATGCTGAAATTCTTGGTCATAATGAATGGTATGGCGGGGTGATCAGGCTGGGGCTCTATGCCGTAATGTTCCTGGCCACCTTCAGTTTCTTGGCGATTATTCCAAAGCGGAAATTTTTCTTTACGGAATTCGGGGAAAGAACGTTATATATTTATTTGCTTCATGGTTTCGTTTTAAAATATTTATTTACAACAGATTTGTTTTCATCCATCGAGAAAAATAACTATTTCGTGATGCTTCTCGTTCTTGCTGTTATCATTACAATGTTTCTTGCCAGTAAACCGGTCATCGCTCTCGCCCAGCCGCTCATTGAACTGCGCTGGACAAAGCTAAACCGAATGCTGAGGAAAGATGAATAAAAAAACCATCTCGGATAAAAACCCGAGATGGTTTTTTTGTGTTACGGCTTGGATGTTCGAAACAGTAAGAACTGAAGAATTAGATAGGACGCAAGCCGGCTGGTCATGTCCCTGAAATCAATGGCGGGATCAATTTCGACGATATCCATGCCTCTTACTGCCCGATGAGAGGAGAGAAATTGAATGGCCGCGATCAGCGTATCGCTATTCATTCCCCCAGGGCCGATAGCAGGGCATCCCGGTGCGAAGGCCTGATCAAGCACATCCATATCTACCGAAACATAAACGGCAGAAACCTTTGATTGCAGCTGTTGAATACTTTCCTCAAGTATGCCGAGGATACCCCGCGCATTCACTTCGCTCATCGGATAGACCGTTATGCCTTGTTCTTTTGCATAATCTCGATAGGTCTTTCCATTTGAAAAATCACGCAGTCCAATTTGGATCAAGTGGTCCCCATTGATCTTCTTCCGTTCCAATAAGTTACGAAAGGGGGTGCCGTTTGAAGGTCCACCGTCCTCCAGATTACGCAGGTCGTGGTGGGCATCAAATTGAATGATGCCCACCGGGCCATGTACATTGCAAAAGGCTGCAATGCTGCTGGCGCTGATGGAATGGTCTCCTCCCAGTATGATTGGGGTCATCCCAGGATTCTTCTTAAGCACTTCCTCCATCACTTGTTCCAATCTGGTTTGAGTTTCTTTGAGATCGGTAACATGCGGTGTAATATCACCAAAGTCTGTGATGGGTGCGAATTGCAGATCGACTTCTCTTTCAATGCTGTAGGTTGTGAAAGAATTCATCATTTTCCTGATTACTTCCGGCGCCGCTGAAGCCCCTGAGTGGGAAATCGAGGTCTTTGACAGCGGCATCCCGATCAGGCCTATTCCGCTTACCGGTTCTCCATCCCATTCCTGGAGCAGCTCCACAGCTTTTGTAATGCCCCGGTCAATGAACTTTGGTTTTCCGGAAGGTTTTAGATATTCGATATCATGCATAAGCGGGCTTCCTTTCTTCCGCCTTCTTTCCTTTCTTCCATACGGTATTTACATGGTTTACACCGTAATGGTAGGGAAGATACTGATAATTTGGGACATCCCACAGAACAAGATCGGCCCATCTTCCCGTTTCGATAGCGCCTGCTTCGCTTCCTCTGCCGATGGCATACGCGGCGTTGACTGTGACAGCATTCCAAATTTCTTCAGGCTTCATTTTTAAGCGTAAAGCCGCCAAATTCATGATGAATTGAAGATTCTCAGTCGGTGAGCTGCCTGGATTAAAATCGGTAGACAGTGCAACGGTTCCACCGGCCTCAATGATGCTTCTTGCGGGAGCATAGCTGTCTTTACCGAGATAGAACGTGGTACCTGGAAGAAGAACGGCAATCGTTTCGGAAGCTGCAAGCATTTTTATTCCTTCTTCCGAGACGCCGACCAGATGATCAGCAGTAATGGCTCCGATCTCACAAGCCATTTCAGTTCCTCCAAGAGGATCGATCTCATCAGCATGAATCTTCACATTAAACCCAAGGTCTTTGGCTCTCTCAAGAAATCGTCGGGATTGTTCAACTGTGAAAACTCCTGTTTCGCAAAAAATATCGACAAATTCAGCCAGCCCTTCTTCTTTAATCTGCGGAAGAACATCCAACATGCTCTCCAAGAATTTTTCGGGCTTATCCTTATATTCAGCTGGAACGGCATGAGCCCCGAGGAATGTGGAAACAAGATCGATATCGTGGGCTTCATTCAGCCGTTTAGCTACCCTCAGCTGTTTTAGTTCTGTCTCACGATCCAGCCCATATCCGCTTTTGGCTTCCATCGTTGTCACACCTAAACGCAAGCTCCGATTGAGATGAAACCATCCTTTTTGAAAGAGTTCTTCTTCGCTCGTATTCTTTGTTGCATTTACAGTAGATAGAATGCCGCCCCCTTGTGCAAGTATCTCTAAATAGGAAACTCCCTGCTGTTTCAAGGCCATCTCATGTTCGCGGGAGCCCCCAAATACGAGATGTGTATGCGGATCGACCAGGCCAGGAGTTACAATCTTGCCTTTACAATCTATGATTTCTTTCGCATCTAAACCCTTTACTTCCTCGGTTGTGCCTACAAAAGCAATTTTCCCGTCCTTGATACCGATAGCACCGTTTTCGACCACAGGAAGGACGGCCATATCCTTGCCTCGTTTTGGTCCGCCCGATGCCTGAACAGCCAGAAGCTGATCAATCGAAGTCAATAATGTATCCAGCATTTTATCCCTCCTATTCTTCCAACATCGGGATTTGTACTCCCTTTTCCTTGGCTGTTTTTTTTGCCAGCTCATATCCTGCATCCGCATGCCGTACAATTCCCATTCCAGGATCTGAAGTAAGCACCCTTTCGAGTCTTCTTGCTGCTTCCTCTGTGCCATCCGCAACGATGACCATCCCGCTGTGAAGAGAATAGCCCATTCCGACTCCTCCGCCGTGATGGAGGGATACCCAGCTCGCGCCATTCACCGAGTTGATGAGGGCATTTAAAATCGGCCAGTCTGCTACAGCATCGCTTCCATCGAGCATGCTCTCGGTCTCCCGGTTAGGAGAGGCAACAGAGCCGCAGTCCAGGTGGTCACGCCCAATGACAATCGGCGCTGACAATTCACCTTTAGACACCATTTCATTGATAATCCGTCCGAACTTCGCCCGTTCACCGTATCCGAGCCAGCAGATTCTGGAAGGAAGCCCCTGGAACTGAATTTTTTCTCTCGCCATCTTAATCCAATTGCATAGATGCTCGTTATCGGAAAACTCTCTTAGAATGACCTCGTCCGTTCTATAAATGTCCTCAGGATCTCCGGAAAGAGCCACCCATCTGAATGGGCCTTTCCCTTCACAGAACAGGGGACGGATAAAAGCAGGAACAAAGCCCGGGAACTTGAAGGCATCTTTTACTCCTTCATCGAACGCGACCTGGCGGATATTGTTTCCATAATCGAACACAACGGCTCCCTTAGCCTGCAGATCGAGCATCGCCTGAACATGCACCGCCATGCTTTCCTTCGCTTTTTTAATATACGTAACCGGATCCTCCGCTCTCATTCTTGCACCTTCCTCCATGGACATCCCAGCAGGAAGATACCCATTAAGCGGATCATGAGCAGATGTCTGATCTGTCACTAGGTGCGGAATTTCATTTCTTTCTGAGAGCTGGGGCAATAATTCAGCAGCATTGCCAAGCAAACCGATGGAAAGCGGCTTCTCTTGGGCCATCGCCTCTTTTGCCAATGACAATGCCTCATCCAAATCCTTGGCAAGCACGTCACAATATCTTGTTTCCATTCTTCGCTGAATTCGTGTAAGGTCACATTCAATCGCGATGACAACTCCGCCGTTCATCGTAACGGCCAGCGGCTGTGCACCGCCCATACCTCCGAGACCTGCTGTTACGGTCAGCGTTCCTTTTAAAGAATGGTTAAAATGCTTGCGTGCTGCTTCAGCAAAAGTTTCATAGGTTCCTTGTAAGATTCCCTGGGTTCCAATATAGATCCAGCTTCCTGCAGTCATCTGTCCGTACATCATCAACCCTCGTTTTTCCAGATCGCGGAACGTTTCCCAATTGGCCCAGGCTGGAACGAGGTTGGAGTTTGCGAGCAGCACCCTTGGTGCATCCGGATGAGATTTAAATACTGCAACCGGCTTGCCTGATTGGATCAAGAGTGTTTCATCACTCTCCAGTTTTTTAAGGGATTCCACAATGCTTTCATAGCTCTCCCAGTTTCTCGCCGCTTTTCCTATCCCTCCATACACAACCAGCTCTTCCGGCTTTTCCGCCACTTCTGCATCCAGATTATTCATGAGCATCCTCAGCGCCGCTTCTTGAACCCAGCCTTTCGTGTTTAATTGGTTTCCACGCGGAGCCGAAATTTTTTGAATGGTATTTGACATGGTTATTCCTCCTCTTAGCGTTGCATTTCTTTTGAATTTTTCTTTTTGTTTTCCAGAAGTGCGTCCCAACGAACTTCTTTTAGCCATTCATTCATCCGTTCGATATCAACTGCAAAAATTCTGTCAGACGTGATAGGCGGACAAACCTCAACAGCCTGATCATAGATTTTGCGGGTTGCAGGTGCAAGGAGATCTATCCCTCTGTAGTGTACAGCTTGAAGAGCACATATCATTTCTATGGCAAACACTCTTCTAACATTGCCGATGATTTGATAAGCATGCCTTGCTCCGATCGTTCCCATGCTTACATGGTCCTCCTGATTTGCTGAAGATGGAATGGAATCTACACTTGCGGGATGGGCAAGCGTTTTGTTCTCAGAAACCAAGGAAGCCGCACAATATTGCATAATCATTGCACCGGATTCCAGGCCAGGGTTTGCGCTGAGGAAGGCCGGCAGATCACTGAGCTGAGGATTTACCATCCGTTCGATTCTCCGTTCTGAAATGTTGGCGAACTCGGCCATCGCGATGCTGAGAAAATCCATGGCAAGTGCAATGGGCTGCCCATGAAAATTGCCGCCGGAAATGACCTTTCTTCCTTCATCAAAAATAAGCGGGTTGTCAGTGGCTGCGTTAATCTCAATCTCGAGCTTATCTTTTACATAACCTAATGCCTGCCATGATGCACCATGAACTTGCGGAATACAGCGGATGGAATAAGCATCCTGTACTCGTACTTCTCCCTGCCGTGTCGTCAGACGGCTCCCGTCCAAGTAGGAAAGGATGCGCTCGGCGACTGCTGTCTGCTCTTTAAAACCGCGTGCCAGATGAATGTCTTTGTCAAAAGCGTCTGTGATGGCTGTTAATCCTTCCATCGTTAACGCAGCGATGGCTTCTGATTGGCTTGCAAGCTGTTCTGCTTCTAAATAGGCGGCCACTCCCTGAGCCGTCATTGCCTGTGTGCCATTAATCAGGGCCAGGCCTTCTTTAGCTGTAAGTGTGAGCGGCAAGATCTCTTCCTGCAGCAGCGCTTCCATCGCCTTCATTCTCTTTCCTCGGTACCACACTTCCCCTTCACCAATCAAAACAAGAGCCAGATGGGACAGAGGTGCAAGGTCACCGCTTGCTCCCAGCGATCCTTGCTGGGGGATAACCGGATGGATCTGGCAGTTTACAAGTTTTATCAGATTTTCTACAACAGCAGGCCTTACTCCCGAGAATCCTTTTAAAAGGGCGTTGGCACGCAATACCACCATCAGACGGCTTACGTTTTCTGGAAATGGTTCCCCGACTCCGCATGCATGGCTTCTTATTAAATTTAATTGCAATTTTTCTGTGTCCTCCGGAGCGATATAAACATCGCTCAGCTTTCCGAATCCTGTCGTTATTCCATAAATGACTTTCCCATTTTCTACAATCTCTTCAACCGCTCTTCGGCTTTCTTTTACTCTTTTTAAACTTTCCTCACAGGCGGTCACGATTTCCTTGGTATCCAAAATCCTTTTTGCCTCTTCTAAAGTTAATGTATGACCTGTCAAAACGACCATGCGTCATCCTTCTCCCTCTTGAATTTTGTTAATAAAACGCAGAAAGAGGCTGCATTTAAAGAACAGCAAAAAATACCTGTTCCTTGAAATGCAGCCCCCTAAATGTTCACTAATCACTATGGGCTATCCCCAATATTCGTTTAAATATGATTGATTCCGAGTCCGATGGCTTCGTGTTCCAGGCCTTTGACCGGGGCACCGATCGTCCCGTATAAAGCCACTGCAATCCATTCTCCCTCTTCCGGCTGCTCGTATGGCGTCCCCCTGACAATAGCAAATCGCAAACCCACTGTCCTAAGAACCGTACCAAGCTGAACCTGGCCGCGGGTAACACCATGAAGCGCTTCCATAATGGCATGATATAACGCATGGGTTTCCCGATACACCCCGCCGTTGATCACTTGGTTTTTCTTTGCAGCCGTTTCGATCGCTGCCACTACTTTGTTTGATTCCATGGAACCGACTTTACCCGTGCAATGGAACCATCCTAGTTCTTCCACCTTCGGTTGATGAGATTCATCCAATACATAAAGCATGGCAAGCTTTCCGATTAACTTTTGTTCTGAAAGAGACATCTTATCCACTACTTTCGCGGCTTTCCCTAATAACTGTTCACTACACTCAGTTTATGCCTTTCTGAATTGTTCGTCAATTCCCTTTCAACAACTTATCACTTTATCGAGGCAGTATGGCAGATGTATAAACTAGCAATCTACCGGGCAAGCTGTACTTATCAATCAATGAAAGAGAGTGGTAGTGTTGATTAATGTTCAAAAAGAAATTGTACATGCCACCATGAAAAGGCCGCCCGTAAAAAATGAGAACAGCCATGATTTCTTCATCGGCTATGATGAACAAGATACGCCTTTCCTTCTTTTACCCACAACGCCTGGGCTGCTCCTTGACGACGAATGCTACGGCATTTCATTTCAGCGGGATGCCTGTAATCCGTACAAATACCATTTAGATACTCACATTGTGCCTGTAAACTTGAACAGTATCCGTATGTTTATCGACCATCTCGCCTTCTTCTTCGGTCCAGACCATAACATGCTGAACTGCTACCTTGAAAGCAGCAGCTATCAGGCCTATGTGAGCTGGAGCAACAAGAAGCAAGAAGAAGTGATCCGGGAGACATTGCTGAAGTATGGTGCAGTTTCTTCTGTAGATGAGAAAAAGAAATACAGTGAATTGTTGGCCCAGCTTTTAAAAAATTAAATATCTTCTGGAAAAGTTATCTATTGAGCCAGCCATTGACAATACCGCCATTCGACAATATACTACAAATAGTTTGAAAATATAAATATTCTATATATTCAAATTATAGAGATTTTTTATGAATGGGGGACATCAATGAGTATTTTTAGAAAAAAATCCATTTCAGATATGATGGCTCAAAGCAACAATAAGGGGTTAAGCCGTTCATTAGGAGCCTTTGATTTAACACTACTGGGCATCGGTGCCATTATCGGAACCGGAATTTTCGTTTTAACTGGAGTCGTGGCAGCGGAACATGCTGGTCCTGCCCTCATCCTGTCATTTATTATTTCGGGTCTCGCCTGTGCTTTTGCAGCCTTCTGTTACGCGGAATTCGCATCGACTGTCCCGATCGCCGGCAGTGTTTATACCTATACTTATGCCACGTTAGGAGAGGTCTTCGCCTTTTTAATCGGCTGGGATCTTATGCTGGAGTATTTGCTCGCGACATCGGCTGTGGCCACGGGCTGGTCCGCTTATTTTCAATCCCTGATCGCAGGATTCGGCCTTCACCTTCCAGCGGAACTCGCTTCAGCGCCTGGCACAGGAAAGGGTGGATGGATAAACCTCCCTGCCGTTGTGATTATCCTGCTGATCACTACACTGTTAAGCCGAGGCATCCGGGAGAGCGCCCGTGTCAACAATATCATGGTATTTATTAAGCTTGCTGTGATTGTTCTGTTTATTGTTGCTGGTTTCGGCTATGTGAAACCGGATAACTGGGCTCCGTTTATGCCGTTTGGTTTCGATGGGATTGTAGCTGGCGCCGCAACAGTATTCTTTGCCTACATCGGATTCGATGCAGTCGCTACTGCAGCGGAGGAGGTCAAACGTCCACAGCGTGATCTGCCGCTAGGCATCATTTGGTCTTTAACGATCTGTACCGCATTGTATATTGTCGTTTCTCTTATTTTGACTGGTATGGTGCCCTACACCAAGCTGGACGTTGCCGATCCCGTTTCATTCGCATTGCACTTCGTAGGCCAGGATTCGATTGCAGGGCTAGTCTCCGTCGGGGCGATTACTGGTATAACTACCGTTCTGCTCGTCATGCTTTTTGGGCAGGTTCGAATTTCCTATGCGATGAGCCGCGACGGTTTGCTTCCGCCAGTACTTTCCAAGGTTCATCCGGTATTCAAGACGCCTTTTAAGAACACATGGGTTACCGGATTTATCGCAGCCGGTATCGCCGGTCTTATTGATCTAACAACGCTTGCCCATCTTGTAAATATGGGAACTTTATCAGCATTTGCACTTATCGCCGTAGCTGTCATCGTGTTAAGGAAAACACATCCAAACCTGGAAAGAGCGTTTAAGGCTCCATTTGTTCCTGTATTGCCGATCTTAACTGTTCTCTTTTGCGGTTACTTGATGTTCAGCCTTCCTTCGATCACATGGATTTCGTTTGTCATCTGGATTGTCATCGGACTGCTCGTTTATTTTCTTTATGCGCGCACGAGAAGCAAACTCAATTAAATAAGACACTGTAAAAAAGAGGTGCGGAGTACATCCCGCACCTCTTTTTTATCCTTAACTAAACCGCTATACGCCTTCGTTTTCAAAACGGTTGAGATCCTTATTTTGCCCGATCACGACAAGAACATCACCCGATTTTAAGACGACATTGGCAATGGGTGAAACAAGGATGTCGCTGTCTTTTTTTATAGCAACAATGTTACAGCCATATTTGGCACGGACATTCAGTTCCGTCAGTGTTTTTCCTGCCAGTTTGTCAGTCACCCCGACCTCGATAATACTGTGTTCATTAGACAATTCAATAAAATCGATTATTTTTTCAGATGTGATGAGCTGCGCCACCCTTAAAGCCATGTCCCGCTCTGGATGGATGATTCGGTCCGCACCCAGCTTTTCAAGAACTTTATGATGATAGTCATTTTGCGCTTTGACCCAGACTTTTTTCACTCCCGCTTCCTTTAAAAGGAGCGTGGTTAATATACTGGATTGAATATCCTCTCCGATTGACACGATAACATGGTTAAAGTTTCGGATGCCGAGCGCGTTCAATGCCTTTTCATCTGTGGAGTTCGCCTGTACGGCCTGAGTAGCAATACTCGCAAATTCATTTACCCGCTCGATATCCCGGTCAACCGCCATTACTTCATAACCCATTTTGGCAAATTCCCTGCATATGCTTCCACCGAAACGGCCTAATCCGATAACGGCAAACTGCTTGTCCATTCTTCTCTCTCCTTAAAAACAATGATCAATGAAGAAACAAAAAAAGACCATTAAAAAAATGGTCAGCTACATTCCCAACTGCCCTTCTTCCTATAAAACATTTACGAGGTTAGCTGTGATTAGGAAATGGAAGGATCCCTTCTTATTTTGAATACATATAATGTAATCTTGTCCATCCAAATTGTCAATGTTTCAGTAAAGCCTTTCACAAGGTTCAAAAAATACCGGCCGCCTGCATGCCTATAATTGATAGTCCAAGGATCCAGACGTAGATGGCAAAACCCTTTAAAGACCCTTTTTTGACGAGAGAGATCATCCACTTGACGGCCAAGTAGCCGAATAGAGCTGACATGGCTGTCCCGAGAAATAGAGAAAAGAAAGACAATTTTTCTGCTTGGCCTTCCAGCACCTCTTTCACCTGAAGCAGACACCCTCCTGCGATCGCCGGAATGGATAATAAAAAGGAAAAATAAGCAGCGGTCCCGCGGTCGATTTTTCGGAAAAGCGCAGCCGCAATCGTTAACCCCGAACGAGATACTGCGGGAAGTATAGCGGCTCCCTGAAAACTTCCGATCAACACCGCATCCATGATTGAAATGTCGTCCAGCTGCTTATGCCCTCGTGATTTCATCGTATCCGCTAACCAAAGCACACCGCCCGTCGCAAGGAACTCCCAGCCTACGGTGACACCTGTCTTTGATATCTCTTCAAAGTAATCCTTAAATGAAAGTCCGATAATGACTGTAGGTACTGTACCTGCCACAAGCAGCATAGCCAATCTGCTGAAAGGTTTCCTAATCAGCTCTTTTATTTCTCTCCAGTAGATCGTCAGCACTGCGATCAGCGTACCAATATGAAGCATACTGTCAAGGAACAGCCCTGCTTCATCTAGCCGAAAGAAATGCCTTCCCAAAAGGAGATGTCCTGTGGAACTGACGGGCAGAAATTCTGTCAGTCCCTGTATCATCCCTAAGATGACCGCTTCAACCCAATCCATGTGTTCACCTCTTATCGCTCATCATGATAAAACGTATTCACTGGATAGGAAAGTTAGTACAAGGTTTCTTACAGAACACCCGAAAACAGCCGGGCAAAAGATTCCTTTGTCCGTTCCCAAAGTCCTCTTTTATAAAAACCGACCGGCCGAACCTTTTCACTTTCTTTCATATCTTCTTCATAGTGTTCTACCAGGTCCCTGATCGAGGAGGCTCCCGTTAAAAAAACATTGACTTCAAAGTTCAGGTGAAAGCTCCGCATGTCCATATTCGCTGTACCGATGGATGCCATGTCCCCATCCACGATAATAACCTTCTGGTGCAGAAACCCTTTCTTATAGGAATAAATTTCAATCCCGCTTCGCAGCAATTCAGGAAAATACGATCTTGTGGCATACTGTGTCAGAAATCCGTCATTGATCTTTGGCACCATCAGCCTAACCTGAACCCCTTTACGTGAAGCGATCCTTAAAGCGGTTCTGATGGCTTCATTTGGAACAAAATAAGGAGTAGCAATCCATATGGATTTAGTTGCACAGGATATGAGGGAATAATACAGATCACTCATGATGCCTTCCTGGGTATCCGGTCCGCTGGGAACCACCTGAACCGCACCATCTCCTGTCACAGGAACCGGCTTAGTGTACTCCTCATGTTCAAGGAGGTATTCTTCACAAACGTAATCCCAGTCCAGCAGGAACACGGCATGAAGCGTCTGAACGGCTTCACCCTCCATAACCATGTGGGTATCCCTCCAAAAACCAAAATTCGGATCTTCACCCAAATATTCGATCCCTACATTCAGTCCACCAACAAATCCTACTGCTCCGTCAATGACGATGATCTTTCGGTGATTTCTAAAATTAAACTTTTGATTAAAGAATCCATATTTAATCGGCAGGAATGGATGAACCTGAATACCGGCTTTTTTCATTCGTTCAATTTCTTGTGACGAGAGTCCCAGGCTTCCGAGTGCATCAAATAAAAAGCGGACTTCTACCCCTTCTTCTGCCTTATGGATCAATATATCAATCAATTCTTTTCCAAGCCGATCCGATCTGAAAATGTAGTATCCCATATGTATATATCTTTTGGCTTCCAGCAGCCGGCGTTTTATCTCGGGAAACGTCTCTTGCCCGTTCTTAAGAATTTTTGTTTGGGTCGCACTGTTTTGAAAGGTCATCGTCACATTATGCGCAAATACCGAAAAACACGCTTGATGCTCATTAAACAAAGACCAGTCCGGTTTCTGTTCTCTTTTAGCCAGCAGCTGCAATTCTTCCCTGTCATGTTTACGTTTACTCTTGAATAGGTGGCCCTTTAAGTAGAGCTGGCCGGAATACAGATAAAAAATATAACCGAAAAGAGGAAAGAACACTAAAGCATAGATCCACACCAGCGTATGCTGCGCTGTCCGGTTCTCGAGCAAAAGGGAATAAGCAGTAATAAAAAGGATCAAGAAATAAGCAGCGGCGCTCCCCCACTTCCAATATGATCCCATATCTGAAAAGAAGATAATATACAAAGCCGCAATCATTACAAGGACAAATATAAATTCACGAATCCGTTTCATGGTCCATTCTCCCACTGCTTGGTTTTCAACTAAAATTCCCGTAATTTTAGTCCATTAAACTAAAAAGAAGGAGAAAGCTTCTCCCTATTACCATTCGTCTTCGTTATGTTCAAACAGGTCGATGACTCCAAGTACGATGTGTGCAAGTCCAAACCCAAGCAGAATGTTAGAAAACGAAGAATACTTTCGTGAGTTCGCTCTAAAGGAAAAGGAAGCCAAGCTTACAGCCGTTCCTAAAACAGTGGGAATTAACCCTTCCCTTCTAAACATAATATCCTTAGTATTTTCAACTTCAGCAGGAGTATGAAATATTTCCATTCGAACTCGTCAAACAAAAAAATCAAAAAACACAACGGACAAAAAAATCCGTTGTGTTTATGGAGTGAACGTCAGCTCTTCACTTTGTGCTGTACCCTTTCCGAACTTTCCGTAAATGGTAATGAGCATCTCAAGTTCCTGCTGTGAAAGTTTGCTCAATAAATTTTCCATGCTTTCCATCCGCCGTTCTTCTGCTTCATTCAAGATGGCTCGCCCTGTCTCGGAAAGCTCCAAGTAAACAATTCGCCGGTCCGCCTCACTGCGATAGCGCTGTACATAATTCTTTTTATAAAGACGGTCAACTGCCACGGTTACAGCACTCGGCTTCACTTCGAGCATTTCAGCAAGTTCAGTAACGGTCCAGCGGTCTCTAACAGACAGCATTCTCATCAAAATGTATTGAGTTCTGGTGAGATCTCCTTCACCTGTCGTTTCCGGATGCAAACTTTTAGACAGTATATAATGAGCCACTTCCAGCTTTTCAACATATGCCTTTAGTCCTTCTATTTTCATTTAATAGAATCCTCCAACTTTATGAACTAATAACATTATACTAAAAAATCTAAACATTGGAAATTTATTTTTTAGAAAATTAGGTTCCCTAGGTCAAATGGCATATATGGATGAAATTTACACTTTTAACGATATGAGGTAATATTTTATTGTAACGTTCAAGATAAACTGAACGTTCAAAAGGAGGAGAACATGAAAGAAACGTATTACCTGAAGGATGTCGAGCAGTTGAAAGTATTGAGTGATCCTCTACGTCTGAAAGTTCTGTGGGAGATTACGGATGAAGCGAGAACAGGACGTGTTGGATTGATCTCAGTGCAAAAAACCGAAGAAAAAAACGGGATCATCCAAAAGTTCTACCGTCCGATCGCTCGAAATTTTTCGGTTGAAAATATTTTGAAACAGCATAAGGAAGATGTAAAAGAAGAATTGTCCGACACGCTCAGAGAGAACGTCCTCATTTCCCTTGATAAGACAAAAAGTTATCTGCGAAGAGTGGACAGCTCTTTATTTGAAGAGTGGAAGCAAATTAAATTTGGCTATGACCAATTGTATCTAAATGAATCTCAAATCAAAGAGTTCGAAGAAAAAGCCAAAGAGCTGCAGACGCTGATCCGGACATTTAAAGAAAACCGGCAGAAAGACGGTGAACTTTATCACATGCTTCTTCTAGCTTTTCCGTTTCAAGAAACCGAATACCCTGACGAATAGGAGAGTGCGTCATCATGGCCGAGGCGCTAGTTAGAAAAGAACAAGCGGAAGTCCCGGTTTCCTTTTTCAGCCAAAAGAAATTTTTGCTTTTGTGGGGAGTTACCTTTTGTTCTGCCTTCAGTATTGCAATTTTTTTATTTTCACAGTCCTGGTATATTGTGAAAACACTAGACATGGAGGCTTCCCTGGGGATGGTAATGATCGCATCAAGTACTCCTCTTCATGGCGGTTGGAGGAGTCATCGCTGACCGGGTAAGCCGGACTAAAATTTTATCCGTCTCCAACTTTACGCGTTCCATCCTGCTTTGCGGACTTTTAATCATGCTAGGTTCAGGTGATGTGACCATTTATTCATTTGCCTTGTTCGGGCTTGTTTTTGGAATTCTTGATGCCTTCGTCTGGCCTGCGAATAGTGCGCTTCTCCCAATGCTTGTTGAGGATTCCCAGCTGACAAGGACAAATTCCATCATTCAGACCACTCAGCAGGCTTCCATGATTATAGGTCCCATGATCGGCGGATTCCTCGTTTCATCGGGCGGGTACCTGCTCTCCTTTTCAGTTCCGGCAGCCATGCTGTTATGTTCAGCCTTTCTCAGCAGACTCATTAAGCTGCAGCCTGCTTCCACTGGCACCACAGGACCAGCGGGTATTTTCGCCTCCATAAAAGAGGGATTTGCCTTTATAAAGACCCAGCCATTCTTGATTGCACTTTTTATCAGTACGGTTTTTATCAATTTAAGCGTGGTCGGGCCTTTGATGATGGGTTTGCCCATCTTCGTGAAAACCGTCCTGCATGGTTCGGCTCTGGATTTCAGTTATATGGATGGTTCGATGGCTGCAGGAATGGTCTTTAGCTCTCTCCTCATTGGTTTCCTGAACATCAAAAAACACCGCGGGATGTTTGCCACAGCCGCCCTGTTTTCCATGTCAGCAGCTTTAATGCTGTTTAGCCAAACCGAATTTAAAGGAGGATGCATGGCTGTTCTGTTTCTCATCGGAATGACCTTTCCGGCAACGAATATCCCCATCGTTTCTATCTTTCAGCAACTAGTTGACCGTTCGATGCTCGGAAGGCTTTCAGGGCTGCTCACCATGGCTTCGTTAGGGTTAACTCCTGTTTCCTATGCCGTGACCTCATTCTTTCTCTCAAATGGCGTCACCATTTCTTCCATCATGTTTGGCGGTGCCTGTTCCTTGCTGCTCGTAAACTTTATTGTGCTTTGGAAATTGCCCGTATTTCGTAAAACCAGTTAAGGAGGAGCTACAATGAAAATTTTGATCGTCGGAGGTACTCGTTTTGTAGGTCGGTATTTGACCGCTTCATTTTTACAGAAAGGCCATCAAGTTACTCTTTTTAACAGAGGATCGAATTCTGAATCATTCCCTGAGTGTCAGACCTTGATTGGAGACAGAGACCGTGACCTGAAACCATTAATGGGAGGTACGTGGGATGCGGTTGTGGACACGTGCGGATACTTTCCGAGGCAGGTGGAACGGATGGCAAAATCGCTTAAGGAGTCCGTTCCCCATTATACGTACATTTCATCCGTATCCGCCTATAAAAGCATGGAGGAAAAAAATCAGACAGAAGTAAGTGAACTTGGTACGCTGGATGACCCGTACACAGAAGAAATAAATGGCGAGACCTATGGCCCTTTAAAGGCAGCCTGTGAGAAAAAAGTCAAAACGGTTTACGGAGAGTTTTCGTCATTGATCATACGCCCTGGATTGATCGTCGGACCTCACGATTATTCTGACCGGTTTACGTATTGGCCGGCTAGAGCAGCCAGAGGAGGAGAAATACTTGCACCTGCCGAACCCGACAGACTGGTTCAATTTATCGATGTAAGAGATTTGGCTGAATGGGTGACTTCGATGGTGGAGCAAAAAGCATCAGGGGTATTCAATGCCGTGGGAGATGATTACAAGATGGGCGAAGTCCTGACAGCCTGCCTTTCCATCACCAATTCTCGTGGCAGGCTGGTTTGGGCTGAGGAAACATTTTTAAAAGAGAAGAAAGTGGACGAATGGATTGAACTTCCGCTGTGGGTCTCTTCAAAGGAGTTCATCGGAATACAGCATATAAACAATGACAAAGCCATCGATTCAGGGCTCACTTTCCGAAGCATCCAGGAGACCATTATGGACACTTTGAAATGGGATCAGAAAAGAAATATCAAAACAGGTGATTATAAAGCAGGTCTATCCGCAGATCGTGAGAAAGAATTGCTGTCTGAATGGCATACCAGGTCGGCCTCACATTCTTGATTCCGTAAAAAAAAGAAAAATCGGGCGGCTTCCCCATGGCACTTGTCCAGACTCCAGCTATTTCTATGCATATCATAAGAATGTAGAGAATGTCACTCTCTCCTGCCGGTCTCAAGTCTCTCCGGCAGAAAAAGCTCTTCCCCACCCCAATTCTTCATCATGCGTTCGGCCTTTGCCATAATCGTTATTTGATTATGGCCTTTTTTCATTTCTAATCAGCTGGAATGATGAATATGGATCGGTATATTTCGACATTTCAGAAGGGAGATCTCCAGCGGTAAATACTTGCTGTATTTCACGGTGGCTGATTTCCATTTTGGCTAAAGCCGGATAGATCGAGTAATCTGTTCTCTGCTGATACCGGGTGTCCATCGACTGAAAAGCCTGAAGGGTCGATTCTTCGATATCCTTAACATACTCATTAATCTGATGGATCTGCTGTACAATCATTAAATACTCTGCCTTCAATCGATGCATTTCCTCGATCTTTTTCTTCATGGTTCTTTCCGCGGCACCTACTTCACGGTCTCTTCCCTGTTGAAGAGTATCCACAAAATCCTTCATTCTGTACCGTCTGCTTTCCTTGAGCTCATCCAGATGTTCCATCGCATCCCGTTCCTTCGCCATCAGCCTGAGATACTCATCCTTGCTCTCATGCAATTCCTCCATACTGACACGCGAATTTCTTCTTCCATACTGGCCCAGCAGGCTTTCATACTCTGAAGAGGCCATCTCCTTCTGCTTATGTAAGATCTTCCATCGTTCATTGGCCTCTTTTATACGTTCTTCATATTCCTTGCTCATTTGATTAAACTGCTTAAGTTCAGGATACATAGTGTACTCCTTTCTAGTTAGAAAAGCTGAAGCAGGTGTTTAGAGCCGATAGACGGTGGAGGTCTCACGCAACAACACGTTTTTTGTGTTGAGGCGTGAGAGCGAAGCGGCCAAGGCTCTGCCTGCTGAAGCTGGATCAAGAAAAGCTGATGCCATCAAGGATCCATAACCTCGCTCAAAATTCCTTCTTTACATTATTCGTGAAAGGAATCCGGTTTAAAGGTCTCGAATGTTAAAGGGTTACGAACTAAATATCACAGAAAGAGGAACGAGCATGAAATCTATCCTTATCGTCCGGCATTGCAAAGCCAATGGCCAGGAAAGAAATGCAGTACTGACCAATGAGGGTTTGCGGCAATCGCGCGAACTTAAGAATTTTTTAATGGCCAAACCCGCACCGCATCATTTCAAGTCCCTTTACACGAGTCGTTGATTCCATTGAACTTCTGGCTAAAATCAAAGAACTTCCTATTGAAACCGATGAGCGCTTGGCTGAAAGGATACTGTCATCCGTCGAACGGGCGGACTGGCTGGAGCTTTTGGAGCAATCCTTTAATGATTTTGCAATCGTTCTTGAAGGAGGAGAATCCAATCAGGAGGCGACAGAAAGGGTTAAGCCGCTAATAGAAGAGATTTTGGCCTCGCCGTTTCAATGTACTGTTCTTGTTACCCATGGCAATTTAATGACCCTATTATTAAAGATCTTTGATAACCGGATCGGATTCTCGGATTGGAGAGCCCTATCAAACCTGGATGTGTATGAAGTGACCGTAATGGAAGAGGTGCGTATCCAAAGAATTTGGGAATAAACTGGTAGTTCTTTCCACACCCCCACCCGCGGACACCCAAGGGCGAAACTTGTGTTGTAGCTAATATCACTATACAAAAACCAGGAGGTCATTCATCCATGAAAAAGGTAGTAGTAGCTTCAATCTTAGGTGCATCTCTATTCGGTGCTAACGCAGGAATCTCTCACGCGCAAGATTGCCCGCAAAGCGGAAATGTACAAGTACAGCCGCAACAAGGCCAATCAGGTGCTGATATAAATAAATTGATCGAATCTCTTAAGAAACAAGGGTTTAATGTTCAAACTCAAAATGTTGAGCAACAACAACAACAAGCTCCAGCACAAGATAAAACTCAAACGAAACCAGCTCCACAAGAGCAAAAAGCAAGCGAAGCGCCAAAATCTGATGCTGCAGCAGGACAATTAACAGCTGACGAAAAGCAAATGGTCGAGAAAGTGAACCAAGAGCGCGAAAAAGCTGGAGTTAAACCACTTCAGGTTGACATGGAACTAACTAAAATGGCTCGCGTAAAAGCGCAAGACATGATCGACAACAACTACTTCGATCACAATTCACCAAAATACGGTTCTCCATTCGACATGATGAAAAAGTTTGGCATCCAATATCAAACAGCTGGTGAGAACATCGCTGGAAACTCTTCAGTAGACGGAGCTCACACTTCACTCATGAATTCTCCAGGACACCGTGAAAATATCCTAAAATCTGACTACACAAAAGTTGGTATCGGGATCGTTGACGGCGGAAAATATGGTAAAATGTTTGTCCAAGAATTCACTGGATGATCATATTAACAAGAGGCACCCCATCAGGGTGCCTCTTGCCTGTATTTCGCGTTTCCACACACAACCAAAAAAGCCCGCACAATCGCTGCTAAGGCAAAATGGTTTTTCTTTTTCCTTTTCTCCTCCCCTGCTCATATCGGCAGAATCACTTCAAAGGTTGTACCTTTTCCTACCTCACTTGAAACACGTACGGTTCCTTTATGGTTTTCAATAATTTTATAACTGACCATGAGCCCTAAGCCCGTTCCCTCTTCTTTCGTGGTATAGAACGGTTTGCCGATTCTGTCCAGTACTTGGTTTGGCATCCCGCTTCCATTATCCGTAAAGCAGAAGTGGACTTGATTTTTTTCAGTACGGAAAGCTTTAATAAATATGGTTCCACCTTCATCTGTCGCTTCAATCCCATTTTTTATTAAATTGATAAACACCTGTTTGATCTGAAAAGGATCGCAATCGATATCGGGAATATTTTCCTCAATCTCCACTTCCAACTCAATGTTTTTTAGGATGGCCTGGGTCTGCAACAAGGAGACAGTTTCTTTCAAGGTGACCACGAGACTGCTTTTTTCAATATGCTGGCGGTCAGTTTTGGCAAGAAGCAGGAATTCTTTGATAATATATTCGATACGGTCCACTTCATTTAAAATGATGGAATAATAAGCCTCATGTGCCTTGCTCTCATTTTGCAGCAGCTGGATAAACCCTTTAAGGCTGGTGAGCGGATTGCGTATTTCATGTGCGACTCCTGCCGCCATTTCACCGACCACATTCAAGGTTTCCGCTTTTCGAAGGCGTTCTTCTGTCTGTCTCCGATCGGTTACATCCTGTAAAATACACAGATGAACCCCAGGAAGTATGTCTTTCTTGCCTGTACATTCCATCAGCCTTTTTTCTTCCCCCAGGACTGCTTTAAACTCCCATTTGAGGCTTGGATCGAGCATGAATAGGTCCCAATTAAGAGATAATTCACCTTCATCTTCTTTGCAGATAAAGGAATCCAGCCGGTTGAGGTTCATATCCCTTCGTGGAATTCCCAGTGCCTCGAGCGCGGCCGCATTAGCCTCGAGAATGAGTCTGCTGTTATTCAGCAATAGAATAGGATTGAGTGTATGATTAAATATTTCTTTGTATTTATGCGCGTAGAGTATCAATTCTTCTTGAGATCTTGTTTCGAGCGTGCAATCCGTTGAAGTGCCTGCCACTTCTATTACCTGTTCATCTTGAAACATAGGAGTCAGTACAGTCTGAAACGAACGCTCCATATCATGCGTTTCAAAAATGCAGGGCCGGCCGCTGAAGGCCCTTTCAAGATAAGCGGTCCAATGCTGAATGGTTTTAAGAGGTATCAGATCACTTAGAGGGCGTTCTGCTGCTGCAGCATGTAACTTGGTATCGTTGGGAAGCTTTCCCTCGGAGTGTGTGACAACATAGTTTCCGGCAGCTTTTCTTTTGATTCTGAAAAGGTGAACTGGACTGAGTTCCAATGTATGAATCTGTGAGTCGTCCCCTTGAGGACGTTCAAAAGGCTTCTGCATTTTCATCATTTTCACTAAGAATTGTTCAACCATGGTGTATACCCCTTTTCTCCATAGTTGGATTTTTGTACGCTTTCCATCCTTGATATATTCGATAAAAGGTAAGATATTCCTATTATGCAAAATGCCTAATTTTTTGCTGTAAAATACTAGTAGTAAAATCCTATGATATTCAGAAAAACCCCTCCTTCTCTACTGAGCACTGAGGGGTTCATTTATTTAGCTTTTTTCGCAAATTCTCTCATAAGGTCCTGAGAAAGAGGTCCAATGATCTTTTTTTGAATAATGCCTCTGGAGTCAATCAAATAACTCGTAGGAAGGGAAACGGCCTGGAATTTCTTGCTCACCCTGCCATCCTGATCCAGAAGGATGGGAAATGCCACATTTCGTTCCTTTACAAAAGCAGAAACCGAATCCGTACTCTTTTCTGTATATCTTAAATTCACAGCCAGGATGCTCAAATTTTTATCTTCATATGTACTAAAGATTTTTTGCATATCAGGCATTTCCTTTCGGCAGGGCGGACACCAGGTCGCCCAGAAATTAAGGATCACCTTTTGACCCCGGAGATCCTGGATCGAGATCTTTTGGCCGTTCAATGCCGTCATTGTAAAATCCGGCACTTTGTTGCCCGGTTTCAATCCTGTACGCCCGTTCTGCTGCACTGTGCTGAAGGTACTCTTTGATGCTGTCTGTTTGGTCTGACCTGTCTCCTGTTTTGATGTCCACAGTGCGAGCCCGATTAATCCAAGAAGGATGAGTACGATGATAAATGGTCTTATTTTCATAGAACCTGCCTCTTTATCTTTTTTGAATCGTTTTACTGTCATTATACCTATTGATCCACACTTTGTCCTACGTAATCAACAGCGTTATTAAGATAACGTTTGGAAACAGGGTTTTGAATGGCGCTGAAATCTAGAAATACGCGGCCTGACAATGAAGTTCCTATAAAAATACGATGAGAACCGCCGATATATAAGTGTAGCCCAAACGAGAAATGCATCTTTAAATTCAGCAAAAAGCGAGGATGAATATAATATGGATAAAACATCGGTGATTGGGTTAGTCTTTGGCATTGTTGCTATTGGTGTAGGAATGGTACTAAAAGGGGTTGCCATCTCTTCGCTGTTCAATCCCGCAGCACTGCTGATCATCTTTGCAGGAACGGCCGCTGCCATCATGATTGCCTTTCCTTTAAACGAAGTAAAGAAACTGCCCAAGCTGTTTAAGATATTATTCACAGAACAAAAGATGGTCAGCATGGCAGAACTGGTCGGAATATTTATTGAATGGGCAACGATCGCCCGAAAGGAAGGATTGCTTGCACTTGAGCCAAAATCGGATGAGATCGACGACCCTTTTTTAAAACAGGGGATCAAAATGATTGTCGACGGGCAATCCCCCGAATTTATTAAGGATGTTCTCATAAAGGATCTGGAAACGATGGAAGACCGCCATCTCAGCAATGCGGGCATCTTCTCGCAGGCCGGAACGTATGCACCCACGTTAGGTGTACTCGGAGCGGTTGTCGGACTTGTGGCTGCTCTTGGCCACATGGATGATATCGAAGCCCTCGGCCATGCCATTTCTGCTGCATTTATCGCAACCCTCTTTGGAATATTTACAGGGTATGTCCTCTGGCATCCCTTCGCTAATAAATTAAAACGGAAATCACAGAATGAAATCATGCTAAAGGAAATTATGATCGAAGGCCTCTTATCCATACAGGATGGAACATCGCCAAAAATATTGGAAGAGAAACTTTTAACCTACATCCCGGCGAGCGAGCGGGAAAGACTAAAAGAGGGTGTCAGTCTTGACTAGAAAAAAGAAAAAACATGATGACCATGTAGATGAATCCTGGCTTATCCCCTACTCAGACATGCTGACTCTCCTTCTGGCACTGTTCATCGTCCTTTTCGCCATGAGTGAAGTGGATGCGTCCAAGTTCAAACAGATGGCCAATACGTTCCGCAGCCAGTTTCCCGGCGGAAGCGGAGTGATGGAAGAACAGGCTCCTAATTCCTCTCCAGAATCCACTCCGCTTCCTAAAAAGGAAAATCTCGTACAGTTATCCATTCAGGAAAAGGAACGGATGGAGAAAGCGAAAGAAGAACTGGAATCTTTGCATAAGGTTCAAAAGAAAATTGACAGTTTTATTAAAGACAAGCACCTATCAAAAAGCCTGCAGACAAAACTGACGGAAAATGGTCTATTGATCACGATTTTGGATAATGCTCTATTTGATTCAGGAAGTGCGACCGTGAAGACAGATTCAGTGAGTATCGGCAGGAATCTGTCCAATCTCCTCGTCACCAATCCCCCCAGAAACATTATTATCGCAGGACATACGGATAATGTGCCAATTGAGACGTCTCAATACAAATCAAACTGGGAACTGAGCGCCATGCGTGCGATCCACTTCATGCAGATCATGATGAAAAACCCTGATCTTTCTCCCAAAACGCTTAGCGCAAGCGGGTATGGAGAATACCGGCCGAGGGCTCTAAATAAAACAGCTCAAGGCAAAGCGAAAAACAGGCGGGTCGAAGTACTTGTCCTTCCCAACTACAGTCTTGAAAACGCAAAATAAGAGGTGAGCCGAGGCTCATCCTCTTATTTTTTTACTGGCCGTTTTGCTTATTTGCTTTTTCCCGTTGATTTGGTTCGTATGTTTGGCGATAGGAATCCAGGAAGGTGATCCTCTCGAGCATTGTAGGGTGGCCGTATAAGAAGAATTTCACGAGCTTTGGCGGATTCACTTCGCTAAGTCCCGAGATCGTCAGCTGCTGGAAGGCCCCTACCGCTGCATCCGGATTCTTTGTCAACTCAATTGCGTACCGGTCGGCATCTTTCTCCGCTTTACGGGAAACTGCATTTTCAACAGGTCCAGCTCCAAATGATAACAGGCTGAAAATCAAGAGCAGAACAGGCAGGCCTGCGATATCCCCTATGCCTTTTATCCCCCATTGCTTGCCCCACTTTGAGACCGCCCAGGAATATATCCTGCTGCCCAGGAAAAGGCCAAAGAACGACAGGATGATGGCACCAATTAGATTTTGATAAAGATGTTTCATCACATAATGCCCCATCTCGTGGGCCATCACAAATAAAACCTGTTTATCGTTCAGTTTATCGATCGTCGTATCCCATAATACAATTCGCAGATTTGACCCTATGCCATTTACATAGGCATTCAGGGAATTGGTCTTCGCTGACATGTTCACTTCATACACGTTGGAAGCTGGTATATCCGCCCGATCGGCAAGTGTTAATATTTTCTCCTTCAGTACCTGGTCCTTTAAAGGATAGAATTTGTTATAGAGCGGATCAATCACAACAGGCTGGATGAAATATAAAAAAATGGTGAACGGAATGGAGATAAGCCACGCATACAGCCACCACTTCTTCTTGCTTTTACGGATAAAAAAGTAAATAACGACTACAGTTAATACCGTAAATAACCATCCCACCCAAAAGTCGATCAAACTGTCTTTCATCCATCCCTTGAACGGCTGAACGGAGATGTGATAATCTCTGGAGATCGTATAGCTGTAATATCGAAGCGGGAAGGTCAAAATCCAGCTTATCAAGGACAGCAAGAGGACATACAGGGCTGTGTGGATGAATGAAAAACGGGTCACTTCTTTCACAGCGCCCCTCAGTCTCTTCGATAAACCAAACCCTAAAACGATCAGATAGATCAGCCATTCCAGCGGAACAGACAAAAAGTAGATCCAATCCTTTATTCTTGAGAAATCATAGCTCAGCTTGAGCTGCCTTTCATTCATAAACATGGTGGGATCGGCAGCAGATCCGCGAAACTGTACCGGCAGATCTGTCTGAGCGCCATGGATTAAGTAATACCACATGGCGGCTGCATACAGCATGAAGCCAACAGCGATCAAAAAAGCTTTTTTCACACGCTCTCCCCCTTACGGACATCCTATTCCTAGTTTAGATAACTTTGTCCGAATTAGAACAAAAAAGAGGAACTTTTGAAAGAAAAGCGATAGCTCTTGTCCAGGTCCGACAAGCGCTCGAGCCCGACATTAAAAAGCCTGTTACAGCGTTGGAACGATATAAAGATTGTCATGATGGAGATCGTAGCCATTCGGCTGTATGTAAACAGCATTTAGACCCATCAGCAAGGCTGGTGCAATTTCGTTGATAAAATTATCGCCAATGGAGACTGCTTCTTCCGGCTTCACCTTATATTTGGAGATGATCGCCTTCAAAATCTCTTTGGTCTTTACAGGTTTCCGGGAAGAAGAAAAAATTTCATCAAACAGCTCATCCAGCTCCAGTTCACGGAGAAGACGGAGCACATCATCTTTTTCACTGTTTGTCATCAGAACAAGATGTTTTTCCCTCTTTAGCCTCTGAAGGCTTTCCTTCAATCCCGGGGTTTTCGTCAAAGAGAATTCATCACTGACCATGTAAACCTTTGTCGCATTGTAGGACTCCCATGTATCCTGCTGGCTCAGTCCATAATGCATGGCAGTGACATAGGGAAGCCACCATCCGTCTCCAATCGCAATAAAGCGTTCAAAATCATATGTAAGTTCTCCAGAATACTCCCTCTTCAAGGTTTCTTCGTCCATTGGTGTTCCATCCCAAAGATGTGCAGCTGTTACTTGCAGTGTCAACGGATCAACGGTCAGAGCCGCATCTTTTTTCAAGTCATACACTTTTCCGATGGCAACAGGATGACTCCCCTGTTTCATCTCCTCATACGCGTTATAAAACTCTTCTTGTATCGAGACATCTGCCCGCTGCTGGAGCAGGCTGCAATAATAATCAAAATGATCTGTGTCCTCATAGAGAGTACCGTCCAAATCAAAGACTAAAAGCTTGCTTTTTTCTATCATTTCACGCATGGTAACACTCCTTTCCTCTCTATTGTAAGCTCAATATTTGTGGAAGTAAAACGGCTCCGATCCATGTTGACTTTGTTTTCCGAATATCTTATTGTTTTAAGTGTACTGCATACAATAATACACTTATAAAGGAGGATGAATGTGCTTCTACATCTGGATCCACGCAGCAGTACCCCCATCTGGGAACAAATCATTCATCAGATTAAAGAACTGATCCTTAAGAAAATTCTGCTTCCCGGTGATAAACTCCCCTCGGTCAGAGAGCTTTCATCCAGTCTTGTGATTAATCCGAATACGGTCAGCAAAGCCTATCAGGAACTGGAGCGGCAAGGAATCATAGAGACGCTCAGAGGCAAAGGAACATTCGTTGCAGAATGCATCGTGCCAAAAGCGGACGAACAAAAAGTAGAAGCTCTTAAACAGAGCCTGAAACAATTGGTGATCGAGGCATCGTATCTGGGAATTGATCGGACTGAATTTATAAAAATAGCAGAACACTATTTGGATGAACTTGGTGGTAGTACTTAGCTTTATTTTTTTATTTATGCCTGCCGGATTGTTTAACCTGTTGGGTGAGCTTTTGGATGTTCAGGCGCGCTTCAATAAACTGGATGATTGGAGCAGGTCAAAACTTTGTTGATCGTGTAACGCTTGGTCTTTCTTCTTTTAAACTCTCTATTTACATTGACGATGGTGTGGATGCTTTCCATGCTCAATATTTAAATCAATGGTCGATCATGACGTTATTATTTGCTTTTCTCTACTTACTCGTATTTCTCTTTGGGGTCTATCGTATTTACACACAAGAAATGAAAACAACGGAAAGCTGCTCCTGTTCGAAAAACTTCAGCCTTATTTTTCAGTCAGCACCATCCTTTGCTTTTCGGTCGTTGGAGGATTGTTCTTCTCTCTTCTTACGAAAGGTTGCCAATGATCCGAGCCAATCATTCTTTTCTATCTGGGTGCCGTACTTTCAGGGATGATCACTTATTTTATCCTTCGCAGGCTCCTTTTGCTTAAAATGACGTTAGGACGCTAATCCCAAAAAAATAACGAAAAGCCGCTCAGACCTGAGCGGCTTTTCTGCTTTAACATGGCGGTGAGTTTAATCCTGGCCATTTTTCTTGATCATCTGATGAAGTCTGTCAGGGAAATTCGTAAACATTCCTGTAACTCCCCAATCCATCAATCTTTTCATGTCTGTTGTTTCATTAACCGTGTAAGGATGAATTTCCAAACCGCTTTTTACTGCTTTTTGTACATAGGCCTTATCAAGATAATTAAAGTTTGGTCCGATTCCAGCTGCATATTGTTTATACGAAGTAAGGTCCTGGTCTGTTAGGACCGCATTCTCCTTATATTCTAGAAGCTGAATTAATTTTAAAGACGGATCCAGCTTGTGTACTTTCAACAGGCTGTCTTTGCTGAATGATTGAACGAGCAGCGTGTCTTTATTAATATGGTATTGATTAACGAGTTGGAGGAGCTTTTCTTCCATTCCCGGATATACATCTGGTGATTTCGTTTCGATGTAGTAATTTTTGTTTTTGCCAAATGTCTTGAAAATTTCCTCAAGTGTCGGTACTTTAAGGCCCTTGTACATCGGCTTTGCATATTGTGGGTATTTTTCATTAAACCAGGAACCCGCATCCAGCTGTTTGATTTGTTTTAATGTAAAATCTTTCACCTTTCCCGTTCCGTTTGTTGTACGGTCAACGGTTTCATCATGCATAGCGATCAGCTTGCCGTCTTTCGTCATTTGAAGATCAATTTCGATGTAATCCCCATGCATCTTGTCACCCATATGATAGGAGGTGAGCGTATGTTCCGGAGCATATCCCGATGCACCCCGATGGGCAACGTCAAGTACGTCATGATGTTTTTGAACGGATTCCGCATCGGCATTCTGCGCTGCAAACAGGCTGGCTCCAAGAACCGCCGCACTAAGTAAAGAAGTCATTTTTTTGCTCAACATGTTCTCCCCTTCCGCTTTATCGAACAGATCAAGCGTACCAATGGAGTGTTAATCACTGTTTAACCAGGCGTAAATAAGGGGTAAACAAATATTTAGAAAATATGAATATTGTAATTTTTATAAATGACCCCCGCAACATCAGAACAAAAAAAGGGGCTGTCCAAT
>NZ_JBDPNU010000063.1:0-1477 GCF_050468105.1 Fictibacillus sp. NRS-1165
ACCCTGGTTTTACCCATGAAGAATTTAACGCGTTATCGATGACCTCTTTGTTGATACCAAGTGCTTTTGCGAGCTGCTGTTTGCTGTCATCGCCATTCCCAGGAAGATCTTGCGGGACAATGCCGATCTGTTCGGCCATGCCATTTACGGCAAGCCCATTTCCATTCCGGTCGAGGATCTCCCCCCGTTTTGCCTTATTGGTTTGAACTCTAACCTTATCCCCCTTTTCCATACCGGGGAAAATTTGCGAGTAATCCCAATTTACAAACCAGTTTTTCTTGTCGTCCTTTTCCTGCTCCGCCATTTTTATTTTATGTTTGTATTGAATAGGACCCGCCAACGTATCCATTTTTACTTTGTATGTATACGTCACATTCCCATTCTTGTCTGGATCCGGTTCTTCTTTTGGAATAACCGGTGTTATAGAAATATTTTGTGCATTGATTCCGCCATAAATCGCGGAATATTTTTTCACGAATTCATCTTTTGTCATTTCCTTTTTGCTTTTATCGGAAAGCATGGAGTACATTTTATCAAACTTCATAGATTGCCAGTTTTTCATATATTCTTTTATTGTAGGATCTGGCTTAGGTCCATCCGAACATCCTGCAACCAGGATAAAAAGTAAGGCTATACAAAGAATTGAAATTTTATGTTTCAATCCGTTCCCCTCCTGACTTTGTCTCTCT
Organism: Fictibacillus sp. NRS-1165; assembly: GCF_050468105.1. Classification (NCBI taxonomy): domain Bacteria; kingdom Bacillati; phylum Bacillota; class Bacilli; order Caryophanales; family Fictibacillaceae; genus Fictibacillus; species Fictibacillus sp. NRS-1165. The sequence continues at coordinate 690 of NZ_JBDPNU010000063.1, forward strand.
CTTTCCTTATTTTAATCCATTAAAAAAAAATAACCGAAGTGATAACGCTCACCCTGGCATTCCATTTTTATTTTTAGTTTTCGTATCTTAAGCAACATTTGTGGTTTTCGGCCGATTTATGCAACCGCATCCTTTCACACATCTTTGTTTTAAAATCGAGAAAATTGCCTTGCTCATATGAAAATAGAGCAGGTCCATATTCGATAAATGGATCCATGTGAACTCACCAAAATGTGTCGTGTGTCGGATCCGTTATAATAGGTTCGGCTCCTTTCGGTTTATTAAGTTTCAGTAATTCCACAAGTTGAATTCAATACAAAAATAAGTTGTGATAATCAGAAATTTAGCCCATGGTAATAGTTAGAACTCAATGGGCTTTGTCTGTCGTCTGTCAATTATGTCTTACTATTTGGGTGTTTTTGTCCAACCCCTAGAAAAGGTCCATTTTGAAAAATACCCCTAGATGCGAAGAGAGTGCAACCTTACTCCAGAAAAGCGCCCTATTATGATGCAGCATGACTGGTGTTTTAAACAAGTTTATTTTAATCCCATCCTAAAATCAGAACGGGATTATATGTTTTTAAATAACTTTATTGTCACTAAAAATTTATTACTATACCTTACCTACTTATGGTTGACTTTAAGGGTACCGATTACTTCCTTTGTTGCCTGTGCAATAAGCTTGTCGTTAGAATCAGCGTCCTTTTTATCACGACTAGAAAGTATTGCAAGAACAATAGGATCTCCTTTCGGTGGCCAAATAATAGCAATGTCATTTCGCGTTCCAT
>NZ_JBDPNU010000064.1:0-16449 GCF_050468105.1 Fictibacillus sp. NRS-1165
TACGTTCTACCCTGGCTACTAAAATAATAGGTCCTATAAAAGAGCAACCAGTAAAAACTGGTTAACTCCATAATACGAACGCACCCATTACTTTAAGTACAATACTTCACAATCTTTTTTGGCCTTTATAAACCTTAATTGCCTTAAATGCGTTATCAATGCAAAATTACACTATTTTAAAGACGAATAGAGCCATAATGATGTCGACCCTCAAAAAGAAACGAAATGATACTCTCATAATAAGGTATAAATTTTTTTAGTTCGATTAGCCTTAAGATTTCCTCTTTAGAAGCCCATTTGGCTGCTTGGACCTCTTCTGTCTGTAAATTCAATTCATTCAAATCAAAGTCATAATCAATTAAATAAAAATCATCAAAGCCACGTTCAAAGTTAATAGTAAATTGTGGACGTATCTTTTCAAAGTTATAATGAATCCCCAACTCCTCGAATAACTCTCTTGAAGCAGCCTGCTGACTTGTGTCGCCTGCAACAGCACTACCACCACAAGTGATATCCCAAAGGTTCGACCATCCTTGTTTAAAGGGCTGACGCTGTTGAATGAGCATCTCTCCTTTTGAATTAAATATACATACGTGTACTACTAAATGAAACTCGTCTGATGTCATTTCATCTCCACGAGTTATTTGTTTCTCTAATTTATTACGATGCTTATCATATAAATCCCACTTTTCCATTGCTAAACTCCTTGTATATATTTTTGTAACAAGATAAAACTGACGGTACTCCTTGTTAAACTAAACTGCCCTTTAGTTCCATAAGAAAAAGCCGCCTTAAACACAGCTCCGATCTTCAGCTAGCACACCCCGTTAGCCTAATAATGAAAGCATTACGACTTCAAAAACTCTAAAACTACGTTAATAAATTTTTCTGTTTCTTCTAAATCAGGGAAATGGGCACTATTATCGAATAATTCTAATGTGCTGTTGGTTAATTCCCTATGAATTATTTTAGAGATATTAACTCCAGTATTACGGTCGAAAACGCCTGTAATTATTAAAGTAGGTTGTTTTAAGTCTTTAAGACGGTATTGTAATGGAAATTTACAAGGGGTATTTTCAAGGACGTTCATCATAAGTCCTGTGTTAATTAAATTACTTTCTTCCCATAAACTTCTATTTATTTTTGCAATTTCCTGGTTTTCAAATAACAACAAATCAACTGTTTCGGTGTCAACAAGTTCCCACAGTTTTTCATAAACATCGGCAATTGAAGTAGATTCTTTTTGAAGCAATAAAATCTTATTGTAGAGGTCTTTATTTGCCACTGACATAAAACCAGTTATCTGTACCATTTTTTGAATTTCGGAGTCCATCAGACTTGGACCAGAAAGAATAATATTGTTTATTATTTCAGGAAAAGCAACGGAAAACTCAAGTGCCAGTTCTCCTCCAAAGGAATAGCCTAATAAATCAACTCGGTCTACTCCTAACGACTTTTTCAGTTCAATGAAATCCCTAATTAGTGATTCCATTGTATAGTCGTCATCGCATTGTGGTTTATCACTTCTACCACATCCGCGTTGTTCGTAATAAACAATCGTTCTCTTTTTAGCAAGTAGTGGTCCCACTGTTCTTTCAAACGTGTAATGATTCCCTCCAGGACCTCTGTGAATTATAATTAATGGTATTGTTTTATTTTGACTTCCATCAATTTTCATCCAATGATTAATACCATTTAGTAAAATGGTGTATTCACCGTTAATTAACTCCATTATTAAACTGTTTCACTCATTTCACCTAAATATTGTTTTCAGTTATGGTAATTAATTAAATTCGGTTTCCATTTCCATATTCCTTCTCCAACTATACTGCCTCGTTAGCACAATAAAAAAACGGATCACCGCAGCCATCCCATTTTTAACATAAGCACCTGTTAGTTTAATAACGAATTCAGTTTGTCTCTTCGTTTATCATATCTGCAAGACGCTTAAAAGCTGTATTTATGGGATTCTCTTCTAATCTTTTTCGAATCAAATTTGCACATTCTTCAGGACTGAGAACCGATGTATCTATCTCCAGATCATAGATACCTGGAAAATGAACGGACTTCTGCCACATCATAATGGGTTTTGGTACAGACCCATCTTCAGCGTAGCTATTATTCCAAGTCGCAATTCGTCGCTCCATTACAACATTTAGGGGGCATCGGATACCCACAAATAACACGGAAAAACCCTTCAAAATACTAACACACTTATAAAGAATCCCCCTCCTAGTTGAATAGTTATCGTGATGCCCAACATCAACAACAACGTTCAAACCTAATCGACTGTGTGCTGCAATAGATTCGTACATAGCCTGATACAAGGTAACGATTAATGGCTCTAAATCAGGGCGTTCGCCTCCAGGTCTTAATCCAATTCCAGGTTGGTAGCGTTGAGGTGTCATTCGAATAAAATTATCAACACCTAAATTTATCCAAACTCCATCAAACGTATTTTGGACAATAGTTGCTATACTTGATTTTCCTGACCGAGGAGTTCCGTTCAGAATCACGATCTTACCTAATGGATTTGTATTTAGCACTCTGTTTCCTCCTCTTACCATAGATGTAATTTATTTGCTAACCTGCTACGGTAGTCGAATAAGAAAATGACCGCCAAAGCGATCATTATAATTTAAATCATTTTATTTGATGATAGCCATTGTTTAAACCGTTGTATCCCCAAATTATAATCAATCTCTATTTGTCGATAGAAAAATATCCTTGTTCCAAATGCATCTATTCATATTTGGATGTAATATTTTTAATCCCATATCCTTTAAAATCAAAGAATATATCCCATACATCCTCCAATTGTCTTTTAAAAGCTATCGCCTCATAATCAAAGTTATCCTCGTATTAACCTAAATGCAGATGATATTTATCATCATACAAAATATCCATTAAGCACCTCTTATGATTATCTGAAATTATCAATTTGACAGTTGGAATCAAATTTCCTTCTTCAAGTAAACTGCCCCGGCCTCTAACTGTTCATTGGTTTCGCTTAGTGATTTATTTTCTTGAAGTAATACCTCATTCTTACTCTTTTCATCATATGAAGAGTCGGTTTCATCATTATCAGTAGCATTACTCCTTACATGATCCAGTTCATTTTCAATCTTTTCATTGGTTGCTGTATTTGCTATTCATTTAAAGCACCCGTTAATTTACATTTTTTCACAAACTCTATTGGAAATCATCCTATTATATCAATAAAACGTTTCATTTTTTCTATTACTCCTGCTACAAAGTAATCTAAACTTCGTTTGCTTAATGTTTCATAATTATTAGTTAAAAAATCTAAAGTAATCCACAGTTTAGCTCTATGGATTTGTACGATTAATTCATTAACTGAGAAAGGATATTTTAGTCCATTCTCTTGCCAAAGAGTAATGTATGATACTGCAATTTCTTTTTCTAAAGAACCATCCTTTGACCCGACACCTGGAATAGTGATAGCTAAATCAATTGCGGGATTTCCAAAGCCAATTCGCTCAAAGTCAAATAACACCAAATCCCCATTAACTTTTATGCCCCAATTTGTTGGGTTAGGATCTCCAGATATTATACAAAAAGGCTCAAATAATTGTTGGAATTGTGTTTGAAGAGCATTTAGTCTTATGGAAAGTTCTAAAGGCAGTATCTTATTAGCTTTTTGAATTGTTTCTTCTTTATACATATAAACAAAAGGATCATCTAAATCAATGCTTTTATCAAGACTTTTCGAATGTAATTGATAAAGAAACCGTATTTGCTCAAAATCAGCTTTCCAACGACTTTCGGGGAACTTGTTTGGGATATCTTCTATAACAATCCAATGATCTCCATTCTCCGTGTAAGAGACGAAAATATCTGGAATATTAATGTTATGTTCTTTAAAAAATGCTGAGTGCTTAGTGTAGACATCAAACTCTCTCTTTTGGATACATTTTTTTACTATAAATGAATTCTTTTTAGAATAAACCCGAAATGCAAATACTCCACGTCCAGAATTGACTCCATATAAGCTATCTATAGTATGTAAGTCCACGTCTTTGTCATACAGAAAATTTTGAATGGAAACTGGAAAGCTTGTCATAACTCCTCCTCGTAGTAAAAGACGACTGCTTATTAAATCATTAAAATCTTTTTATGACCTAATAAATATTTTTACTGTGACCACATATATCCTTCATCGTTCTTAAACAAACCTGCCCGTTAGCACAATAAAAAACGGGATCACCGTAGCCATCCCATTTTTAACATATTTAGTGTAAGTACATCTTTTCACATTTAATCTAAATCAAACTCAAACTTAAAACCTGCAAGTTTAGCTTGTCAAATACGTTTAATAAAGTCCTATTTCGTTGGGCACATGAAACTGGGCATATTTTAAAGAATCCAGTTGCAACAATATATTATGTCTTCTAGTTTGAATACCCTCTTTTTAACTTTAGTAATGAAAATAAGCCAAAACTATGCAACTCTGTATAAAAAGCTGCATAATATCGGCTCTAAGGATTTAATACGTTATAGAAGATTAGCTTTTCGTTACATTAACAGAGCCTTTCTAATTAAAAATTATAGGAAAAGTAAATGTAACGAAAGCTGCCCAAAGTCCGTAGACCGGCAAATACTTAGTAACGGCATCTTGAATAGTTGAAGGTCCGGATTTGTTTAGTAGAAAACGCATATAGGAGAGCATAATCCAAACTAGATTTACCCAGATAAGTATGTTTACTCCTAAAACAGCAAGTCTATTAGGCGTAATCCCATAAGAAGAAAGTCTGAACACGATGGCTGACAAAGCCACACTGTCAATGATAAGCGCAAGAACAATTAAGGCAAAATTTATATAATCTGAAATGTTCTTTTTCTCGTCTGAGTCGCTCTCGATAATGGAAAATATGGTAACGGCCAATACACCAAGGAGTATTCCGTTGAAGGCTATCAGGAAATTGCGGTCCAAGAATGGATTTTTTCCGACCCATATAACCGTTATAAGATAGACCAACAATGTGACCAGGACAAGAGGACTAAAAATTTTAGCTATATATGGTGTAATATTCTTAGCAAGTTTAAGATTCATTGATACCAGGTATGCAGCCACAATAGCGAGAGCGGCAGCACCAAATAAAACGACATTACTAAAATAGAAGTCTTCTATATCCAAGCCAACAAAGCTAAATAACTGCATGGTTAATGCTGCTAGTACCATTCCGCTAACTGCCATGCTGGCGTAGAGAATACAATATTCCAAATTAAATTTAATATAGGCTAATCTTGTACTGCCTTTTGAATATTCATTTCCTGTAAATGCAAGCCCTACCAATACCCATAAGAATATGGGAAGGTGTAAATAAGCAAGGATAATACTGTCTTTATAATTTAATGGCAGCATATTAAGATAAAACCCGGAAATTAGGAACAACGCTGCAAGGGAATAAATAACACTTTTTTTCGGAGTATTATTGTAAACAAAATAGGCAGCAATAAAGGGAATTATACCAAAAGCCAGGTTAATTGGAGCAATTGCTTCCTGTTCGACAAAATGGAAAATGATCCTGGTGCTTATCCCAGCCAGAATGGCTAAAATGCCCATGAATAAGAAACCTTTTTGAAGCAAGGAAGATTTTTCTGTATTTTCCGTCTCCTTGAAATGCAATCTTTCATACCAAACACCAAGAACCTGAGAATCAGGATTTTGTTTCCATGCGTGTGAGAATGACTTTTTAAAAGCTTTCGGGTCTTTTCTATACATTCTCTCCAGCTCATGAGGGTTAGCAATATTTTCAATAATCAAATTGTTAATGTCCATAGTTATACTCCCCTAATAATTGTTATATTAAGTTTCCTCCACAATGTTTAACTGTCTTCGTCACTTTTGTATTCTAAAATATCTCCAGGCTGACATTCTAAAGCCTTACAAATTGCCTCTAAAGTGGATAATCGAATCGCTTTTGCCTTTCCATTTTTCAATATAGAAAGGTTCGCCATTGTTATTCCAACCTTATCCGAAAGTTCTGTTACGCTCATTTTCCTTTTTGCTAACATCACATCAATATTGATTATAATTGCCATTGTTATTCACCTCAGACCGTTAAATCATTTTCTGATTTGATATTAATTGCTTCTTGTAAAAGTTTTTGGAGAACAGCCGCAAAGACTGCGATAACCATCGAAGCAAAAGGAACAACCAATCCGACAAAGAAAACTCCTGGTGCGTCGTCTACTTCCGCAAAGATATAGAAGAGCGGCCAAACTAGCACATGCAAAATACTGATTGTGATGGCACAGTATTTGATTTTCTTTAAAGCTTTTACAGATAAATCGGAGAAAGCTTTATTTTTGTCAATATAGTGTAAGAGTTTGAAAGCCTGATACAAAGCAAAGTAAAAAGGTATCGCCGATGCATCAAAAGCGATGAAAACGAGATATTTTATAAAAGCAAACTCTGGAAGCAATTTTGCTGCAAGATTCGCCATCTCAGGCACCAAAAAGATGCACAGAGCAAGAACTGGCACTCCTAAAAGAATAACAGCTATTTTTAAAAACAACGTTGTTACTTTTTCCATAAAAAGCACCTCACTTATTTATTCTGATTTTGATTTTAATATATATTTTATCGTTTTACAATAAATTTTTATTAAATTGGATAACATTTTTATTGTATATTTTTGTTTTAAGCAAAAATAAAAAGCATTCCTCATTCAAAGCAATGCTCTATAACTTTAAACCATTAAATTTATAACTTGTACAGCTAACCTGCCCTTTAGTTGCATAAAAAAAGAGCTGCTGATCAGCTCCTGGTAATGAAGTAAAGCACCCGATAGTTTAGTACATTCCTTCACAATCTCGCATTTATCAATTAATTCCTATGTGCCCCTACTTAAATAATAATATTAAGAAAGAGATGCCAGAGTCATTTATAAAATCGGACTGGCATCTCTCTTTTGATCGTTATGCGTGAATAGCCTCAGGTATTTCCATGTGAAGGGGAGGAGGAACCAACCATCCTTTTTCTTTCATCATCCTCAAGAGGCGAACGCCAAACTGTGCTTTATTCATGTGGAACTGCCCAAACATGGCTCCGATATCTTCCCTGATAGACTGCCCCATAATTTGGCTGCAAGCGACTAAACCTGCTGCTCCATCTTTTGCATCTGACGCTGCAATTTCTGGATCGCTAAAACGGGCTCCTGCAGGAATGCTTTCTAAAGAAGCTGTTGGACGTTCAGGAGGTGCTGGCGGTAAACCAATTCCATTGGCTTTTAGAGCCTTTTCGACCTGTTCGATTTCTTGTTTCATGGCTTGAACAGAGTCTTCCAGGAATTTTTTTAAGTCCCCGTCTCCAGTATGATTGATTAACGTTTCATATCCCGCAACATAACCCTTATTTCCGGCAAGGTAACTCCACATGCCGAAGATTTCCCCATAATGCATTGGCTCATTCTGTGGATTTCCGCTTAAGATTCCCATAATCATCCTCCCCATTTGTAATAAATTCGATTTATTCAATGTGGACCACCTCTCTCTTGGTAATTCGGCCACGATGTATAGAATGTCCAAAACGCTAAAAGAAATCCGTGAAAATGTTATTAATACAAAAGGTAAAAATTTGTCCTTGCTTTAGGAATAAATCTTACCTTTTAGGAAAAATTATAGATGTTTGAAAGGAGGGAGGATGATTTGATGAATAAGATAACTGCTTTGGTATGTGCAATTTCAATTTCCATTTTTACATTTTCCATGCCAGCATTTGCTGAACGTGGGACGGACATGATGGATCGCGGAGACAGAATCACAAACAATAATTACAACGATCGCACTCCAGCTACTCGAAGTGTCTCTACTGATAACGATAACAACGATAATGATACAAACTGGGAATGGATTGGGCTACTTGGATTAGTTGGCCTTTTAGGACTAAGACGCAGAGATCGAGAAGAGGCACACAAATAAGTAAAGTCGGCTACAAGAATTCCCTTGTAGCTTTTTATTTGTAAAAATCTAGGCATAACATAAAAAAGGTCACCTTTTATATATGACCTTTAGATTGCATTTGAAATTTTACCCCTATTGCGGGAAATAGGAATTAACAACTCCAAACAGGATCCTCGAGCCATTGCTTATTCAACTAAACTGCATCGATAGTTATATAAGGAATTCAACAGAAAAGGGCGGCTAACCTTCCAGATTAACGCACCCGTCGTTGAACTAAATCATTATATTCTAGTTCGTAAAACCTCTGATAAAGAAAAATGAAAACGCCAATAATAAGACCAATAATGGTTAAAAAATATGAAGTGAATTGACTATAATTCTGTCTTAAGATTAACACGGTAGAGACCCCGACTATAATTCTGTCTTAAGAACAAAAAAAATTGTTGTTTCCTTATAAATTCTTCGTGGTTTGGAAGTATTGATAAATAAACTGTTCCCATAAATTATCCTCCTTGTCTAACCGATTGTTTAAATAACAAGTCTATTCCTTATTCAACAATCCTGCCCCGTTAGCACAATCAAAAAAAGGGATAACCGCAGCCATCCCATTTTTAACATAAGCCCCCGTTAGCGTAATCTACTTTAGGAGACAAGGTTATCTAACCGTCTGGTAGACGAGACCAATGGCTCCAGAATCAAATGTCTTGTTTTCGATAAGTTTAAGATTGATCTTCTCCTTGAGACCTTGGAATAACGGCAACCCGCTGCCAATCAGGACGGGTGAAACCGTAATTTTATACTCATCTATTAAATCAAGCTGCATAAGGTAGTGTGCGAACCTAGGACTTCCGAGGATGACCATATCCTTGCCTGGCTGCTCTTTGAGGTTCTTGATCTCTTTCTCGACATCTTCTTTCACCAGTCTGGAATTGTTCCATTCGACTTTCTCCAGCGTCGTGGAAAAAACGATTTTGGATGTCTTTTCGATCCACTCGGCATGATCCCGTTCATGCTGCGAAGCTGATGGGTTCGAAGGCACAGATGGCCAGTAATTGTGCATCATCTGATAAGTCCCACGTCCCCAAATAACAGTGTCGGCAGTACTCAGAATTTCTTTCGCGTGTTTCTCCAATTCAGCATCGTAGGAAACCCAGCCAATGTCCATTTCACCGTTCGGCCCTTCTACAAAACCGTCAAGCGATGCGTGCAGAAATAGAACGAGCTTTCTCATTTTCAGTTCTCCTTTGTTCATGAGGGATATTTACATTATCCATTTTAGGACATTTCAGCATACGGTTGTTTCTTATGGATTGCTAATCTAAACTGCCCGTTATCCTAAATGAAATATTCTACTATTCCACAAAAAAATCCTTCCATTTCATTCTGCAAAACTGCCCTTTAGTTCCATAAGAAAAAGCTGCCTTATAGACAGCTCCAATCTTCAGCTAAACCAGCTAATAGGAGTCAATAGTTTTTTATTAAAAAGAATTATCTCTCGTGGTATACTTTTTAACGACAGGCCAAATAACCCTCCAAATACTGTTGGAAGGTTTTTCATATACTTTATTTTTTTGTGGATTAAGCCAAATCTAGGAACTACTCATTTCGTTTTAGTATTGCAAAAATCCAGTGTAGGAGTTTATTTACACAAGCTATCATCGCTACTTTTGAGGGTTTTCCTTCATTTCGTTTTCGATCATAATATTCTTTTAGCTTCTTGTTTCGAGAGCCTCTTATTCCACATAATACGGCCATATACAAAGCGTGTCGTAACCGGCTTGAACCTCGTTTAGTAATATGATTTATCGTAGCTGTCAACTTACCTGATGAATGGACACTCGGATCTATTCCAGCGTAAGCTACAAGTTTTTTTGGATGATAAAACCGGTCAATTTCCCCGATTTCAGAAATAATCGTGGCCGCGATTTTTTCTCCTATACCGGGAATTGATTGGATTATCTTACATTCTTCAATTTCTTCTGCCAGGACATCTATCTGCCATTTAAGCTGATAGGTGTTCTTGGTATTGAAGGAGCATAGTGATGTACATATCCAAACTGAATAACTGGCTTTCATAAACACCTTGTTGGAAAGGATTCCGTTTAGCCGAAGTCATTAATTTGGCTGCCTTCTCCCTCATCCAACTTGGGGATCGTTTAATACGCCTTTCCTCAATTCGTGCCATAATCTTTGCTTCCCCTGCCATCAGTACATCTTCGGATGTTGGAAATTCCTTTAAGATTTTGAGAGAAACTTTCGAAAATAAGTCCCGGAAGACTCCCCTGTATTCAGGAAATATCTGATTCCCTTTGTTGTACTCGCCAGTAACCCCTAACCTTCCTGTAGTTCCATAGCTTCGCTTGTTATACGAGATCATATGTCCCAACCAGCCTCAAACATCATTCTACAAGTAGGGTTCGAACAGTTTAGTTGACGAGATCTAACTCCCACGCACCCGTTTGTTGAATAAGATTAAGGGTTTGTTAGATCAAAGTTTTCCAACTTATCTATTTTGTTGAACCTCTATAGCAGTCATTTATTATTATTGCTTATTCTCTCCAGGGTCTTCGTATAACTTCATCATTGCTAATATCCCAAACGTTACTGCCATTCCATATCCAATATAGAAAAGAAAACTGTTCACAAAGTCAATTAATTCTTTGAAACTCCCAGTAACTTTTTCACTAAAAAAACTTAAAGACATAAATCCTATCCCTATTACAAAACTATAAAGATGCTTTTGAATTTTATTCATTATAAGATCTCCTATTTGATGAAATGCACCCGATTGCTGAAGAAGTGTTGTTTCAAAATTTTCTCTTTTTATATTGTTTAGTCTGGTCGTACTGTTCATTAATCAATTAGTTGTTCACCCAAAAATTCCGCATCTATAACATCACAGTTAGGACAAAATGATATACCATCACCATCTTTGTCTGCTTCATTTGCGATAGCAAATTTGCAGTTGCATTGTCTACATTTGTAAACAATTCACCATCCACTCATTAGTGACATGTAATTCCCTCCTTTTACTACTCCCCTAATAATTCAATTTATTCAACAATCCTGCTTCTTTAGTTCCATAAGAAAAAGCCGCCTTCTTACTAAATAAAAGCGCCCGATTGTGGAAGATTGATAATGTAGAAGTTCTGCAAAAATGGCTTCTAAGTTATTTTACTAACGCAATCAGTTCAACCAGAAGTTCATTCTTTAATTTAGCAACCTTTATATCAATAATAATTTGTTAAAAGAACCATTTTTGCCGTGGTACAGGGTAGTATTCGCCGGCGACAAGCTCTGGAGGTACTGCTTCTTCAATTCGTAAAAGATCGTTTGAACTTAAGTTCAGGTCAACTGCACCTAGTGAATCCTGTAGTTGTGATTGCTTTCTTGCCCCAACCAATGGGATAACATCTTCACCACGAGATAGAACCCATGCGATAGCAAACTGCGCAACGGTTACTTGCTTTTTTTCAGCAATTTCACGCAATGCCTCAACAAGGGCTAAATTCTTTTCAATATTTTCGTTGGCAAACCGCGGACCATTACTACGTTTATCATCCAAATCTAGAACCCGATCTTTTGACCATGTACCGCTCAATAAACCTCTTGAGAGAATACCATAAGCCGAAAGCGAAATACCTAATTCCCGTAGAATTGGCAAGATATTTGATTCGATGCTCCGATTAAATAGTGAGTATTCCATTTGCAGCCAACTAATAGGATGTACAGCGTGTGCGCGACGAATTGTATCCACTCCTACTTCAGAAAGACCAATGTAACGCACATATCCCTTCTTTACCATATCGGCAATTGCACCAACCGTTTCTTCAATTGGTATGTTTGGATCGATGCAGGCTGTTCCTGGTTGATAAAGATCGATGTATTCAACACCTAGGCGCAGTAGGGTATCCTCAAGGAAATTCTTTACTGTATGAGGGTGGTTATCACTCTCCCGATGACCCTTGCCATGAGAGTGTAGCTTGCCATCGAATTTTACTGAAATGAACGCTCTTTCTCGTTGAATTCCTTGAAACGCTTCACGTAGAAGTAATTCATTGTGTCCATCGCCATAGAAATCACCTGTATCAAAGAGTGTAATGCCTTCCTCAAGTGCCGCGTGAATTGTTGCAATGCTTTCGCTTCGATCAGCATTACCATATAGCCATGACATCCCCATACAACCGAGACCAATCTCTGAAACCAGTGGACCGTTATGACCAATTGCTCGCTTTTTCATTGGTATATTCCCCCTATCATCGTGAATCAAAAATATATGTGAATTTCCTCCACCGTATTCCAAGTGAACCAATCTGTAACCAGTTTCGTTCCAAAGCCCTATTCCACCCTTGCATTTTTCTAAATTTATTCTTTCTTTACTAAAATCCAAATTCCTTTATTTTATGATACTAATTGTTAGCTAACCTGCATACGCCGGTTTAAGCACAAACCTTCACAATCTGAGACCTATTGTTTTCGAAAGTTTTCCTCAACATTCTGGCCCTAAAATTAAAAAAACGCTGTTCCTTGTTACAGGAAAGCGTCCTTTAATGGAATAACTAAAATATGGCCGTAGTACAAAAATAACTTAATTGTTCTTGTACCAACGCCCCCATTAGTTCAACGAGAAAATGCTAATTTCGTAAAACATATGGGGGTTTTATTTTTTATTTTTTATTTCCACGAGACCAGATCACGATTGGAATGATTACTAAGGACATAATCCCGCCAGCAATTGATAACGTTTCGTAACTTGAACCAGCAACACCCCCCGACAAGGCACCACCAGAAGCTCCTGCTAACGCAATACATTGGGTTTTGGCACGTGTTGAAGGTTCTATTGAATCAACAATTAGAGCTATACCACTTATCAGACCAAAATTCTATCCTATTCCAAGTAAAGAAAGAGCAACGACCAGAAGGAATACAGAATCACCCGGTCTATCCGGATACAAAATTAAATAGAATATATAGCAAAACAAATAAGGAATGATTGGAAATGAAGAGGCCATTAAATCCTGAGGATCTGTTTGAATTAAAAATCGTTAGTGATCCGCAAATTTCCCCTGATGGTAAGAGCATTGTCTATGTCGAAACAAAGATGGACAGGGATACCAATAAATATAGCAGCCGCATCTGGATCGTTTCCACCTCCGGAGAGACCGCCCCACAACAATTCACCTCCGGTCCCGGACTTGATTTTGCTCCCCGTTGGTCCCCGGACGGCAAGTGGCTTGCTTTCGTATCTACCCGGCGAGGACATTCCCAGCTTTGGATTATGTCCAGTACGGGTGGTGAAGCCGAAGCTCTTACTAGTATTCGGTATGTCGGTAGCATTCCTGTATGGTCTCCAGACAGCCGAACCATCGCTTGTGTAGTTCATGTTGGCCCGGAAGGCCCGGAAGATGATATTGGTCGAAAACGAACACCAAGACAACGGTTTTCAGAAGATGTGCTCGTCATTGATCGTCTTGAGTATAAGTTGGACACCACTGGTTATTTAGTCGGGAAACACTGGCACCTTTTCACTATCCCTGTCGTCGGTCCTGATCGCGGTAAATTCCAGCAACTCACGTTTGGCGACTACAACTACTCTTCCCCAGCATGGTCTCCCGATGGACAATACATCGCCGTAGCCGGTAACAGGACACCAGAACGTTTAGACCTCGCTTTAGTCAATGATATTTGGGTGATTGCTGCTACAGGGGGAGAACCTCACCGGTTAACTCGAAGTCAAGGGCCTGCCAACCATCCGACATGGTCTCCTGATGGACAAGTGATTGCTTATGTTGGACATGATCGGAGATACGGCGGTTATACGAACCCAGGCATTTGGATGGTTGCTGCATCCGGGGGAGAGCCATGGGAATTGACTAACGGCTTCCCCTATCCCATAGGTGATAAATCCATTGGGGACATCCGCGGTCATAAGGAGCCTTCGATTAGCTTAACTTGGGCTCCTGATGGTCAAAACATTTATACATGTGTAAGTAAAGCCGGAGCCGTTCATCTTTGGCGCTTTTCCATTCCAGATAATCAAGCAATTCAAATGACCACTGGGAATTCAGTCATCTACAATGTAAGCTTTACTCTGGACACTCGTCAGGTGGCTATGGCCATTACTACAGCTACGCTGCCAAATGACATCTGGGTTGCTGACATCTCTAAGGGAACGATTACCAACAAACGTCGGCTCACAAGAGTGAACCGAGATTGGCTCAGTCGGCTTGCCATTTCTGAGCCGATCCATTTTTCCTCGCGTTCGGCGAATGGTCCGGAGGTCGAAGGTTGGATTCTTTATCCGCCTGGGAGGATTCCCGCACGAAGTCTAATTCCTACGATCCTGGAAATCCACGGTGGACCGATGATTATGTATGGCTATGTCTTCTTCCTTGAATTCCAGTTGCTAGCTTCACAAGGTTTTGCCGTGATTTATACCAACCCTCGTGGGAGCATGGGCTACGGACAAGAGTTTGTCGCAGCCATCCGAGGCGATTGGGGAAACCATGATTATATGGACTTGATGGCGGCAATGGACTACGTTCTATCGAAGGGAACGCTCGATCCGAACCGTCTTGGTGTTGCGGGCGGAAGCTACGGTGGTTATATGACTAACTGGATCGTCACCCAAACCCACCGTTTCAAAGCGGCCGTTTCGATGAGAGGCATCAGCAATCTGTATAGTCTCTTTGGTACGTCAGATATCGGATTTTTAAAGGCCGATGATTATGGGGGGCCACCTTGGGTGTTTCCGGAAAAGTACATGAAGCGCTCGCCAATCAAGTATGTGGCCAATGTTCGAACACCGCTCTTGATCATTCAAAGCACCCTCGATTTTCGAGTTCCTATTGAACAGGGTGAACAATTTTATACTGCCCTGAAGTTTCAGGGACGTAACGTGCGCATGATCCGCTTTCTCAATGATACCCATGAGCTGTCACGTTCTGGAAACCCCTGGCATCGGGTGATTCGACTGGAACATATTCTAAGCTGGTTTCAGAAACACCTTAAGTTGACTACCGGTACAAAAAATGAATAAGGAAATAAAACAAAGAAGACGTTCAGACCGCGCCGGACGCCTTTCTTAATATTAATATCTTGTTGAAGGGAACAACATCGTAGTACAGTGAAATGACGAAACTTCATTCAAGTTATTTTATGAAACATTCTAGATGAGCGCTTATCCTTACTCAAGGATAGCGCCCGATTGTTGAATATCGACTTATGTTATTTTCATCTGACAGATCCAGAAAATTTGTTACTTCAAGTTAAAAATGCCCTTCCCAGTTTCCATACTTATCGGCAAAGATGAATGTGAATGACTTATCGCCCAAGATTCATTTTCTTTTCTTAAACCGAATGTGAATCTATTTGTCATCTGACGAAGTTTCTCCCCAGATTCGTTGTGAGCAGCAAAGGTAACAGCACAATGAATGAAAGCAAGGTCCGAATTTTCTTCAATTACCAAATCAGCAAAATCTGTCCTGAGCAAAACACCTTCCTCACTTAAACCATTAAACCACTCTTTCACTATTTCCTCCCATTGAGAAATACCAATGCACTCCCAGTCTCCCCAACAATCATAAATATGTATGTCAGAAGCAAAGGTAGATACATATCTCTCAACATCTTTCTCATAAATGGCAGATTTGTAGTTATCCAGAACATCCTGAACTGTATTAAGACCTATACTCATGAATACTCTCCTTTATTATTTTTATAAAATTAAGTTTATTTTTCCTGTAATCTATGCCCACATTATTTTTCCTTCTTCAACCAGCCTCACTTTATGCCTAGCTTTTGTTCTATTTCATGTTTCTGACGCAGGTGATGACGTGAATGCATGCTGACTAATTCGTACCATTCCTTGGCGTTTAACCAGCCAAAGCCACCATGTTGGACTTTATAGTTTGGGTTTATAACATTAATTTTCCCTTCCAATTCTCTCATTTTCTCCATTATTTGATGTAGTCCCCGCATAAGGTCTTCTTTGCAGTCTGGATTGTTAGGTGGGGCGTTAAGCTCGTCGGGCAACTTGATTTTAATAGGAGGAAATCCTCCATCCTGGAACATTCGCTCGGCGAACTCCGTTTTACCTAACTTTTGTTCCTCCTTTTGTGCAGCACATGCTTCTACTTGTTCAAGATACTCAAGAGCAACTAAGATTACGTGGTTGTACATTTGACCAAGGGACCAGACGTCTGCCTCAGATGTATACCTTAGCTGTTCAAGAGAATAATTTTTCAGATCTTTTTGGTAAGTTTCCATCCATTTATCATCATTCATTTTATATCCTCCTTTAGCTTCTGTAATCCTTACTATTAGTTTATTGTTTCAAGCTTCTTCCACTTTACTTCAATAAAAAAGAACACTTTTCCTTTTGTTTTTAAAAAACTAAATAAAAATGCTCATTTACTAGAGATTTGTTCAGCTTGCTGGCTTTACAAATACATGATTATTCAACTTCTAATGTCCTTCCTTACTCAACAATCTGGCCCGATCGTATTATAAGGTTAACCA
>NZ_JBDPNU010000065.1:0-33401 GCF_050468105.1 Fictibacillus sp. NRS-1165
TTGACATGAGTAGAATCAATTGGAGGAGCTGGCTTTCTCTGGAGTTTTAAAGTTCGCTGTTATTTGTACTGATCAACATCAACACCGCAAAAATGGACAAAATCCGCTTCATTTTAATCCCCCTTTGAATTTTCTGACTATTCAAATAAAAGTATAAAGGACAAGAGTGGCCGTGCCTATGAACCAAAAGGACGATTTGACACTATACGCCTTTATACGACTTTTATCTTAATGGAGATTTACTTTGCTGGTACTAATGAAGTGTGAAAGGTTAGACCTTACCCCTGATTTCAGTCATTTTTCCGCTTATGAACTACTGCTTATTGGGAAATAAATAGACAGACTGATAAAGAAAGGAGTACATGCTTTGCTGACTTTAATCCTCAAGCTTACGGTTTCATTTTTTGCCGTCATGAATCCCATCGGTAATATTCCAATATTCATATCTCTTACCAGCGGATATTCTCGTAAAGAAAAACACCGCACCGCAAGAAAAGCAGCTATTATTTCATTTATCATTCTTACGGTCTTTCTTCTTTTAGGGAATCTGATTTTTTCGTTCTTCGGGATCACGATCCATGCCTTTCGAGTGGCGGGAGGGATATTAATCTTTGGAATCGCTTATAACCTGCTCCATGCAAAAACATCAAAAGCGCAAAGCCTTCATCACCAGGAACAAAGGGAGGCTGAATTAAAGGACGATATATCCATAACGCCTCTTGCGCTGCCAATCATCGCAGGCCCTGGCACCATAGCAAGTGTGATGGCGCATACTTCTTCCCATTCTCTTAAAAATCTAGGGAGTGTCTTTATAAGCTATACCCTTGTACTGGCAGCCACCTTTATCTTCTTTTATTACTCTACCTCTATTATTGCAAAGCTTGGAGAGAATGGTTTGAATGTCATTTCCCGCCTAATGGGGCTTATACTTGCAGTCATGGCGATCCAAATGATCGCAGAAGGCGCCTATGGATTATTTCTGCACTTGAAATAAACAAGGGAGCATAGAAGGCTCGATCAAAGCCAATGTTAAACAAAAATATTTTTATTACTTGATGCAAAAATATTTACAGGACTTACCTCCACATGGTAATTTAATATAATGTGTGAGTTAAGAGATACTCCATCTTGAGTAAGAAAAAAAGTTAAAAATCAATCGGGGACAAAGTGGGGACGAGTCGGGGACAATTGCAATTTGATGTCCCAAGGGATGGCTGCACGCAGCTGTCTTTTTTTATGTCTGACGAGATTTGAACGATTATTGAACAGTATAAGAACATAATGTGACATTTATCACAAACTAGTGTTAGGTCTGTTAAAATAGAGACATAATATATGATAGATATGAAAAGATGGTGATCTTATGGGTGAAAATGCTGCTCCAAGCATTTTAAAAGACTATATACAAATAACAAAGCCGGGTATTATCTTTTCTAACCTCCTAGGTACAATTGCTGGCTTTTGCATCGGTGCGAGGAACCTCTCTTCAAGCCTCAGCTTATGGGAGCTTTTCTTCTGGACCGTTTTCGGAACGGTTTTTGTCATCGGTTCGTCGGCCATTGTGAATAATGTTTACGATGCGGATATCGATAAATACATGGAACGGACAAAGAACCGGCCGATTACCAATGGAAGAATACCAAAACGGAACGCAATCTTAATGTCGATTATTCTTATCGTAATCGGTGAGGCTATTTTAGGTTTCATGGTGAACCCCCTTGCTGCACTTATTGGGTTCATCGGCTTCATTTTCTATGGTTTTGTTTATACGATGTCCAAAAGGGTAACAGTGGTTAATACAGAAATCGGATGTATTTCAGGTGCTACACCGCCGATTATCGGTTATACAGCCGTAACTGGTAACTTTGATCTGATTGCGCTGCTTTTATTTGTGTTCATGTTCGCATGGCAGCCGCCGCACTTCTTCGCTCTCGCAATGAAACGGGCGGAAGAGTACCAGAGCGTAAATGTTCCGATGCTGCCGAACAAAGTGGGCTTTAAGCAAACGAAGGTTCATATTTTAATCTATACTGTATTCGCTGTAGCAGCTTCCCTTCTCTTGTACTTCTTTAATGTACTGGGAGTCTGGTATTTAATCGTAGCGGGTATTTTAGGAGCGGTTTTCCTTTACCGTGCGATGCAGTCCTTTAAATACAAAGAAAAAGAAACGGAAATTGCGTGGTCTGGCCGAATGTTTAAATTCTCCATTATGTATCTAACGCTCATGTTTGTAACCATGATGTTTGCTCCAATTTTCAGCTGATTGCTAAAGTATAAAATAAACCCCAGTGAAAAGGTGCCAGGCACCATCTCAGCTGGGGTTTTTTTAATGGCTGATTTCTTTCGTTGTTGAGGGAATTGGCTTTGATTTTATGAAAGGTGACCAATTTCTATCGGCGACAAAACACAGTATTTCTGCCAATAGGATGGCAGCCAGCACGTCGAGGACAACATGCTGTTTAACCATAAGAGTGGAAACGATAATGATCACGGATAAGCAAGTAATCACGCTCCTGTTCCAGATTGTCGAGAACGGCGCCCTTCGAATCACACGACTCAGCAGGTAGCTGGAAAAGCAGTGGATGCTTGGAAAACAATTATAAGGGGCATCCATCGCGTAGACCCAGTTTACAAGAGATCCCAAAAATGAAGAACCAGAAACGAAAGGGCGAGGAACGGTAGTCTGAAATACGTTGTAAACGGTATAGCAGATCAGCAGGCCTGCAATGTATACAAAGAGTGTCTTGAAGTACGTTTTCTTATCTTTGAAATAAAAATAAATCAAGGTTCCGTAAATATATAAAGTCCACAATAGGTAAGGGATAATAAAAACAGCTGAGAATGGTACATGCCTGTCAACAGCTGTTGATAGGATATGCACTTCGCTTCCCGGGTGGTTGACCCAATCATACATCAAGGAGCTGATCGGCAATAATCCTAAAGAAAGCAGCGGGTAAAGATTTTGCAGCGTTTTTTTCATAATTTCCTCCATGGCAGCTAACTTCTTTTGCCATTTCCCTAGTATATATCAGATGAAACAGAAAGTTTAAATGGCGAAATTCGTTGGCTAAATGATAAGGCTGCTGGTTTAAGGGAAAGCTAAAAAAGGTATTTATCCTGTAATCCAGGCATGTTCAGGAGGTACAATCCATGCAGATAAGCAAACCAGCAATTGTTCCGCGTTTTACATTTTCTGAAATTTACGGTCCTGATCTCATTTTTAATCCAAGGCCATCGTTCGCACACAATAAGTGGATCCCTGATTGTCCAGTAAAGCTTGATCTTCTGACGGGAAGCCAGTTTGCAGTATTGGGAAGCATGCCGGTGATCTGCAGCAGGGCAGTAACCACGCAAAAAGCAACAGAGCTTTATGAACGAGCAGGCCTCCAGCTGCGTTTTCCGGTTCATGAATATTCGACGAAAGAGGATTACCGCAGGATTTTCGGCCGTTTAGAAAACGAGCGGAAGAAGATGGTAGTTCAGCATATTCACCCAGAGGAAGAAATGTCATCAGAGAATTATTGGATTGATCCGGGGCTCGTTCAGTACTTAAACAACAAAGCGAATTTAGAAGAGCTGGTTCCTCCCGGGCACGCTCCGAAAAGAAAATCAACTACGTCTGCGGAGCTTGATGATCAATTAGCAGACTTTCCTTTTCCTTGTGTTGTGAAAGCCGCAACCAATGAGGCAAATGCTGCAGGGTTCGATGTATTCATTTGCAGAAACAAGGAGGACATAAAGAAGGCAGCTGATTTCTTTGCCTCCTGTGAAGGGATTGTCATTGAAGAATACTTGGAAATTGAACAAAATTATTGCGTTCAATTCGCATGTACGGCGGATGAACGTCTTCTTTATCTTGGCACTGCGGTACAAAATATAACGAATGACGGAAAATATGAAGGAAACTGGGTCGATAAAGAGTCAGAGCCCGGTGATGAGGTAGTTAAGATCGGCAGAAGAATTATGGAAGAAGGCTGTAAACGGGGTTATAAAGGAATTGCTGGGTTTGATATTGCCGTTACGCCTGATGGAAGAAAGATTGCTTTTGATCTGAATTACAGAGTGAACGGTTCCACTGCGGCCCTGCTTCTTAGAGACAGCATAGAAGAGCATCTGGGGCAAAAGGTCGTTAAATACGTATCCTGGAAATCCATCGGTGGCATAGAGCCTCTCTACGATTGTGTGAAACGAGGAATAGAAGATGGCTATTTCATTCCGCTGTCCATCTATGATGGAAATGAAAGCCCATATGAAGATGCCGATACCCTTATACAAGGGCTTGTTCTTGGAGACTCTCGCGAAGAAGCCGAGCAAAAGGAATCAATTTTTCAGCGGGCAGGCCTTTCCTAACGGTAAAATCCATTCACAGCTCCCCCTCCGTTTTTTGAGGGGAGTTTTTTCATAACTATCCTGCCTGTTTACAGACACAGGGTTGGGGTAAATACTAATTATAAATGAGTCATTGATTAGGAGGCAAATACATATGAGCAAAATGGTGATTGGAGTTTATGAAACAGAACGAGAAGCCATTAACAGTATACAATCCCTTGTGGAACAAGGATACAGCGCAAAGGATATTTCCATCCTTGCTAAAGATGACGGAAAGATGGATCGGGTTTCCGATAAAACGAATGTTACAGAAGAACATTTGGATGAAGATGTAAATGAAGCGGCTTACGGTACAATTGCAGGTTTTCTGAGCGGTATTGGCGGTGCCATAGCGGTACCGGGCCTTGGTGTTCCAGGTATAGGCCCGCTGCTTGCTGCCGGTCCATTTGCATCCATGTTCGGTGAAGACTCGGAGGACGACCTTAAAGAACTTTTGATGTCATTGGACCTCTCTGAACGAACCGCTGAACGCTATGTGCAAAAAGTCGAGCATGGAAGTATCATGGTGTTTTTAGAAAAAGAAGCGGTAAAACTATAGGCGAGGGTTCCAGTAACAGAAAGACCGTGAATAAATTAGTGTGCCTCATGAAACGATAGGTACATAGATGTATTTAGAAGTGAGGGCAGAAATGAAAAACGATGAGAGAGCTGTATTTAGCATTATATTTATCGGGATCTTGCTGTTGAATGTAATGGTTAAACTTCGTAAAAATGCTTATTGGATGAAAATGGACCGAAAAACCAGCTCCGCTTTTTTTTCGTTGCGGGGCATACAGGTTATCGATATTTTTCTGAGGCTGTACTCCATTATTGGTTCGGGTTTTGTGCTGATTCCAGCGACACTCCTGTCAGCGTGCCGATACAGCCAGAAGGGACAGCGAAGGAAAGCGTTATTTTTGGTTGTTAACTTGGCAGGCTGCCGCTGGGTTAATTCGATTTTAAGAAAGAAATGGGACTATCGCGCTCCCTCGACAAAACCGTTTTTTATTAGATATGGATTTCCAAGTGCACATGCGATGAATGCTACGGCAATGTATGGTGTATTGGTCATGTTAACGAAAAGGCTGTCAAGAAAAACAAAGATGATGTTATTATCACTTCATATCGGTTTTGTCTCGCTCAGCAGAGTTTATTTAGGCATCCACTATTTTACGGATGTCCTTGCGGGAGTGGCTTGGGGAGCTGTCTGGCTAGCTCTGATGAAAGCCGTGTTTTATTCTGATCAGAGAACCCTGAAAAAAGATTTGACATGCGAGTAAAGTATGGTTTAAGATAAGTAACATCAACAAAATATGAACGTGTTTCTTATCCAGAGAGGTGGAGGGATATGGCCCTGTGATACCTCGGCAGCGGGTTTTTCATTTAGAAAAACACTGTGCCAATTCCAGCAAGTTCCTTATGGGCTTGGAAGATAAGAAGAGCAGCTCGTTTCCTTATGGATACTTCATCTCTTCTTTCTTTAGGAAGAGATTTTTTAGTTGTAATTAAATATATATTTTTCTTATCCAGAGAGGTGGAGGGATTGGCCCTTTGAAGCCTCGGCAGCGGGTTCCTGTTTTACTCGGAATACTGTGCCAAGTCCGGCAAGCGATGACGCTTGGAAGATAAGAAGAGATCAGCGACTCTTTGATGCTTAGGCCTCTTCTTGTTTTCAAGAAGAGGCCTTTTTGCTGTTTAGGGAAGCGATAGTGAAGGAAGGAGAACGGAGCCATTGATTCGATTTGAAGAGGTAACCAAATTTTATGAGAGTGGCAAAAATAAGGTCAGAGCGCTAAACAATGTGAGCTTTGAGGTGAAAAAAGGAGAGATCTACGGAGTTGTAGGTTATAGCGGAGCAGGAAAGAGCTCTTTGCTCCGCTGTGTAAATCTTCTGGTGAAGCCGACATCAGGACACGTTTTTGTCGGGGAAGACGACATGGCTGGATTGTCTCCAAAAGACTTGAGAAGAAAACGGAAAAATATCGGCATGATCTTTCAACATTTTAATCTGCTCAATGCAAAGACGGTTTTTGATAATATTGCGACGCCGCTTTACCTGCTCGGGGTGAAGAAATCCGCCATTAAGGAGAAGGTGAATGATCTGCTGGAATTTGTAGGTTTGACAGAGCACGGTCATAAATATCCCGACCAGCTCTCCGGCGGACAAAAACAGCGGGTAGGTATCGCCCGGGCGCTATCCACGGATCCGGAAGTGCTATTGTGTGACGAGGCCACTTCGGCCTTGGATCCGCAGACGACGGCCAGTATTTTAAAGCTCTTAAAAAAAATCAATAAAGAATATAACATTACCATTCTCATCATTACGCATGAGATGAATGTCATTCGCGAAATTTGCGATTCCGTCGCTGTGATGGAAGGGGGAGAGGTGATCGAGAAGGGGAGCGTTTTTGATGTGTTTGCGAAGCCTCAAACGGAGACGGCAACGCGCTTCGTCAGTTCGGTTCTTCAGGATGAACTTCCTGAATCCCTGAAAGTCCTGCTTAAGAAGCAGGACCGCAATCATAAGATTTTCAGGATCGTCTTTACCGGAGCTTCCACCGGCCAGCCGCTGCTCTCGCAGATCGCTAAAAAATTCAACGTGGATGTCAGTGTACTGTACGGCCATGTCACAGAACTTCAAGACGTGCCTTTCGGAAATCTTGTTGTCCAATTGATTGGTGACGAACAGGAAATCAGAAGAGCGATCTTTTTCGTGAACCAAAGCGAAGTACAAGTTAGGGAGGTTGCATCTCATGCAAGTTGATTGGAGTACATTTTGGGTCGACATTTTAAATGCAGCCGGTGACACATTAACAATGGTCGGTTTTTCCCTTTTGTTCTCGGCTGCCATCGGGATTCCGCTTGGCGTCGTGCTCGTAGTTACGAGGAAAGGTCACATTCTTGAGAACCTGGCTGTCTTTAATATTTTAAATGCGATTGTAAACGTATTGCGTTCGATACCGTTCATCATCTTAATGGTGGCGATTATCCCGTTTACAAGATTTATCGTCGGTACTTCCATCGGGACATCCGCCGCGATTGTACCATTGATTGTATATGCCGGCCCCTATATCGCAAGGCTCGTGGAAAACAGCCTGCTTGAGATCGATCCGGGTATTGTCGAAGCCGCAGAAGCGATGGGGGCTACACCTTGGCAGACCATTTTCCGCATCCTACTGCCGGAAGCATTCAGCTCACTAATCCTGTCGTTTACGATTGCTACGATTGGTTTGGTGGGTGCTTCAGCGATGGCAGGGGCTGTCGGGGGCGGAGGCCTTGGTGATCTGGCCATTGCCTATGGCTATCAGCGATTTGATACAGACGTCATGATCGTCACTGTCGTTCTGCTCGTCATCCTTGTACAAGGGCTGCAGAGCGCAGGAAACATATTGTCCAGAAAAATTAGAAGAAGATAAAAAGAGAAAAAGGGAGTAGGGAAATCTTATGAAAAAATATTCACTGATCATTTTAGTCATCGGGGTTTTAATGTCGGCATTCTTGAGCGGGTGCAGCGGCGGAGATGAAAAAGGGCTTGAAAAAGTAAAGATAGGCATCAGCGGCTCTGACAGCGACGTGTGGAAGTATATTGCTCAAAAAGCTGAAAAAGAAGGCATCGATTTGGAAATCGTAGAGTTTTCCGATTATGTCCGACCGAATCAAGCATTGGCTGATGGAGATATTGACGCCAATGCGTTTCAGACGATCTCTTATTTTAACGCATTTAAAAAAGAACATAAACTGGATTTAGCACCGATAGCAACTACGGTCATTGCACCGATGGGCGTTTATTCCCAAAAATACAAAGATGTTAAGGATATCCCGGCTGGATCAACGATCGCACTACCTAATGAAGCGACGAACATGGGGCGTGCCCTGCTTCTGCTGCAGAGTGCAGGACTCATCAAACTGGAAAAGAATTTTGATGGAAATGGTGATCTGAAAAAAGTGGTGGAGAACAAAAAACAATTGAAGCTTAAACCGGTAGTTGCCGGCCAGACACCGCGTGTGCTTCCTGATGTGGCTGCTTCAATCATAAACAATGGCGTGGCTGTTGATGCCGGAATGAATCCGAAGAAAGACTCCATCTTCCTTGAAAGCAAGACTGCAAAGCCGTATATCAATATCATTGCAACCAGAACAGAAGATAAAAATAAAAAGTCACTGAAGAAGATAGCGAAAATCTACCAATCAAAAGAAACAGCCAAAAAGATAAATGAAATTTATAAAGGTGCAACCATTCCAACGTTTGTGCCGCTAAGTGAAATCGGAGAGTAATAGAGAAAGGATCTGAGAACATGACGGTAATCAGCAGAACTGCTGGAGAAATTCAAGAACAAATCCGTACGAACATTGATGTCAACCGAGTGGCTTATATTCAAACGTCTCACGAGATCCATGACCATCCTGAAATCGGTAATGAAGAAGTATTTGCATCAAGCCTGCTGGCTTCGCTGCTTCAAAAAGAGGGGTTTCAGGTAGAACGGGGAGTGGCAGGCCATGAAACGGCGTTTGTAGCACGCAAGCGTTCCGTTCTTGATGGGCCATCCGTTGCATTTTTAGCAGAATATGATGCTCTTCCCGGAATTGGGCATGCATGCGGCCACAATATTATCGGGACATCCAGTGTAGCAGCGGCCATCGCTCTTGGATCCGTTATCGATGAGATCGGAGGGGAAGTTGCCGTGTTTGGAACGCCTGCTGAAGAAGGCGGAGAGAACGGAAGTGCGAAGGGAAGCTTTGTTAAACACGGTTATCTGGAAGGCGTTGATGCGGCATTGATGTTTCACCCGGGCAACGCTAACCGCATCACTGGAACTTCACTTGCGGTTGATCCGCTGGATTTTGAATACATCGGAAAGCCCGCTCATGCGGCTGCAGCACCGGAAAAAGGAATCAATGCCCTTGACGCAGTCATTCAATTATTTGTAGGAATTAACGCACTACGCCAACATGTACCGGATGATGTCAAAATTCATGGAATCATAACACACGGGGGAGACGCTCCTAATATCGTTCCTGAATATGCAAAAGCCCGTTTTTACATTCGCGCTGCTACGAGGGCGAGGCTTGATGAAGTAACGAAAAAAGTAAAAGCCATAGCGGAAGGTACTGCCCTTGCAACAGGAGCAAAGCTTAATGTTATTGCGTTTCAAAACCAGGTGGATAACCTTTTATTGAACCGATCGTTCGATAAAGTGTTTCAAGAACAGCTGGAGAGTCTTGGTGCACAAGTCGACATTTCGCACCGCAGCGGTTTAGGATCGACTGATGCAGGAAACATCAGCCAGGTGGTACCGACCATCCATCCTTACCTTCAAATCGGCCCAGATCATATAGTCGGGCATACCGAAGAGTTCAGGGAGGCCGCAAAGTCAGAACAAGGAGATCAGGCGCTTATCCTCGGTGCAAAAGCCCTTGCCTTAACGGGTTTTCAGCTTCTCTCAAATGGTGAAGTGCTCGCCGGGATCAAGAAGGAATTCGCGGAAAATAAAGCGAAGGAGCTAGCGTCGGTCTAGCTGACGTTGTTGTTTTGCGTGAATTGAGGATAATTGACCGAACAATGAATAATTGAACCAAAAAGAAAATAATTGAACCAAACTCCAATTAAATGTACCAAACTCACTATTGAGACTTCTTCGCAACAGTTTTCACAGAGCTCTCCATCTGCTGGAGGGCTTTTTTTCTAGCAATCATTTTTCTTTTTAGGCTGCCGAATGGTACCATACAAACAAGGAGGCGGTACATATGGTAAAAAGCATTTCTGATACGGCTGTATTGCATAACGGCGTAAGGATGCCGTGGCTGGGTCTGGGCGTATATAAAGCAGAAGAAGGCCAAGAGGTGATCGACGCCATAAAACATGCGGTCGCTGCCGGCTACAGAAGCATTGATACAGCATCGTTTTATAAAAATGAAGAGGGCGTAGGACAGGCTGTCAAACAGGTGGATGTTCCGCGTGAAGACCTGTTTATTGCAACCAAGGTCTGGAACACGGAACAGGGCTATGAGCAGACACTCCGCTCGTTTGAAGAAAGCCTGAAAAAGCTTGATTTGGATTACGTAGACCTGTTCCTGGTTCATTGGCCGGTGTCCGGCAAGTATAAAGAGACGTGGAAAGCACTAGAAACTCTTTACAAAGAGGCTAAGGCAAAAGCGATTGGTGTTTGTAATTTTAAAATTCACCATCTGGAGGACCTCATGAAGGATTGTGAGATTAAACCGATGGTCAATCAGGTGGAGTTCCATCCCCGCCTTACACAAAAAGATCTGTTGGCTTTCTGCAAGGACCAGGGCATTCAAGTTGAAGCCTGGAGACCCTTGTTAAAGGGTGAGATCTTTGATGAGCCGATCCTGACAGCGCTGGCAGATAAGCATAATAAAACAGTGGCACAGGTGATTCTTCGCTGGGATCTTCAGAATGGAGTAATTACAATTCCTAAATCAGTGAATGAAAACCGTATTAAGGAAAACGCCGATATCTTTGATTTTGAATTGAGCATCGAAGATATGCAGCAGATCGATTCATTGAATAAAGATCTTCGAAACGGTCCAGATCCGGACGAGTTTTAAGAAAAGCTTGTACAATTCAGCTGGCTCAAAAAAGAGCAGCTTTTCCCCTCGATGTAAGCAAAGCGATAGACCTGAGGGCTTCTTTTCGAGCAACCATTCTCAATCCTAGCTTAAGAGTGTAATAACTAAATACTTGAAGTTGTTAGGTAGGATAGTCCTTAGGAAGGCCCTCTGTTATAGAACAGAGGGCCTATTTTTGATTTTACATAAAAAAAGTGTTGCACATTTTATCCATACTGTTATATATTATTTTACAAGATGAATATCTGTTTTATAACAGGGAAGAAATACATGAAAAGGAGGAAAATCATGATGAACTGTGCGAGCTGCCAAGGGAATGGCGAGGAAATCTGCTTGGAATGCAACGGGTCTGGAAAGCATCAAAACGGTAACTGCCCGGATTGCATGGGTGAGGGGTGTGTATGCTGCAGGCGCTGTAATGGAAACGGAATCATTGACTGAACAGGAGGTTAACACGTGGATAATTCAGTAGCTATATCTAAAGAACAATCTGTTACAGTACAGGGGGATGTGGATCATGAGATACTGTCGTCAAATGCCATCGCTTTTCTCGAGAAGCTGCATGATCGATTTCATAATGCAAGATTGCAACTCTTGCAAAACAGAGTAAACAGACAGAAAAAAATAGATCAAGGGGAGCTTCCCGGCTTTTTGTCTGAAACGAAAAAAATTCGGGAGGGCAGCTGGTCTGTAGCACAAGTCCCGGCCGATCTTCAGGACAGAAGAGTGGAGATAACAGGACCGGCAGGGGATGCAAAAATGGTCATCAATGCTTTAAACTCAGGAGCCAAAGTATTTATGGCAGATTTCGAGGATGCGAACTCTCCCACGTGGGAGAACAGCCTTCTTGGGCAGGTTTATTTGCGGGATGCGATTCGGGGAGAACTTGAATATACCTCACCGGAAGGAAAAGAATATCGCTTAAATGAGAAAACAGCGGCACTTGTTGTACGGCCGAGGGGTTGGCACCTGGAAGAGAAGCACTTGTCGTATAAGGGTGAACCCATGTCTGGCAGTTTAGTAGATTTTGGACTTTATTTTTTTCATAACGCTAAAACATTGATCGAAAAAGGTTCCGGCCCTTATTTTTATCTTCCGAAACTTGAAGGCCATTTGGAAGCCAGGCTTTGGAACGAAGTGTTTGTGTATGCACAGGAAGAGCTCGGAATTCCTCAAGGAACGATCAAAGCAACCGTATTGATTGAGACTATCCTGGCGACCTTTGAAGCGGAAGAAATCCTTTATGAACTGAGAGAACACAGTGCCGGATTAAATTGCGGGCGCTGGGATTATATTTTCAGCTACATCAAAAAATTGAAAAACCACTCATCCTATCTGCTGCCCGACCGTGCACAGGTTACGATGACGGTGCCGTTCATGAGAGCGTATACACAGCATGTCATTAAGATCTGCCATAAGAGAGGCGCTCATGCGATCGGGGGAATGGCGGCTCAGATTCCGATCAAGAATAATCCCGAGGCCAACGAAGAAGCATTGCAAAAAGTAAAAACAGACAAAGAAAGAGAAGCAGAAGACGGACATGACGGCAGTTGGGTAGCTCATCCAGGTTTGGTGCCGGTCGTTCTCGAAGTTTTTGACCGCATTATGCCAGCTCCGAACCAGTTAGACAAACAGAGGGATGACGTCAATATAATGGCGGAGGATCTTCTGCAGCCGACGATCGGACCGATTACTGAAGATGGTTTAAGGACCAACATATCGGTAGGAATTCAATACATCGCAGCCTGGCTGACTGGGCGAGGAGCAGTGCCTCTGAACCATTTGATGGAGGATGCAGCCACAGCTGAAATCTCGAGAGCTCAGGTTTGGCAATGGATCCGTCATACGCAGGGTGTACTGGAAGATGGACGGCAGATTACTTTGGAGCTTGTGGCGCAAGTGACTGAAGAAGAAACCCAGAAAATCAAATCAGCATTGGATGAGAAGCAATGGGAATCTGGCCGGTTCAAAGAAGCAATCACTCTCTTTGAGCAGCTAGTAAAGCAAGATGAGTTCATTGAATTTTTAACATTGCCAGGCTATACCTATATTAAATAAGGAGTGGAATGAGATGAATCAAAAAGAGGCAGCAGTACAAATTCAAGAGAATTGGAAAGAAAAACGTTGGGAAGGAATCGAGAGGACCTATACGGCAGAAGAGGTTGCTAAACTTAGAGGATCCATTCAAATCGAACATACCCTTGCTAAAAGAGGAGCCGCCCGGCTATGGAAATCTCTCCATGAAGAAGATTACGTGCATGCGCTTGGAGCATTGACAGGAAATCAGGCGGTTCAGCAAGTGAAGGCAGGGCTGAAGGCCATCTACTTAAGCGGTTGGCAGGTTGCGGCGGATGCCAACCTTTCCGGTCATATGTATCCTGACCAAAGCCTATATCCGGCAAACAGTGTACCTAATGTGGTGAAAAAGATTAACCAGGCGCTGCAGCGGGCCGATCAAATCGAGTTCTCCGAAGGAAAAACGGACATCGATTGGTTTGTTCCGATTGTTGCCGACGCTGAGGCAGGATTTGGCGGAGCGCTTAACGTTTTTGAGATGATGAAAGCGATGATTGAAGCAGGAGCGGCAGGCGTGCATTTTGAAGACCAGCTTTCTTCCGAAAAGAAATGCGGGCATCTTGGGGGCAAAGTGCTCTTGCCCACGCAGCAGGCGGTTCGCCATCTGATCTCTGCAAGGCTTGCCGCAGATGTAATGGGCGTGGACACGGTGTTAATCGCAAGAACGGATGCCAATGCCGCTAATCTGATCACGAGTGATGTTGATTCCTATGATCATCCATTTTTAACTGGCGACAGAACGGCAGAAGGGTTTTACAGAACAAATGCAGGAATCGATCAGGCCATTGCCAGAGGGCTCGCTTATGCGCCTTATGCAGACCTCATCTGGTGCGAGACATCAGAACCGAACCTGGAAGAAGCTCAGAAGTTCGCCGCTGCCATCCACGAGCGTTTTCCTGGTAAAATGCTGGCCTATAACTGCTCGCCATCCTTTAACTGGAAAAGGAAGCTGGATGACCAGACGATTGCAACCTTCCAGCAGCAGATTGCATCGATGGGTTATAAGTTCCAGTTTGTTACGCTTGCAGGCTTCCATACTCTTAACCACAGCATGTTCGAACTCGCAAAAGAATATAAAACGCGAGGGATGGCCGCCTATTCAGAGCTTCAGCAGAGAGAGTTTGCAAATGAGAAACATGGCTACACGGCAACTCGCCATCAGCGTGAAGTGGGTACCGGCTACTTTGATGAAGTGGCTCAGGCCGTTTCTGGAGGATTGGCCTCAACAACAGCACTAAAAGGATCTACAGAGGAAGAACAGTTTACAATCGCAAAATAAATAAAGTGAAGCAGCCTCGAATGAGGCTGCTTCCTTTTTTATTTTTGATCAGCATCAAAGGGGGCTAGTTATTTCCAATTGTATATAGACAGACCATTGGATTTAGACAATAATGAAGGAAAAAAGGTGGGATAGCAATGTTCGCAGAAGTCAGCCTGTCCTTCTATTCGCCAGAACATTCAACAGCGCTCAGTACATTTGAACTTCCTAAAAAGCAGCTGCAATTTACTGCCCTTCCGCTGACAGCGTTGCAAGCTTGCGATGAAGACGAGAGCCGGCATCCAGTGGTCATTATGTATCAGGGGAAACCCGCCGGTTTTTTTGTGCTCCACCATGGACCCGGCATTTCTCCTTTTACTGAAAACCCGAACGCCCTTTTTATCCGGGCACTTTCTGTTCATCCTGCTTATCAAGGGAAACGTGTGGCTACACGTGCCATGCTGGCACTCCCAGGCTTTGCATCTGTCCACTTTCCATTCTGCAATGAGCTCGTGCTCGCTGTAAACGAAAAGAACTTTGCTGCACAGCAGCTTTATTTTAAGGCCGGCTTTCAAGATAAGGGACAAAGGAGAGCCGGCACTATAGGTATTCAGTATATCCTGCAGCTGCCATTAGCCAGTCCATAATTCCACCGAAAAGTATAGTTTTTATCATGTTTGAGAAGCCGGTTCTATAGAATCGGCTTTTTTATTGATCTTTTTATCTGTTTGATATTTCCATTTTTCTGTGAGAGAATGTAAAAGGTATTTTATGAATATGCTAGAATAGTAACTTTTTGTTCTTACATAAGGAGGGTTTTAGCTTGGCATTGGAGTTGCAATATCTACATAAATCTTTTGGTCATACAAAGGCCGTGTCCAATCTTACACTCACCTTGCCGACAGGGGAGGTTCTCGGATTATTAGGACGGAACGGTGCAGGTAAGACGACGACCATAAAAATGATTCTGAGTCTGCTCGTACCCGACCAAGGGGAGATCAGGTGGCAGGGAAACAAGCTTGATCGAAACCGGGTTTCAATCGGTTATTTGCCTGAAGAAAGAGGACTTTACCAAAAAAGCAAAGTATCTGATCAGCTTCGGTATTTTGCAGAGCTTGAGGGCATGGACAGACAAAGCGCCAATAAAGCGATTGATCATTGGCTTGAGAAGCTGCAAATTCCGGAGCATAAGGATAAGAAGGCTTCTGACCTCTCCAAAGGGAACCAGCAAAAAATACAGCTGATCGCCACATTGATACATGATCCCGAGCTTTTGATATTGGATGAGCCGTTCAGCGGACTTGACCCCGTGAATGCGAACATGCTCTCTGCGATTATTGAAGAACAGGTCAAAAAGAAAAAAACGGTCATCCTTTCCTCACATCGGATGGAACAGATTGAGACATTTTGCGAGAATGTCTGTCTGATGAAGGATGGGCAAGCCGTTATACAGGGCAGGCTCAGTGAAATTAAACAGAACTACGGATACCGCAATCTAACGCTCTTCAACCACAAAGGTATGGAAGAGAAGCTGAAGGAATGGAAGGTGTCCTACGAGAAGAAAATGAATGATTTGCTCGTAAAAGTAAAGGATGACTCTGAAGCCTTTCAACTGTTTAACCGGCTTCATCAGGCGAACCTTCCACTAAGATATTTTAAGATGCTCGAACCTACGCTGAATGAAATCTTCCTGGAAAAGGTGAGATAGATGAAAAAGTTCTCGACCGTTTTTAAATTTCACTTGAAAGAAAATTTGACTTCCAAAGCTTTTAAAATATCAACAGCCATCATCTTTGTGGCTATTCTGGCTTTTCTAGGGTATTCGAACTGGGCAAACAGCTCTGACATCGGGAATAAGGATAAGATCTCGCTGATCAATCAAACAGGCACAGGGATCGATGTTAAAGCAATAAATAAAACGCTTGAGGAAACAAAGCTGAATGAAGCCGGCGAAAGCGAGGAAAAAAGTTTAAGAAAGAAGGTAGAGCAAGGAGATCTTGACGGAGTTTTACTTGTTAAAGAGCAAAAAGGTGTTCCGGCTCTGACTTATATTTATAAAAACTTCCCAAATAATGAAGCGGTACCAGTCGTCTCTCAGGCTTTGCAGCAAGCTTATATCTCTAATACGATCGCAAAAAATAAAATCGATGCGGAAATCGCTGCGTCTTTGCTGGCAACAGTTCAAGTGAAGGATGAAGTGTTAAAGGATACCAGCAACACATTTGGCATCGTGTATGTGTTTGTATTCTTTATGTATATATTTATTATTGCATTCGGCCAAATGATTGCAACGGCGGTGGCTGCGGAAAAGTCTTCCCGCGTTATGGAAATCATGATTCCTAAAGTAAAGCCGATCATGATGATGTATGCCAAGATTGCGGCGATCCTGACAGGCGCCATCGTACAGATCGCCTTCATCGTGCTAGCGGGAGGTATCGCGTACTTGGCAGGCTGGTTTGATGCCAATCAATTGTCCATCTTCGGTGCGGCCATCGATCTTTCAAATCTATCACCTGGTGTCATCGCAGCTTTCATTGCTTATTTTGTTTTGGGCTATTTATTATACGCTATGCTGTATGCAGCTGTCGGGTCAATGGTAAGCAGGACAGAAGACTTGGGCTCATCCCAGTTTCCGATCATTATCCTGATCATGGGAGCATTCTTTATCGGTATGCGTTCACTGTTTGATCCTTCCACCACACTTGTTGTCGTCAGCTCTTATATTCCATTCTTCTCACCGATCGTTACATTTTCACGAATCGTAGCGGGAGAAGCGGGAGCGATGGAAATCAGTATTACGATTGCCATTCTGCTTGTTTCATTGTGGATCATCAACCGGATTGCGGGACGAATTTATGTGCACGGTGTGATGCATTATGGCGGAAAAGTGAAGTTGAAAGATATGATTCAAGTCGCTAAAAATAGATAGAGAGAAGCCGGATCTTGAAATCCGGCTTTTTTTATTTAGCAAGCCTTACGACAGCGAGAAGGCTGAAGGAACCGCTCATCCGTATTCTGCCGGCTTGTTCTGTTGATGCATACAACGTATACCGGGCAACCTCCACGTTTTCAGTCAGTTCCTCCGAGCCAGTGACGGTCGCTGTACTTTGCTGCTGAAGGTCTTGAGTTGTCTGAGAGCTTTGGGCTATAACAGCTTCTTGATTGCGTCTGACGGTGAGTGTGATGGTAGCTGATTCACACGGGAAACCCGCCGTCCACCCTGCTGATGCATTGATTTCTACCCTATCCCCTTTAGAGAGCTGGATAAATTGGACGTAAAGAAGTGGAACCTCTTCATTGTCTGGGAGAAAATCGCTCGGGCTGTTCAGGTCAGCTTCCTTGTTAATCGAAAGTTTTTTTTGGAACGTACTGTATTTTTTAGCATCCGTTGTTCGGTCGCCAAAATTAAATTTCATCGGTTTCCCTCATTTTTAAATGGTATGAATTATGATATGCGGTATATGGGACAGAGGCTTGGACGGAGGGCGTGGCTGAGTGCAGTACATCAAGCAAAGAAAAACCCCCGATTTATTGGGGTGGAGTGGTTGGGGAACACCCGTTGTAGTCCTTGGATAACATAAACAGGCGGAATTGTTTGTGGAAAATAACGGCGAAAAAGTATACGTTCGATTCCTTCTTCTTCAAAGTGGAAAAGCATTGAAGTGAAGAATATTAAACTTAACGATAATGAAATGGTGAAGGTCGAGAGTTACGTTAAAGGAAACAAAGCATCAAGAATGAAAAACACCCCTGAACACAACACGATTTGGCTGAATTCAGGGTTTTGTTT
Organism: Fictibacillus sp. NRS-1165; assembly: GCF_050468105.1. Taxonomy (NCBI): domain Bacteria; kingdom Bacillati; phylum Bacillota; class Bacilli; order Caryophanales; family Fictibacillaceae; genus Fictibacillus; species Fictibacillus sp. NRS-1165. The sequence continues at coordinate 18,084 of NZ_JBDPNU010000065.1, forward strand.
CGCATTCTTCCGTTATTCCATATATGGAAAGTGATTTGACCAGCTGACGTTTATTTTTTTGAAATAAAAGGAATAGATACGGGTGCAGGAGTGCTTTAAAACAGACGTCCAAAAGGAGTGAAGCAATTGTCTGCTAAAAAAGTATTAATGGTCGCAACGAGCCATGATAAAATTGGTGATCAAAAAACGGGACTTTGGCTGGAAGAGTTGGCCGTTCCATACAATGAATTCAAAAAACAAGGATACGATATTAAGATAGCCAGCATTGAAGGCGGAGAAGTGCCGCTTGATCCCAGCAGCCTTCAAGGAAATATTGATGAATTTGAAGAAGCCAAAACACAGCTGAATGATACGCCAGCGCTAACGAGGGAGGACGCGCACGGCTATGATGCGATTTTTCTTCCAGGCGGGCATGGCGCCGTTTTTGATTTTCCCAACAGCAGAAATCTTCAGGTGGTAGTTTCCCAGTTTGCACAAGGGGACAAAGTCATTGGCACTGTTTGCCACGGTCCAACAGGACTCGTTACAGCCGCCTATGAGGACGGAACACCTATTGTGAAAGGGAAGAAAGTATCCGCATTTACTGATTCTGAAGAAAGGGAAATGAAACTTACGGAAGAAGTGCCGTTTCTTTTGGAAACAAGGCTGCGTGAACTTGGTGCAGAATTTGTAAATGGCGATAACTGGGCAGATTTTGCGGTCGTGGATGGTAAGCTTGTGACTGGACACAATCCGCAATCCAGCCATAGTGTCGCTCGTAAAGTCATTGAAGTGCTGGAAAGCTGATTGAAAATACCGGGTGCTGAGGGTGAGTGTAAGAAAATCTCCTCAGCACTTTTTTTTTTGAAAAATGTGCTCTGCTCTTTTTACTTTGTAAAAAAGCTCGGCACCTATTTTTGTGGGAAGGTAGGTGAACATTGATGCACTTTGGCAGGGAAGGAATAAGATGGTATGTACAAAGGAGGAGTAATTTTGAACATAGACAAAGATTTAAAAGCAACAACGTATTCGAGGCCATCTGCTCCAACACCTGAGAAAACAGGTTCTCATCACCATCATCATTATTATCTATTATGCCAGCAGTTTGTTGGACAACATATTGAGCTTGAGATGATCGATGTTAATATATATCACGGCAGGCTCCATACGTATGATAAAGAAAATATGTATATGGTCATGCCGATGAGGAGAGATGACTCAGAAGACAGCCGCTTGTTTCCAATCCTAGCAGGAGGAGTATCTCCTGGTTACGGACTCTATGGCTTTCCGTTCGATGGCATTCGGCGTTTCAGGCCTTTTTGGTAAAATTTCATCTGTTTTTTACTTAAATGGAGGTTAAGCAATGAGGAATTGGCTGTTCGCTGGTGTTGCAGTTGCTGTTATAATTGTTTTCATCGCCTGGATGACTGATCGTTGGGTGTTCATATTAGAAGTCGCTGGTCCATTAGGCTTTGGAGCATTTATGTTATCAGGCATTATGCTTTGCCTCTTTTTAGATGGTCAGATCGTAAGGAATCTCACAAAAAAGAAAAGACGGATGGAATGCAAAAGTGATTATTCCTTTCATATTTTGTTATTCGGACTGCCCAGCGCTGCAGCGGCCGTTCTATATCTAATAAGGTAGAATACAGGATTAAACGCATAAAGGCCGTTTATCAGGATGTTGTAAATCTGATAATCGGCCTTTGTGCTTTTGCTGATTCAGTTTTTCTGCTTTTGTTTTTGTTTTCCTTGTTCTTAAATCAATAAGCGCATAGCTGCCCCGGTCGTCCAGAGGGTTTCTTCTGCCTTCTCTAATGAGTCGTTCTCTTTGTTTTCGTGCCTTGCTCTTACTGATTGTCAATCACTCCTTTCCTCTATTATACGATAAATAAAACAAAAATGATTCAGCAGCCATTCGACAGCTCCAAACATTTTCCGGGAAATAATTCATTTTTTATGTCATTTTCTATCAAAGGAGCCGGAAAAGAGCGGGCATTACTGCATCCGTCAAATTAATAAAAAACTGCACCTCAATCCCTTAGTCTAGCAATCAGAGTGCAGTTTAACTCGTACTTCTGATTTTTGGTTGTTTGTTATTTGATATACATCATACGGCTGGTCATCGTCATTCCTGCAGGATATTTAAAGCCGATCACTATCCAGGAAATGAATAGAGCAAAGGACAGAAAGATAAATACAACCAAGAAGCTGTTCCAGACGAGTTTACTTTTTTCTTCTTTAAATTTATATTCGATATGCCATTTGCCATTCCCCATTCCGAGTGTGTCTTTTACATTTTTGCCATCCGTGGAGAAGACATAATCGGGAGCTTGTTTATTTGGCTTTCCTGCTCCTTGTTGATCTGAAAAGACGGCCAAGTATTCCAATCCTTTAATTTCATCAGCCATCGAGGAGATTTTTTCTTTTACAGCAGGGGTAAGAGACTTGGCATCCTGACTGTCCAACAGTTCAAATATCTCATTCGGATTGTGTGAAAACAGTGTCGTACGTTTATAATCCTGCCACATGAAAATTCCAAAAATGAGTACGCTGGCTGTTATAAACAGCACAGTAAGACGAAGCAGCAGCCGTGCAGGACCAGCCATTTCCCTTTCTTTTTGTTTTTTCTTTTTTACATAATCCGAAAGCACAATGACTTTTTGATCCTCATCAGGCATGGCTTATTGTCCCTCCTTTTATTATGGTGTATCAGATCAGCGACAATAGACCTATAAATGACGCTGCCTGTTTGTTTCACATGAAGAGTTAATTTAATTATTCTGCAAGATTTAGAATATTCCTACGATTATATTGTAGTTTATTGGGGTAAATACTTCATAGGATAGTAGGTTGATAACCATGAATAATTTAATAGGCCGGTGCTTGTGGTAAAAAATAGCATGAAATTTTACCCAGGATAGTACAATCTCTCTAGTACTCTTGTAGCTAGTAATCAGTGTTTGGACACGTTACCATTGAATTATTCAGAACTATCAAACAATAAAAAGGAGGAAATGCAGTGAAAAAGTTCTATGTTCCTATACTGCTGATTATTGCAATGGTTTTGTCGGTTTCCGGCTGCGGGTCCTCAACATCCAAGACCGCGAGCGGTGATGAGGTGGAGCTGAAAGAAGACGGCGTATTCTCATTTGTCGTATCTGGCGAGTTTTACCCGTTCAGCTACTCGGATAAAAACGGCAAGCTTGATGGGTTTGATGTAGCGGTAGGAAAGGCGCTTGCAAAGAAAATGGGTTTAAAAGCAAAAGTGGATAAACAAAAATTCCACGGAATTGTTACAGCGGTAAAGACCAATCGTTTTGATGCTGCAGTTGCTAGCCATACGATTACTCCTGAGAGGAAGAAGGCCGTAAATTTCAGTACACCATATTATTATTCAGGGCCGGTTTTATTTGTTAAGAAAGACAGCTCCATAAAAGGGCTCAAAGACATAAAAGGCAAAAATATTGCCGTTGCCAAAGGATCTACATATGAAAGTGAAGCGCAAAAATATTCCAAAGACATATCGGTTTATGACAGCGATGTCACAGCGTTGCGTGCCCTGAGTGAAGGGAAGCACGAAGGTGTCATTACAGATACCATTACGGGCAAGCAGGCGATTAAAAAAGGCTTCAAGGTTTCAGAAGCAGAAACGCTTGGAACGAGTGAACAGGCGATCGCTGTTTCCAAAAAGGACAAGAAACTATTGAAGGCGGTCAATAAAGCGCTTGAGGAACTAAGAAAAGACGGAACATTGGAGAAATTGAGCAAAAAGTATATCGAGATCGATATTACGAAAAAACCATAATTCTCTGGAAGAATGTGTGAGCATGCGGCACATTCTTTTCTTGCAAAAGGAGCTGAACCTGTTTGCCTGATATCGGACATTTCATTCATGTGTTCATCGACAGCTATCCGCTCTTTATGAAAGGATTGCTGCTTACCCTGCAGATTACAGTAGTTTCTGTATTAATAGGAACGGTAGTAGGATTGCTGTTTGCTTTCTTTAAGCTATCAAACAGCAAAGTATTAAACGCCATCGCGAACGTTTACATTGCGGTTATCAGGGGAACCCCACTGATCGTACAGATTTTCTTCTTTTATTTTGGATTGGCTGAGCTCGGTATTTCTCCATACTGGTGTGCCACGCTTGGACTCGCCTTGCATAACAGTGCGTATATTGCCGAGATTTTCAGAGGATCGATACAATCCATTAACAAAGGGCAGCTCGAAGCGGGGCGTTCGCTAGGGATGAGCACTTCTCTTGCCATGAGGCGCATCGTTTTGCCGCAGGCATTCCGGCGTGCTCTTCCACCCCTTGGGAACCAATTTATTATCGGTCTAAAAGATTCCTCGCTTGCTGCATTTATTTCTTCCTCGGAATTGTTCAATGTGGCAACCACACAAGGATCACGGACCTTTGAAGAAATGACCTATCTTTTGATTGTAGCAATCTACTATTTAGTGCTGGTTCTTCTTTTTACCCTTTTGGTTAACAAGCTGGAAGGCAGATTTGCCGGTGGAGATGAATAGGAGGTGGAGTAGGGTGGAACAGAGAAAAGTCATGATCAACGTCCGAGATTTGAATAAATCGTTTGGAGATCTTCATGTGCTGAAGGATGTAAACCTTGAAGTGCATGAACGGGATGTTGTTGTATTGATTGGCGCCAGCGGTTCAGGGAAAAGTACGCTGCTCCGCTGTTTAAACTTCTTAGAATACAAACAAAGCGGTACGATCACGATCGATGGAAAAGTAGTAGAACCCGAGAATACGGACTTAAACAAGGTCAGGCAGGAAGTGGGAATGGTTTTTCAGCACTTTAACCTATTTCCTCATAAAACCGTACTCGAGAATGTCATAGAAGCTCCACTTATGGTTAAAAAAGTGCCTAATGACCAGGCTGTTCAAGAAGGCAGAGCGCTTTTGAAAAAGGTCGGACTGGCTGATAAAGAAGATGTGTATCCTTCGAAACTATCAGGGGGACAAAAGCAGAGGGTGGCTATTGCTAGGTCGCTCGCTATGAAGCCGAAGATCATGCTTTTTGACGAGCCTACATCTGCCCTGGATCCGGAACTTGTAGGTGAGGTGCTTGCCACGATGAAGGATCTTGCGAAAGAAGGCATGACCATGCTTGTTGTGACCCATGAGATGGGATTTGCGAGAGAAGCCGCTGATACGGTGGTGTATATGCACGATGGAAAAATTGTGGAGAAAGGAAACCCGAGACAGATCTTTTCTCAGCCGCAGAACCAGCGCACAAAAGACTTCCTCGGTACAATCCTATAGGAAAGGGTGCCAGGCACCGTCTTTTGACAACTGTCAAAAAGCGGTGCCTGGCACCCAATTTGTTACGCTTTTCTTTTCAGGTAGGAGTCAAACACAAAGGGGCCGAATGGAAGGACGGAGGCAACGAGTGCTCCCATGACCAGAGTAAACGGCCAGCGGTTTTTAAAGGTCACATTCGCAAGGGCGATCAGGTACAGAACAAAGAAAAGCCCATGCAGTGATCCCGCAATCGTTACCGCTAGCGGATAGTCTGCAAAATACTTTAATGGCATGGCGATGCCAAGCAAAACTAAAAAAGATATTCCTTCAAGTATACCAATGAGTATAAATCGTTTAATGGATGGATTCATGCCTGGTAACCTCCTGTATCTCATTTCCCTTTTAATTTACCATATCGGGAGGAGGCGTTGAGGATGTTTCATGTACGTTATGTGAACCCTTTTTGTCTATTTTGTAACGTGTTTCCAAGTTCTGCCAGTTTCCCGTCTATGTAGGGGCAAATACCGTATGGCTGCTGGCATTATATATTTTGCTGATGTTTGACCGGTTATGTTTGGTCCATCCAACCGCATGGTAGAGATTCACAACCTCATCCCGGTTCACGTTGGATCGGTCTCTTTCGATGTGTCATCGACCCTCCCGATTTTTTTTATTTTCCATTTTAAGCCTAAGGGGATGGAAATGAAATAAAAAAGCAGTCTGGACATAAATGGCCAGACTGCCTGGAGGAGATGGCCCTAACCAAAGAGACCATTCAACGGGCTTAACAGATGAGGCAGCAATTTTAATGTTGAATGTTTCTTCATCTCTTTTTCCATTTTCTCAAAAAGCTCAGGGGAGGCTAGTTCATCCTCGTCACCTTTAAGCAGAGAAAGCAGATCCAGATTATTCAACAGCTGATTCTGAAGCAGCTTTAATTGTTTTTCCGCATCGTTGTTATTTGAACAAAAATCAGTCAGCGGAACGTTTTCCTTTTGGGCTGCGTGGATTAAATCCAGTCCCAGCTGTTTAGGAACTTTCCCCTCCATTTTAGCAGCGTCTTTGCAAAGCTGCTGTTTCGTCCGTTTTAATTGTTTCTTTACCGGATCAATGACTCGTTTGACCGTTTTATCCGTATCATCCACTACTTTAGGAACGGTTTCTGTCACTTTTTTGACCGGTTTTTTAACGTTATCCACTGTATCATCTACTGGTTTCTTAATTTTTTTTAACGGTTCTGTCGTATGGTCAATCGTATCCTTCACTGGTTTTGTTACGCTTCCAATGTTATCTTCAACAGGTTTAACGGCATCATCCACCGGCTTTTGACCACCGGGAAGAAGCGAGTCCTCTTTTTTCTGATCGGGTTTAACACCGGGAAGAAGCGAGTCCTCTTTTTTTTCATCAGGCTGATCTTCCTTCGATTCATCCTCGCACGTAAGCGGAAGATGGCCTTTCATTAATGACTCGATCGCATCTTTCGCTTCTAAAAAAGGAAGAGAGGACAAATCCCGCAGAACTTTTGGTGCATCAGGCCGTTGAAGTTCATGATTGCCTTTGACGGTTGAAAGCTGAAGCCGGGAAAGTTCGCCTTGAGCGGCGTTCATCTGATGGACGAGCATCGTCACCTTTTTAAGGCCAAGCTCAGGGACAGATTCACCCGCCTTCAAACAGGCTCCCTTTAAAGAAAATGCGGAAGCATCCACGGTCAAGTCTGTCAGATGAACCGGACCGTTTGCATTCATGATGATGGTGATCGGACCTTGATCGGTTGCCAGAACTTTTGTCAGCTTCATGCCATAAAGTGTGGCATTCCGGTATTGAAAGCGAATCATCGGTTTTTGCTTATTGGCTGATGTTTCTCCCATAACCACCTGGGGAAGCATGGTGCCGCCATCCACCCGGTCGGCACTGATGACAAATCCTTCTAACTTTTGGCCAGCTGTCTCTGCTTTTGCCTGAGACGGGCTAAAAAGTCCTGTCAGCCCTAAAAGACAAGTGATGGCCATCAGTGTTCGAACCATCATTTTGCTTGTACCATCTTATGAGGAATGTAAAGATCATCGTCTGTGGCCTCGCCGGGCTGTTCATCCGTTCCACGATCAGCGGCAGGAGGGCTCCAGGCGACCATTAAGGAACCCCCGGTAATACCAAGGAGTGTTCCGACGAGAAAACCGCCAAGGGCACCAACAATCGAGAGGATGGATAAAAAGATGGCCACAATACCAAACACTTTAGAAAACTGAGGAAAGAAAAGTGCCATGATGCCGATTAACAGCACCAAGCCCCCGAACAGGATTCCAATAACGGATACTGTGCCTGGCAGGAAGGCTTTGACGATTAAATTTAAGGGAACCCATAAAATAAGTGCCCCGCTCAGAAGCGTCAGAATCGAACCAAGAAAGGGTCGTTCCTGTTTCCATTGTCTTGCGCTCATGCTCTTCACCTCCCATGTTAGTTGCCCGGTTTGTTGATGCGTTCAACGGTTACTTTCATACCGTTCATGACGATCTTTTCTTGAAAGAGATAATGAGTTTTCAATTTTGCATGATCGAGCTGGATGGTGGATGAGGTTTGTTGAAATTGCTTCTGCCAGTCGTTGCTCTGTTTTTCTTTCAGCGCCAGGTTGCTGAATTTTGCATCGGCCTCAATGACGGAAGCATCATGCTGCAATCCAGAGATATGCACTGGCTTTTTAGCCGTAATTTTCACACGGATCCATTTATCACCGCTGATGTTGAAATCTTTGTAGAGCTGAAGGTTATTGATGGTTAGATCTTTAATCAGGTTGGTGCCTTGAGGTGTGGATTTTTCTTTGCTTGATTCACCCATTTTTGGATAAAAGGTATATCCTTTGCCTTCAAGGTGATCAAAAACAACGTAAAAATCACCAACACCTGCCATTGGTATAGCGTAAGCGGTACCTGAAATCCCCATAAAACTAAGAAGGGCAGTCAGTACGATCATTCCGGAGCCAAAAGCTTTCCAGAAGACCTTCTTGTTCGTTCCTCCTTTATTGGCCACAGGCTTTAATTGGACGGTTTTCTCACTCATCAACGCCACCTCTTTCAATTTTATGAAAACGCTTTAATATACATTTACTTTACTTTCGGGAAAGTAAACTGACAATTCCGTTAAATATCGTAATCCACTTTTTAACCCCGACAAATGTAGGGTAAAAAAGGGCATATATTGTAAAAATATTTCGAAAAATATAAAGTGATAGAAAGTATCGAAAATAGAGGGAGGAATTGAGGTGGAAGCGCTTTTTTTAAACGGCATTGCTCTCCTGACAAAATACGGGGGAGACATCTTAATGAACTGGAAACGTGTGAAAAATGAACTTTCCTCTCAGCAAGAAGACCTCATCTCTGAATTTGACGGTATGATGACTTATTCATTTAAAGAACTTCTAGAGAAAAATGACTATGATCATATCAATCAGCTGATTCTTGCCATGCTGACCCAATGGAGAGATCAGTATTCCATGGATATTGATTACAGCCAGGTGATCTTTTTGCTGTCCGCGATTGAAAATATGATTCATCATATTTTGGAGGAGAAGGAGAATCCGAGAATAATTGATCATCAGTCGATTCAGTATATTTTCAATAAGATCCTCGACCAGGTTCTCATCCCTTTAACAACAGAAACGAACGGAAACAAATGGCTCGATACAATGATCACTTCCAACATTATTCCGCTCCATTGGGCGGCACTTTTACGAATAGAAGATTTTGAGTACAGGCTGGTCGAACTGAGAAGTCTCGATTCCACAAAAGAGACGAAATCGATCATCGATATCTGCATGACGATGTCCGCCAATACAGTAGAACAGCTCTCTCTTGCTTTATGCCGGCTCCTGAATCCTGGGGCTAAGCAGCCGAGAATCATTCCCATCTCTTTTGCAAAGGAAACCCTCCTGCTTTGCTTAAAGTCATCTGACGCTTCAAGCATCTCTTATCAGCGGATTGAGCTCATTTCAAACATGTATAAAAGGCAGATTAAGATGAACACGCTTGAAAGTGAAAATGAATGGAAAGACGCAGCTCTATTATTTACCCTGCGGCTTCTCATGGCACAAACCTGTTCGGATACGTTAAAAACGGTGGCACATGGGTTTGTTGACTATCTTTCCTATAAACGGAGCGCTTTGTTTCTCTATTCCCCAAAGGTAGAGAGAGGTATTTTTGCTGCACATAAGAACTTGGGCAAGGATGTCCAGAATATAAAGGTGGCATTCTCAGAGGTATCATTTTTGGAAAAGTACCTTCAGAAAATCCTTCAGTCCAAGCCTGTTTATCTTGAAAATGCAGCAGAGCATATCCCAAGGCGGCTGGTCGAACAATATCAGGTAGCCTCTCTTGTGGCCGTTCCGATTTTTACACCAAGAAAAGGAAGGCTGCTCGGTCTGATTCTATTGGATCAGGACGGTGAATGGTTTGAGGAGCCGAAACCGAATCAGCAGGCATTGCTGATGAAGTTTGGCCAATATGCAGGAGAGGCCCTTTATAAACAATGGGGGAACATCATACAGCAGCTGGATTTTGGTTCCCCCTTGCTTACTGCGAGAGAAAAAGAGGTGCTAAAGCTTATGGCACAGGGTGAAACGATTCAATGTGCTGCGGAGCATCTCCATCTAAGCCCTTACACGGTTCGAGATTATGTAGCTGCCATCATTAAAAAGCTGAAAGTGAAAAACCGGACCGAAGCTGTAGTGAAAGCCATCAGGCTCAATCTGATCGATTAGGCTAAAAAAATGGTGCCAGGCACCGCTTTTTGACAAATGTCAAAAGCAGGTGCCTGGCACCAAGCCACCAAAATTTTAATCTTTTTTCTCCAATGCAGCCTTCAAGGCGTCGGCCAGGCTGTTCCCCAATGGGGCTTCGTCTTTCTTTGTATACTTCTTCATCAACTGGCGTTCTTCGCGTTTGGAGACGGTCTTCTTGCGGTCCTCCGCTTTTTCGACAACGTTGCATGGGCGGCACTGAAAGTAGGTTCCAGCCTTTCCGTTATGGATCTCCATCTTTTTTTGGCACTGCGGACAGCGACGGTTGGACAGCTTAGGATCCTTCCGTTTTCGGAATCCGCACTCTCTGCTTGAGCAGACGAGCATCTTGCCGTCGCGCCCTTTCACTTCTTTCATCAGTTCTCCGCATTCCGGACACTTGGAGCCGGTAAGGTTATGTGCTTTATACGTTTGTTCACTTCCCTTAATCTCTTGTACCAGCTGTTTCGTCTGCTTGCGGATATTATCAAGGAATGCTTTCGGATTGCCCTTTCCTCGTGCGATGTCTTCCAGTTCTTTCTCCCATTTTGCTGTGAGTTCAGGAGATTTCAATTCACTGTTCACTAATTCGATCAACTGTTTTCCCTTAGGAGTCGGATGAAGGCGGTTGTTCTGCCGGTCGATGGCTTCAGTGCTCAGCAGGCGTTCAATAATATCGGCGCGTGTAGCCGGTGTTCCAAGGCCGAATTTCTCCATGCGGGCCAGCAGATCTGCTTCATTGAAACGTGCCGGCGGCTCGGTCAGCTTCTTCTGAAGACAGGAGTCCTTTACACTGAATTCCTGTCCTGTTCTGACCGCACCGAGCGGCTTTGAATCCGAACGGTCTTCATCTTTTCCGGTCACTTTTTTAAATCCAGCATCCACAATTTTCGTTTCCCTTGCTGAGAATGTTTCGCCTTTAACATTGATGACTGCGTGAATCGTCTCCGTTTGGTACGGTCCGTAGAATAAAGCAAGAAAGCGGCGGACGATGATATCGTAAAGCTTTCGTTCATCGGCAGAAAGGTCGCCAAGGTGAGGTGTTTCATCTGTCGGGATGATCGCATGGTGATCCGAGACCTTGCTGTTATTAAACACTTTTCTTGCAGCTACTTTTCCTTTATTTCTTAACCCGGGCTGCACCTCATCGCGATAGGCAGAGGAAAGGGCCTGAAGACGGTCGGTCATCGTCTGCTCCATATCGGCGGTCAAATATTTGGAATCGGTCCGCGGGTAGGTGACAAGCTTGTAGCGCTCATACAGGTTCTGAAGCACGCTCGATGTTTTTTTCGCCGAGAAACCGAAGCGGCGATTCGCGTCACGCTGCAGTTCTGTCAGGTCGTATGGCATTGGCTGCTGTTCCGATTTTGCCTTCGTTTGGACAGAAGAAACAGACCCTTTTTCATTTTTAATCAACTCAATGATTCTCTCAGCCTTATTCCGGTCGAATATTCTTCGTTCTCCGTTATTTTCCCAAGCTGCATCAAGCGGTCCGATCTTGGCATCGACCGTAAAATACTCCTTAGGGACAAACGCTTTGATCTCAGCTTCTCGTTCTAGAATCATGGAAAGGGCCGGAGTCTGTACGCGGCCGGCAGACAGCTGTTCGTTGTATTTTGTCGTCAGGGCTCGTGTTACGTTCAATCCGATCAGCCAGTCAGCTTCAGAACGGCATACGGCAGACTGATACAAAAAGTCATACTCTTTGGCTGGTTTTAAATGGCGAAATCCATCCTTTATGGCCCGGTCTGTCTGGGATGAGATCCAAAGGCGTTTGACTGGTTTCTTCCAGCGGAGTTTTTCGAGGATCCAGCGGGCGACAAGCTCACCTTCACGCCCCGCATCCGTTGCAATAATAAATTCTGAAACATCTTTGCGTCTGGCCAGGTGTTCGATCCCTTTAAACTGATGGCTCACCTGGCGAATAAGTTTTAGGCCCATTTCTTTAGGAATGATAGGCAGATCTTCCATCCGCCACGTTTTATATTCTTTGTTATAATCCTCAGGCATCTTCAGCTCCACCAGGTGGCCAAGCGCCCAAGTAACAATGTACTTTGGTCCTTCGATAGATTGTTTTGTTTGCTGGTTGCAGCCAAGTACGCGGGCCAGGTCTCTGGCTACACTTGGCTTTTCGGCAAGAACAATGGATTTCATGGGATGAAAATCTCCTTTCTCGTTCAGGCAGTCTGTTCAAGCTGCGTCCTTTACCAGTATAGCCGAAAGCAGGTTTCTTCGAAAATGTTTTGAAGCCTGGTAAAGAATATTTTCCGATATAGAGAGTAGCACAAATAAAGAGGTGCAGCCTATGAAAATACGAAATAAGTTAGTGATTCTGATCGGAACAACCATTTTTGCTCTCATCGTAGCAGGCGGTTTTTCGTACTACAGCAGCTATAAACAGAACAAGCTGAGCGGGGAGCTGGGGGACAAACAGGATCTGCAGACGGCCTTGAAGGATCTGCAGTTTTTCTGGCGGCTACTCTAATGATGAAAGAGCGTATATTCTGACCGGTGACAATGCCTCAGGCGCAGACATCCAGAGATGGAGAAATCAGCAAGCAGTGCCGAAATGATCGAAGAAACCGCTCAGCAGCTGGATGTCATATCTGGCAATGCTTCTCATGCCGGCGAACTGACAGGCACAGCTTCCGGCCAAGCAAAAGAAGGAAAGAAATATGTAAGCCGCACTGTTGAAAAAATGAAAAAAATTGAAGAAGAGGTTAATATTACCTGCGAAGGAATCGACGAACTAAGAGTGCGGTCCCAATCCATTGGGGACATCGTATCCATTATTACATATATTTCTAATCGAACGAACTTGCTAGCTTTGAATGCGTCCATCGAAGCTGCAAGGGCGGGTGAAAGCGGGAGGGGCTTTGCTGTTGTTGCGGAGGAAGTAAGAAGGCTTGCCGAGCAATCCGGTCATTCCGCCAGGAGATCAGAAGCTTGATTGAACAAATTCAGCAAGATACCGGAGCGTCAAGCCAGTCAATCGAAAACGTAAAAGAAAATGTGATAGTGGGACTTACGGTTGTTCAGGAAGCGGAAAAGCAATTTCATCTCATCCAGGAGTCCGTGATTGATGTAAATGAAAAAATTATGGGGATTTCAGGAGCTACCAAGCTGCTGGCGAATGGATCTAATGCCATAGCTCTATCAGCCGGTGAGATGGCGTCAAGCGCAAAAGAGTCGTCCGAGAGCGCACAAAGCATCGCAGCTTCCACTGAAGAACAGCTTGCCTCCATGGAAGAGATCACAGCTTCTGCACAGTCGCTGTCTTTTATGGCGGAAGAGCTTCAAGAGATGATCTCGAGGTTTAAAATCTAAACAACCATTAAAAAAGGGACCCATGGAGTCCCTTTTTTAGATTGATGTTACTTGTATTTAATATCGGATGCCGGCCGTTATTTTTTACGTTTTTTCTGCTTTTTAAGATGAAAATCAGTTTGTCTGCATAAAGTATAGAAAGTATGAAAAACGGGGGAAAAATAATGATTCATTTGGATGAAGGAACGGTGCTTGCAAACGGCGTGACCATGCCATGGGTCGGGCTCGGCACCTGCAGGCTTCAGCGCCGGCAAGCGGTCGAACGAGCCATACATACCGCTCTTGATGCCGGGTACAGAAGCATTGATACAGCAGCCATTTATCAAAATGAAGCAGAAATTGGAAGCGCTTTACAAAAAAGTATGATCGCGAGAGACCGCCTGTTTATCACAACTAAACTATGGAATACATCCCATGGATACAGCCATACACTGGCAGCCTTTGATGAGAGCAGACGAAAACTAGGTGTGGACTATATTGATCTATATATGATTCATTGGCCGAGTAGAGGAAGGATTCAAGAAACATGGAGAGCGCTGGAAATTTTATATAACCGCGGTGATGTACGGGCAATCGGCGTTTGCAATTTTGGTGTTCGTGATCTGCAGGAGCTGATCAGACATTGCGAGATCAAGCCGTTTGTTAATCAGGTGGAGTATCATCCGCGGATGAACCAGAAACCGCTCATGCATTTCTGCCATCAGAATAACATACAAGTGCAAGCATGGAGCCCGTTAATGCAAGGAGAAATTCTTTCTGAGAGCCTCATTGTACAGATTGCAGAAAAACACGAAAAAACGCCGGCTCAGGTCGTTTTGAGGTGGGCGCTTCAGAACGGAATTCCCGTCATTCCAAAATCAGCGACACCTCATCGTATCCGTGAAAATATTGATATTTTTGATTTTGAACTGCCGATTGAAGATATGGTCAACATCCACTTTTTGAATGAAAACCGAAGGATCGGATCTGATTCCGGACATTATTTTTATGATTGAATGCGAAACACCCAGCAAAAGTTATGCTGGGTGTTTTCTTTTGTTCTGAGGATCTGATGCTGTAAGATATCCACTTGGCATCAAAGTTAAAGATTAAGTTAAGCGTTAACTGGGTAATGTAGAAATAAGAGGTGAATGACAGCATGGAATCAATAACAGATTGGTTAAAAGACATACTACTATTCTTTGGCGGATTCTTAAACGTTAGTATCTTACTAATTATCATCATTGTCATTTTAGTTGTTCGTTCGGCCAGACGCAAAAAAAGGAATAAAAACCATAAAGATTATCTCGATGATTAATTAAAAAAGATGAGGCTGGTTCTGTGGTAGAACCGGCCTTTTTAATGGATTTTCTCCCTTTAACCATATATGATGAAAAGACTGAACAGGAATTAAGGGGGAGTCAACATGAAAGAAGATAAACACCTTGAAAAAGCAACGTTTGCCGGAGGCTGTTTCTGGTGCATGGTCAAGCCGTTCGATGAAATGCCAGGCATTCATGGCATCATTTCAGGGTATACAGGCGGCCATGTGGAAAAACCGTCCTATGAAGAAGTTAAAAAAGGGACGACCGGCCATTACGAGGCGGTAGAGATCACTTTCGATCCGGTTCTTTTTCCTTTTCAAAAATTACTGGATCTATATTGGCCTCAAATTGATCCAACAGATGAAGGCGGCCAATTTTTTGACAGAGGAAGCCAATACAAAACCGCAATTTTCTTTCACAATGAGAAACAGCGGGAACTGGCCGAGCGTTCAAAAAAAGAAGTAGCCAGCAGCGGCCGTTTCAACAAGCCAATTGTCACAGAGATCCTGCCGGCTTCAGAATTCTACGCAGCCGAAGATTATCATCAGGATTTCTACAAGAAGAACCCTGAGGAGTATAAGCAGGAACGTATTGATTCCGGAAGAGATGCCTTTATTGAAGAGAATTGGAGGAAAGACAGCTGATCGACAGCTGTCTCAGCTTGTAGACAAAGT
>NZ_JBDPNU010000066.1:0-10983 GCF_050468105.1 Fictibacillus sp. NRS-1165
AACTTTTCGGGGTCACTTCATGGCCGGTGCTTTTTTTGTTCGCCGGGAAAGAGTTAGATATCCACCCGTAACGGGTACTTTCTTATTTAAAAACTCAGTTATTGACAAAACCTCAAATACCGCATCTGAAGCTTATTTAGTACTGTTTATTTTTATGGAGAAAGTCACGGCTAGGAAAGACAAGACTATTTAATAGTAAAAATAATCGAATTTGGTTTACGTATTTCTACTTAGAATATAAACCATAGGGAATATTTTTTTTGTTGGAAAACAGTTCAATAGATAAGTAACCTAGGAAAAAGTTTAGATAATCTCTGTACAAGGGTTGCTTCAAAGCACAAATTTCCCATCTTAGATATAACTCTATAATATGGGATGGCTCCAGTTTTTGTCAGACAAGCTGCTAGAATGACAGACTGTATGAAACCAATACGCCAATTTTAATGGTACAATTTAAAAATCTTGTAGACATGGGGCTATTTGCAAGCTTGATCGTGTCATCACTACACCGGTCTTCCTATACGTGGCAAACGCTTTTGCCCCGGCATTTACCGAGCAAGCTTATGATACTTTTGGGGATAGGATTGAAGGAATGACAAAATTTACGCAGCAACCATAACTATAGTAGGTACTTTACTGGTTTTCTTAATTACTCAAAAAATTGAGTTCGCTTCAGAAAACCTTGTTTCCAACATTGGTGGAGATGAAGGCGCGCCGCTTCCGTTTCAAGCGAATATCCTGAACCAGCACCTCTCATTGTTCGTCCCCCCAGAAAAAAACTAAAAAAGAGCTGATGAACAGCTCTTTTTCGAACGAATTTCTTATTCACAGGATTGCTGCATCAAAGAGCCGGCTGCTCCTTTTCCATCAAGTCATGGCACTTTTGCACAAAATGAACAAACATTTGATGCATCTCATCGCTCACGGCTGTCATATCTTCCGGATGCCACTGAACCGCAAGCATCCAGCTTTTTTCTCGATCCGTGCTTTCCAGAGCTTCAATCACCCTGTCAGACGAACAGGCCACAGCTTTTAAGCCCGGCGCCACTTCATCTACTGCCCCGTGGTGAAAACTATTGACCGAAATTTCTTCCGTTCCAAGAATTTCGGATAAAAGAGTACCTTTGTCCACACGGATGGAATGAGTAGCAGCCGAACGTGCACCATCCTGATAATGTTTAATTACATCCTCTTTCTCATCATTCAGATCCTGAATGAGCGTTCCTCCCAATGCTCCGTTCAATACCTGAATCCCCCGGCAGATCGCGAAGATAGGAAGATTTTGCTCTTGCGCATAGTGGATGAGATTAATTTCTGTTTCGTCCCGTTCCGGAATCACTTTTCCAAGGTTCGGATGAGGTTCAGCTCCGATCTTTTGGGGATCCATATCCTCTCCCCCGCTGAGCAATAGGCCGTCACACAGGGCGGTCCATTCTTTCACGGTCTCTTTGTCACCCATAGGAAGTATCACGGGAACGGCGCCCGCATTCATAACGGATGTCGCATAGCTATAATGTAAATAAGCCGTTTCATGACCTCCTAAATCCTTTGTTGAGCATGTAATCCCGATCACCGGTTTCTGATTTTCCACAATAACAACTCCTGTCAGATTTACGTTATAGGAGTCATTACCCGTTTTAGGACGATCTCAATTCGTTAAATTTCTCCAAATAAACTCGCTAAGCGAGGGCTTCTTTATATCTCGGCTTGCCGCATGTTTTGGTTACGTGCGAATTTTGTAGCTTTACCGTCCACTTTTTGTCGATTACGATCCACTTTTTACAGTTTACGTGCGGGTTTTCACTGTTTACATGCCAAACACAGCACGTTACATGCCAAACTACACATCACACCCGCCAATCATTCACCTGCCATTGCCTAACAGAGCTAATATCTTAAGTTCAACAGCACATTTCTGACCGCCTCATCCTTCATCACGGTGTCTTTGTATTTTCTGGTAATTTCTGTGAGTGCCACATCATGATAAAAGAATTCCGCGAAAAATTTGACGAGAGGACGTGATTTGGTCCGAATGGCTTGCCATGCTGTGTCTTCCATACCCGCAAACAGCATCTCCTCTTCATCCGTGATGAGAATCCTGCTCCTCTCCAACGTTCCGTGCTGAGTATCCGGTATTAACGTCGATACGTCAGGAATTTTCGTGGCGAGTTCACCGATCACATGCATTTTTACAGAGACGCCGTTCTTATATTTCTCTTCAAGTAACGGGAGATAGCCTGCTAAGTCGTCCGCCCATCCCGAAATGATGATCGATTTTTCGGCTTTCTCTATCAGACCTTGCAGGACAGATTGAATGGACTGGTTGTCTTTCAGCGTCCATACCCGGTCATCGGTTACTGTTTTTTTAATTTGTGCTTCTCTAAGCTGCTGTACATTGGTCTCAAAGTCTGCTTTGAGCTTTTTGATTGTAGCCTCGATCGGCAGCGCTGTATAGAGCCGCTTTTTTTCTACAGTTGATTCCAGGATCATTCCTTTTTCAGAAAGACGGTGCAGCACCTCGTACACTTTGGAACGCGGGACCCCGGACCGTTTCACAATTCCAGTCGCATCCAGCGGCTGATCCTCTGAGATTAATGATTGATATACCTGGCTTTCATATTGGGTAAATCCGAATTGCTGCAGCATGTTATTGACTCCTTGACTTTAATCGCTATGTAAATGATAACACAGACTCTTCCAATTTATGTACAGCCGAATTTTAATCTTGTTTTTCTTCGCATAAATGTTACTATTACAGTGGTAACTTTTTATACAAAGGATGAAGTGCTATGAATAAACGTGTTTACTTATTAACGATCGTATCGTTTGTAGTGGGTATGGTTGAATTAATTATAGGCGGCATATTGGATCTTGTTGCAGAAGACTTGAACGTCAGCATCGGCCATGCGGGTTTTCTCATCACTGCCTTCTCGCTTGTTTTTGCGGTGGCCTCACCCGTTCTTTTGATGGCCACATCAAAAGTGGAAAGAAAGAGATTGACGCTGATTACACTGCTTGTGTTTTTCGCTGCAAACGGCATCGCGATTATCAGCCCCTCGTACAGTGTACTGCTCATCGCCCGTATCTTATCAGCAGCGAGCGGCTCATTGCTTGTTGTTCTGTGCATTACCATGGCATCTAATATCGTTTCAGAACAGTATCGCGCCCGGGCAATCGGTGTCGTGTTCATGGGAATCAGTGCTTCTCTCGTGGTAGGCGTCCCGATCGGCCTAATGCTCGGAAATGCATTCGGATGGCGAGCACCCTTTATATTGATCGCCGGGCTTACTCTTCTTTCCATGGCCGGCGTGTACTTCTTTATGGACCAGATGGAGTCAAAGCCAGCGGTTTCGCTCGTTACACAGATTAAGACGCTGAAAGACCGAAAGCTTCTGTTCGGCCAGTTAACATCTTTTCTCTTCTTGGCCGGTCATCTGACCCTTTACGGATATTTAACGCCCTTCTTAAAAACAGCTCTCGGCTTGAACGGAACGTGGGTAAGCATCGTGTATCTCGTCTTTGGCTGTGCGGCCGTAGCCGGTGGAGGAATCGGAGGTTATCTTGCTGACCGTTTGGGTACAAAACGGTCGATCATCGGGTTTATTATTCTTTTCGGGATTACGATGTTCGTCATCCCTTACACAACCTTTTCGCTTCCTCTTTTCTTAGGCGTGATGATTATTTGGAGCATGCTCAGCTGGGCGATCACACCTGCGATGCAAAGCTATTTAATTGAATCTTCCTCTGCTGAAACATCTGATATTCAGCAAAGCCTGAATAACACCGCGCTTCACTTTGGGATTGCGTTCGGTTCTGCCATCGGCGGTTTTGTGATTGAGCAATCCACCGTAGAATCAAATGCCACTGTCGGGGGATGTTTCATCATTTTCGCACTGGCTGCGGCACTGATATCAATGTCAGAAAGCAAGCGCAGGGTGGCGTCGGTAAACAATCACACCTGATGGGCAGCGCTAAAGGCTTGGCTTAGAATTACTCACGGTTTTGATGGGTTTACTCCCGGTTCTACACGATTCACTCACGGGTTTGCCTCTAATACTCACCGTTTTGCGAACTTTACTCACCGTTTTACATGGTTTACTCACCATTCACATCATTTTCAAAAAAAATAATAAACAAGAAAAACACTTCCGCGGAAAAACTCCTCGGAAGTGTTTTTTATTCGATCCATTATTTTTTGAAGCGGTAAGGAACAGTCGCAATCACTACATCCCGTTTAAAGAGCAGATACGCCCGAATGAGCAAGCTTGACTGGTTATGAAGAATATTGTGCCAGCTTTTCTTTGTGATGAACTGAGGAATCAATACCGTTACTTGGTAGTTGTTTTCACCGGCCTTATGCTGAACAGTATCAATAAACTTCGTCAATGGCTGAATAATGCTGCGATAATGAGAATGAAGGGTAACTAGACGAACATTCGGCTGCCACTTCTTCCATTTTTCCTCGAACACTCTCTCGTCTTCTCGCTCAAATGACACATAAACGGCAATCACCTGGTCTGTTAAAGAGGTCGCAAAGTTTATGGAGTTTTCCACAACCTGTGTAATGCCTGCGACAGGAACGATAATGACGTTTCCCTCGATTTTCTTCGGCTGATGATTCGGATTAATTCTTAATTGTTGTCCTACTAACTCATAATGTGTTTTTATCTTATGAAAGATGATCACAATGATCGGCAAGAAAATTAGGACCGGCCACACCTGTGTGAATTTAGTCAAGAAGAACATCAGCGTTACAGTTAAACTGATGAGCGCCCCAGTGGCATTGATGATAAGCTTTGTCACCCATCCTTTTGGTTTTTCCCTGACCCATTTCACGATCATGCCGGACTGTGACAAGGTGAACGGGATAAACACCCCGACAGCATACAATGGAATCAGGTGCTCCGTCTGTCCTTTAAACAGGATAATCAGGATAATGGCACTGACTCCCAATGTGATGATTCCATTGGAGTACCCAAGTCTGTCACCGCGAATCGTAAACATCCGCGGGATAAATTTATCTTTTGCAAGGTTAACAGCGAGCAGCGGGAAAGCAGAATATCCTGTGTTTGCCGCCAAAATGAGAATTAATGCTGTGGTCCCCTGAATAAAATAGTACATAAAGTTTCTTCCAAATGTCTCATCCGCAATTTGTGAGACGACGGTTTCCGTTACACTTGGAGTAATTCCATAGTAATACGCCAAGTAAACGATGCCCGAAAACAGGATTGCCAATAATCCGCCCATGGCCATCAAAGTCTTTGAAGCATTATTCGGTGCGGGATCCTTGAAGTTCGGTATCGCGTTAGATATGGCTTCCACACCTGTTAATGCGGAGCTTCCTGAAGCGAAGGCCTTCAGCAATAAAAACAGACTGATTCCGGCAACCGGCGTTCCAACAGACGTATGTAGGTCAGCAGGTACATGCCCAGTTGAAATCTGATACAATCCCACCCCGATCAGGATAAATAAAGCGGCAACAAACAGGTAAACGGGATAGGCTAGGATTGAAGCCGATTCTGTAACTCCCCGGAGATTTAGTGTTGTAAGAAACAAAACAAACACAATCGCAATCGGTACAGTATAGGAATGCAATGCAGGAAAAGCGGACGTTATCGCATCTGTACCCGCTGACACACTTACCGCTACAGTTAAAATATAATCAACGAGCAAGGAGCCCCCTGCGATTAAACCTGGATTCACTCCGAGATTATCCCTGGAAACAACATATGCTCCACCACCATGAGGATAGGCAAAGATAATCTGCCGGTAAGATAGAATAAGTGCAGTTAAAAGAATGAGTACACCGGCAGCAATCGGAATGGAATACCAGAAAGCGGCAGCACCGACCGTGACCAAGACGATCAGTATTTGTTCGGGACCATAGGCAACAGATGATAATGCATCTGAGGAAAGAATCGCTAGCGCTTTTGTTTTGTTAAGCTTTTGCTCTCCTAACTCATTTGATTTTAGCGGCCTTCCGATTAATAGTCTCTTTAAATAAGAAAACACTGTTTTTCCCCCACTGATAAAAATTTTGTGTAAATATGAACGTGAAAAAAAGCCCCCAAGCCAATTTTAATAGACTTGCGGACGTGTGTTTACCTGTCTCACAAGCTTCATTTCTTTCTCATTAACGCTTACGAGGTTAGCTGTCGGATTCGGGCCATTGAGTAGCCCTACCTGTTTAAGGATTCACCCCTAGGACTTTTATATAAGCAGCCCGTATTGGTTCCCCCGCACCTAATGGTTTAAGCGATTTAAGAATTGAAACTCAGATAATAATACTCCTCTCTTGAAAAAATGTAAATACCGAGATTAAAAACTTTTCTTAAAGGTTATTTTAAAGATGTGAATAATATTTTAATATACAAAGAAATTTTGAACTTCCCGAAAAAAGGAGGATTTAAAATGTCTAAAAAAGATGGGCCTTTATTCTCAGATGAGTTCTTGGATCAACTTGCGAAAGAGATTAACGAACAATATGGCGGTCCGGAATTTAATCAAGGCGACACTGAACCCGATACGGACACAGAGGAATTGACATAAATCACAGCTGAAAATCCCGGCTTTCTGTTCCTATGCCCCTTGTCCCCTGTTGAGGATTCATTTAAATTAAGGAATGCATCCTCCTTTTGTGACTATATTGTAATATCACAACGGAATGTGAATCATGCAGGGGAGGTTTTTATGTGCTTTTTTAAGAGAATGGATCCCCATGTTCAAAGGGCAGCCAATTCTTTTCAAAACCGTTTTTCTAAAACCGCTTTACTCGTTCTCGTTTCCATTGCTTCCGCGATCACTGCACTCATACAATCTGCGGGTGGTACCCTGCCAGCGGTCGGACTCATCATCAGCCCCTTTTCCACCCTGCCTGTTGTTCTGATCACCATCATTTCTCCGCTGCTTGGGATCTACACCTTCTTTTTAACAGGCCTTCTCCTATTACTCGTACAGCCTAGTGAACTATTGATTTTTCTTTTTACAACCGGTCTTCTTGGAGTAGGACTTGGTCACGGCTTTACCTTTTTTCAAAGGCGTATCTTGATTGCATCCATCGGATCCCTTTCTCTTTTTCCTGGAATCTGCATCATGCTTCTCGGATTTCAATTTCCTCTATTCGGACCCGAGTTCCAAAGTACCTCCAGCTTTTATTTTTGGCTGTCCCTCTTTCTTTTTTCGTGTGGGTACAGCTTGGTTTGGGTGGAAATCACATTCCTTATTTTTAAAAAATATGTGAGCAGGCGGCTGAGGTCTAAACCTTAAAAATTCTCCAGATCACCCCGGTGGAAGCATCCGGCCCAAACGCCCTTTTGCTGCCGCCTCGACCCTGTGGCCTTCTTTCACGGCAATATCCCCTGGAGTGATCTTCCTTTCGCGCTCCATAGCCTCTCGCTCTTACTCTCGTAGTACAGTATGGATATTCATCCCGTTCAGGCCTTATTCTCGAACGATTGATCTTTCTTCATGATCTCCTCACAATTACATATTTTTCTTTCCCCTTCTCATACTAAGAGCAGGTATGTCAGTTGGGGGGGAAAAGCGAATGGCGTCATTTTGGAAAAAATCTAAAAGATTGTCTTCTCAAACGCCTACCGAGGGGTTGCGCAAGATGAATCGGCCTGTTATTCCAACATCGAGCAGCCTCAATGAGAATAAAGAAAAAATATTAGATTACCTGGATCACTCTCAAGACATCGGCAAAAGAGAGCTGACCTTTCAGGGCAAAAGTGCACTGTTGGTCTTTTACGTACCGCTCATGGATTCAGTTAAGCTGCCAACGGTAAAGGTAAGAATTGATTATAGAGGAATCACCAATTAAAAAAAGAAGGACGAACTGCGTCCTTCCTTCTTTTTAGTTCACTTGCGTATTTGTTAAAAATTCATCGGTTGTCCTTACCTTGCCGATTTTCGGAAAAATAAAGCGGCAGGATGCGTCATGCTCTTCCTGGCTGAATGAAACCATCGCGTCTGTTATAAAAACTTGGTTGTATCCAAACTGGAAGGCTTCTCTCGCCGTACTTTCCACCCCGATGTTTGTAGCAATTCCGCAAAGCACGATCGTGTCAATTCCGCGGCGTCTGAGCTGAAGATCAAGATCCGTACCGAAAAAAGCTCCCCATTGGCGCTTTGTTACGACATAATCGTCTTTTGTAACACCAAGCTTAGGTGCAAACTCAGCCCAGTCCGCAGGCCGTTCAGAAGAAGCCGCAGGCTGGTCAGTCGCAGGTTTCAAAGCATCTTTTCCATCATGAAACTCTACGTTCACGAACGAAATAAAGCCTTCATTTTGGCGGAACCGCTTGACCAGTTCGGCAGCTTTCGCCACTACCTCTTGTCCCCCAGGGAATTGGACGATCCCTTTTTGAAGATCGATAAGGACGAGGGCGGTTTTTTGAAAATCGATGTGCAGTGAATCCATACGTTAGTCCTCCTTTTTGAGAAGTGCAGAATAATCTCTTTCCGGCACGAGACCCTCATTTGCCGCGCGAGTCAGCAAAGAAATGATGGCTTCATAGCCTTTTTCTCCCAAATCAGAGGTAAATTCATTCACATAAAGGTTGATGTGCTGCTGTGCTACATCGAGTGATAGTTCGCTCGCATGCTGCATGACATATTCTTTTGAGGCCTCAGGAAATTTCCACGCATAAGCGACGGAAGAACGAATCCATTTGGTGATGGACTTCGTATCCAGGGACTTGCGCACAATAATCGCACCTAGCGGAATCGGCAATCCAGTATCCTCTTCCCACCAGTTGCCCATATCGGCCAACAGGTTTAAGCCGTAATTTTGATAAGTAAAGCGTGCCTCATGAATGACAAGCCCAGCATCGATTTTTCCTTCTTTAACCGCCGGCATGATTTGGTCAAACGGCATCACAACCGTTTCTCCGATTCCACCGGGTACATTTTGTGCTGCCCACAAGCGGAACAACAAGTAAGCTGTGGACCGTTCACTCGGCACGGCAACCTTTTTCCCAGACAGCATGCCCGGGCTTACATCACCGTCATGATTCACAAGGACAAGCGGGCCGCAGCCTCGCCCGAGTGCTCCTCCACAAGGAATCAAGTCATAATGGTCCAGCACCCAGGGTAGAGCAGCATACGAAATCTTTAGGATGTCTGGCCCTTCCTGACGGGCAGCCAGCCCATTTGTTATATCAATATCAGCATAGGTCACTTCAAATTCCGGGGTGCCTGGCACCATTCCATGGACCAATGCGTGAAACACGAACGTATCATTTGGACATGGTGAAAAGGCGATGCTCATTTTACTCATCTATAATACCTCCATAAAAACTTTACTTGCAGATTCAAGGGATTGCAGCGCATCTTTTATCCGCCATGCTTCTCGGTCACGGGGACCAACCGCATTGGAGATCGCCCGGATTTCAAGCACCGGGAGATTATACTCCTGTGCCGCGCAGGCCACTCCGTATCCCTCCATAGCTTCAGCCGCTGCTTCAGGCTCACGCTCCATTAATTCTACCGTCGTTTCTTCGGTGCCTGTCACCTTTGAAAGGGTAAGAATAGGTGCTCTCTGAACGTCCTGGCCACCCCTGGACAGTGCCGATGAAATGGCGTGTGCTAAGCCCTCATCCACCTCTATCCTGGTCGAAGAGCCAAATCCCAGCTCGTCCATGCTCAGGAATCCTTCAGGAGATTCAGCCCCTAAATCAGCACAGACGATTTCACTGGCGATCACCAATGAACCAATATCAGCTCTGCCGGAAAAACCGCCTGCAATCCCTGCATTTATCACGAGTTCATATGTATTGGCCGTTAATGCCTTCATTGTATTGATCGCTGCTGCTACAGGGCCAACACCAGCGAGTACGACATCCACTCGATCATCCTTCAATCCCCGAAGAACGGCTTCCTTTTCCGCCTGCACAGACGTCATAATCAGTATCCGCCCGTTCCGTTTATTCATGTACCTTCCTCCTGTTCCCTATTTCAAAGTTAGCATTTATCCTTCTGTTTTTTCCACTTTCATGCTCTGGGCAAATTGGATGTCCGCATAAATTATACCGTATGGATAACCCTATACGAGTAGAGAAAAAATGGAACGGAGGATTTTGAATATGGATCAAGTGGAAGGCAGTGCTTCTACCAATAAATACATTCCTGTCAGTTCAGTGACTTCAGGCGAAGGAATAGAACTGGCCCCGGATATCTATAGCTTTACCAATCAGATCGTTAATCTTTGTTTTATCGGAAACCCTGAAAATGACCAAGGCTGGGTGCTCGTTGATGCGGGTATGCCTGATTCAGCTGAAAAGATCATCCATGAGGCTGAAGATCGCTTTGGAAAAGGGACACGTCCGAAAGCGATCATACTCACACATGCCCATTTTGATCATATCGGTGGCATCATTGGCCTGTTGAACAAGTGGGAAGTCCCTGTCTATGCCCACCGGTTTGAACTTCCTTATGTCACTGGTGAAAAAGATTATCCAAAGCCTGATTCTTCTGTGGAAGGCGGGATGGTCGCAAAAATGTCCTTTCTGTTTCCTCACGAGTCCATTAATCTCGATCAACGGGTAACCGCTCTCCCCGAAGACGGGTCCATACCCGAAATGCCAGGATGGCGCTGGGTTCATACACCGGGCCATACCGAAGGCCATATTGCACTGTTTAGGGATTCCGACCGGGCATTGATCGCCGGAGATGCTTTTATTACTGTAAAGCAGGAGGATCTATACAGCGTCATTACACAGGAACTGGAGATCAGCGGACCGCCCCGTTATTTTACCCCCGACTGGATGACAGCCTGGAAATCGGTGAAGACACTGGAGGCCTTGCACCCCTTATTAGCGGTAACAGGACATGGTCGCCCGGTTAAGGGGGAATGGCTCTCTGAAAACCTCGCAAAACTGGCCCGGGACTTTGAAGAGATTGCCATTCCCGACTATGGAAAATATGTTGATGGTCAAAATCCGGAACAATAATAAACAGGCGCATTGAACTGCACCCCAAATT
>NZ_JBDPNU010000067.1:0-1183 GCF_050468105.1 Fictibacillus sp. NRS-1165
TTTTTGTCCTTTTTCGTTAAGATATCAAGCTGGGCATGGCCCTTGCCATGTCCAGTTTGCCAGTTTTTTCAGGTTCATGGCAGCGAAAGTAAGCATCGCATGCGCGGAAACTTTTTTAAGCCCTCTGAGCTTTGTCCATCGCATACCATGCTTTTCTTTTGCATCAGCGAAAACCCGTTCAATGGTTTCTTTTCGCCGTGCATAAATTTTCTTATTCTCCTCTGTATGACGGAGGTGGTTCGCTTCCTCTAGGTAATCCTCCCAGATGTGCCTGTGAATCATTTACGTGCTGTTGGCTCTGCGTACATTGAGAAAGCAAAGGACAACTTTGGCACTTTACACGATTGGAAGCGTATTGACGATAGCCCTCGCGGGTCGTCGTTCTATAAGGTAATGTTTCACCCTGCAAAGCATATGTATTGGTCGTAATATTAATCATAGACGTACTCGTATTTCTTAAAGAAACCATCTTTCGTTTTGGGTCTGGTGTAAGGCATCACAGGGCGAATTTCTTGATCCATTAAAAACTTGGCAATTGGTGGAGTTTGATATCCTGCATCTACGGCTAGGGCAGTTGGTTTTCCTACTTTATCGATCAATTGATTCATAAGTGGCTCAAGCATTCTACTATCATAAACATTGGCTCCCGTGACCAAGCTTCCTAATATGAATCCTCTTGAATCACTGGCTGTATGAAAGGAGTACGCAAACAACTCGTTCGTCCTTTACATAGTAGCCACTTTCAGGATCAGTCTTACTTATTTTCACTTCTTTTGTTTCAACTTTCGTCTGAGGGGATATTGGCTTTTTTCCGTGTTCCTCAGGGTCGACATTGATTTCTTCTTCTAATAAGTTTTGATAGCTTCGCGTCTCAACTCGAACAACCTTTTTATCGAACTTCTTCTTATTGGCGTTTGCTTTCACATGTGTGGAATCAATGAACGCAACAGAAGGATCAACCAAACCATAGTTTGTGGCTTCACAAAGAATACGGTAGAAGATCTGTTCAAAGAGGTCACTATCATGAAAACGGCGTGCGTAGTTCTTACCGAAAGTTGAGAAGTGAGGTATCTTTTCACTAAAGTCATAACCAATAAACCAACGGTAAGCAATATTCGTTTCAATCTCCTTAATGGTTTGACGCATGGAGCGAATACCAAAAAGATATTGAATCAAGACCATT
>NZ_JBDPNU010000068.1:0-17264 GCF_050468105.1 Fictibacillus sp. NRS-1165
ACTTTGTCTACAAGCTGAAATCCTGCTCCTACAGCAGGATTCTTTTTTTTGTCAGCGAATAATTTGGTAGTGGTGAAAAGTGGGGCATTGTGGTAGAGTTAGGGTAGAAAGTGGGGGATGTCCTATGTTCATGGGTGAATATCAGCATAACATCGATGAAAAAGGACGTATGATTATCCCTGCTAAATTTCGTGAAAACCTTGGTTCGACCTTCATTCTCACTCGTGGGATGGATCAATGTGTCTTCGGCTATCCGCTTGAAGAGTGGAAAGTGATCGAGGATAAATTGAAGAGTTTGCCCTTCACAAAAAAAGATGCAAGAGCTTTCACCCGCTTCTTCTTTTCCGGTGCAGCAGAATGCCAATTGGACAAACAGGGGAGAGTAAACGTTGCACCCCAGCTTAGAGAGTACGCCAAACTCGAAAAAGATTGCGTAGTGATAGGTGTATCGAATAGAATTGAGATTTGGAGCAAATCAATCTGGGAAGAATATTTTGCAGCATCGGAGGAATCTTTTGGTGAAATTGCCGAGAGCCTCATGGATTTTGATTTGTAGCCAAATGACTCTCTAACTCTTGACACAGGAAGGAATACAACATGTTTGACCATATTACCGTACTTAAAGAAGAAGCTGTTAATGCCTTAAACGTGAAACCGGATGGAATTTATGTTGACTGTACACTTGGAGGAGCAGGCCACAGCGGACTCATACTCTCAAAACTGACAACAGGCCACTTGTATGCTTTTGACCAAGATGACACGGCCATTGAACATGCAAAAGCTGCCCTAAAGGAATATGAAGGAACTTTCACCATTATTAAAAGCAATTTCCGCAACATTCAAGACGAACTTTACAAACGTGGGATCGAGAAAGTGGATGGAATTCTATTTGACCTGGGTGTCTCCTCGCCGCAGCTGGATGAAGCAGAACGAGGATTCAGCTATCAGCACGATGCGCCGCTAGATATGAGGATGGATCGGACAGCTTCACTGTCTGCCCATGAGGTTGTTAATGAGTGGCCCTATGAAAAGCTCGTGAAAATCATTTTTCAGTATGGCGAAGAAAAGTTTGCCAAGCAGATCGCAAGAAAAATTGAAGCATCCCGAAAAGAGAGAACCATTGAAACAACCGGACAACTGGTAGACCTGATTAAGGATGCGATCCCTGCACCAGCCAGGAGAGCTGGCGGACATCCAGCAAAAAGAACGTTTCAGGCGATCCGAATTGCGGTGAATGATGAATTGAATGCGTTTGAAGAAGCTTTAGAGGATTCGATAGAACTGCTCTCCATCGGAGGAAGGATAAGTGTCATTACGTTCCACTCACTGGAGGACAGAGCCTGCAAAACCATTATTAAAAAATACAGCACAGGACCTTCCTTGCCACCAGGTTTACCGATTATACCCGAGGAGTTTCTTCCGGTATTAAAAAACATCACGAGAAAGCCGATACTACCACGTGAAGAGGAAATAGATACCAATAGACGATCACGGTCGGCCAAACTGCGTGTAGCAGAAAAACAAAAATAAAGGAGAGTTATGGGTTGAGTAATTTAGCGTATCAAACACAGAGACAATATCAACAAGAAACAAAACGAAAACATGTTCAGCAGCCGCAAGTGCAGCCGAGAGTCAGAACCTCACGAATTACAAAAGGAGAAAAGTTCCTTTGGGTTTTTGCATCCCTTCTGCTTATTGCAGGCGCTATTTTCATGGTGTCAAACTACGCCTCAATCTATAAGGTCAACTCCAGCATTGAATCGGTTCAAAGCTCCATTGATTATGAAACAAAAGTAGTAGATGATTACAAACAGCAAGTCAAAGAACTAAGTGACCCAAATCGTATTCTTAAGATTGCAAAAGATAAGCTAGGGATGACGCTCAACGATAAAAACGTAAAAGTGCTTGAAAATTAAGGCGGAGTGTTAAACGATGGAGAATAAGTTTAAATTTAATTGGGGAGCAGGGGTTATCATGTTATTTTTCAGCCTGCTCTTTTTTGTGTTGATAGGAAGGTTTTTTTACATTGCGTATACGAAGCATATTGAGAACGTCGATTTAAAAGCGTACGCAGAGGAAAAGTGGACGCGGCACAAAACGCTAGATGCCAACCGCGGAACGATCTTTGACCGGCGTGGCGAGGCGATCGCCGAAGATATTCCGTCCTATACAGTAACGGCCACGCTTGACAAGAAGTATCCGGCGCACATTAAAGACCCTGCAGGAGCTGCTGCTAAGCTTGCGGGTGTTCTCGATGCGGATGAGTCAACCATTGAAGAAGCTTTAAGCAAAAAGAAATTGTTTGAAGTTCAAGTGCCAGGCGGGAGGAAAATCAGCCACAGTGAGAAAGAAAAAATCGAAAAGTTGAAGATTGAAGGTATTGAATTCCGTCCGGAAACCAAACGGTATTACCCGAACCAGACCTTTGCACCTTATGTAATCGGCTATACGAACGAACAGGGGCAGAATGAAATATCCGGGGCTTTGGGCCTTGAAAAGACGCTGGATAAATACTTAAAAGAGACGAATGGAAGCCTGTCATTCAAGAGTGATACAAAAGGCGTCAAGCTTCCCGATCCAAGAGAACGGATCAAGAAACCGAAAAACGGTTCAAATGTATACTTAACCCTTGATGAAAAGATTCAGATGGTGCTCGAGCAGTCGATGGATAAGGTGAACAAAAAATACAAGCCAGAAAAAATAATCGGAATCGTAGCCGATCCTAAAACCGGAAAAATTCTGGCCATGAGCAACCGTCCGGCATTCAACCCTAACAAACGCAACATTAAGGACTTTACAAATCTTGCCATCTCGGATCCTTATGAGCCGGGTTCAACCATGAAAATTTTCACGCTGGCTGCAGCCATTCAGGAAGGTGTCTATAACGGCAATGAAACGTATCAATCTGGCCAATATAAGATTCCCCACAACCGCCCGATCAGCGATCACAATAGAGTAGGATGGGGAACGATTACGTTTAATGAAGGGGTACAAAACTCTTCGAACGTACTGTTTTCCAAACTGGCAAGAGAAAAACTGGGCTACGACCGGCTGTTAAACTATTTGAAAAAGTTTGGCTTGGACCGCCCTACGGGGATCGATCTGCCAAATGAAAAAGCCGGAAGGATCCTTTATAACTATGAAATTGAAAAACTGACCACTGCCTTCGGCCAGGGTACAACCGTTACTCCGATTCAGCAGATTCAGGCGGCTACAGCGATCGCGAACGGCGGTAAAATGATGAAGCCGTACGTGATTGACAAAGTCGTCGATCCTTCCAGCAAGAAAGTGCTGATGCAGCACAAACCAGAGGTAGTTGGCACACCTATATCAGAAAAAACATCAAAAGAGGTTCGAGATATTTTGGAAACCGTGGTGACCAAGGGGACAGGAAAGCCTTATCAAATTAAAGGGTATTCCATTGCAGGTAAAACTGGTACAGCGCAAGTCGTAGATAAAGAGAACGGAAGATATGCCCACGGATGGGGCAAGAACCTTTTTTCTTTCATGGGCATGGCTCCTAAGGACGATCCAAAGCTTCTTGTTTACATTGCAGTGGACCGCCCTCATTTGAAAAATAATGAGCTTGGTTCTTATCCGGTTTCAGACATTTTTACGACCGTCATGAAAAACAGCCTTCAGTATTTAAACATTGAACCTGAGGATGAAAAAGTAACGAAACGAAAAATATCCGACAGTTCCGTCAAAATTGATGACTACAGTGGTAAGGAAGCTGCAGACGCTGAGAAACAACTAAAGCAGAAAGGTATGAAAGTACTGACGCTTGGCAGCGGAAGCCAGGTGATTTCCCAGCAGCCATCTGCCCATTCAGGACTCCTTCCTGGAGAGAGGGTCATCCTTCGTACCGAGGGAGATGTTCAAATGCCGGATCTAACCGGCTGGTCATTAACCGATGTTCTGAAGTTTTCAAAGATCATGGACATTGATGCATCTGTAAAAGGTTCAGGCTTTGCATCCAAGCAGAGCTTAAAGAAGGGATCGGTAATCAAAGATAAAGATTACCTCACTGTGGAGTTCGATAAACCTGAAATGCCTTCGGTAAATCTTAGCGATGAAAGCGGAGGCGGAACGGAATAGACAAGCGGGAGGGCGAACGGTCCTCCGTTCTAATCGCCTATGTACAAGCATATATTTGAAACGAGCCATGTGGAGGAGGTAATCATGTGCGTGTTTCAAATGTGACAGTGCGTAGGCGGTTAATTTTTATTCTTACCTTTGGTCTGCTGTTCTTTTTTATCATTGGTGTCAGACTCGGGTATGTTCAGTTTGTGATTGGGGACTGGCTGACTGGCAAAGCGCTTGATTCATGGAGCCGGAATATTCCTTTCGAACCGCAGCGGGGTGAGATTCTCGATCGAAACAATGTGCCGCTGGCAACGAATGTCAGTGCGCCGACAGTCTTTGTCATACCAAGGCAGATCAATGATCCTGTACAAACGTCAGAAAAATTAGCAGCTGTGCTCGATATATCACAGCTAGACGTATATAAAAAAATCACCAAAAAGTCTTCCATCATCCGCCTCGATCAGGGCGGAAGGAAGATCAGCAATGAAAAAGCGAATAAAGTCCGCGAACTTAACCTGCCGGGAATTTTTATCGCAGAGGACAGCAAGAGGCACTATCCGTTTGGAAGCTATCTTTCTCATGTTTTAGGGTTTGCAGGCATCGATAACCAAGGTTTAATGGGGTTAGAAGCCTATTATGACAAGGAACTAAAAGGAACGAAGGGGCACGTTTCATTTTTCTCAGATGCCAGGGGAAGAAGAATGCCTTCATTATCGGACGATTATGAGAGGCCTAAAGATGGCTATAACCTTAAACTGACAATCGATTCCAAGGTACAGACGATCATTGAGCGCGAACTGGACATCGCTCAAGCGAAGTATAATCCGGACGGGGCTGTTGCCATTGCTATGAACCCTAACACCGGTGAAATCCTTGGCATGTCAAGCCGTCCTGACTTTAATCCCGAAGAATATCGCCGTGTCGCGCCTGAAGTGTATAACCGCAATCTTCCGGTCTGGGCGAACTATGAGCCTGGATCCACCTTTAAAATCATTACGTTGGCCGCGGCGCTGGAAGAAAATAAAGTAGATCTTAATAACGATCATTTTCACGATCCGGGCTCGATTGAAGTCGGCGGCAGGAAATTGCGCTGCTGGAAAAGGGGAGGGCACGGCAGCCAATCTTTTTTGGAAGGCGTTCAAAATTCGTGCAACCCCGGGTTTGTTATTCTTGGCCAGCGGCTGGGCAAAGAAAAGCTGTTCTCCTATATCCATAAGTTTGGTTTTGGACAGAAGACCGGTATTGATCTTCAGGGAGAAGGAACAGGGATTTTATTCAATCTAAAGAATGTCGGGCCGCTGGAGCTTGCAACGACTGCATTCGGCCAAGGCGTATCCGTAACCCCGATCCAACAGGTGGCTGCGGTTTCAGCCGCAATCAACGGCGGCTATCTTTATGAGCCATATATCGCCAAAGAGCTGGTCGATCCGGCGACTGGAAAGACGGTAAGCAGGCAGACGCCGAAATTGAAGCGGCGGGTCATCTCAGAAAAAACGTCAAAAGAAGTCCGGCATGCGCTTGAGACTGTGGTCGCTGAGGGTACGGGACGCCCTGCATTTGTGGACGGCTATCGTCTAGGCGGGAAGACAGGGACTGCGCAGAAAGCAAAGGACGGAAAATATCTTCAAAACAATCATATTGTTTCCTTTATTGGCATGGCTCCTGCAGACGATCCGCAGATCGTCGTATATGTTGCGGTCGACAATCCGAAGGATACCATACAGTTCGGCGGAGTGGTTGCTGCACCGATGGTCGGCAAGATTGTAGATGACTCGCTGCGGGCGATGGGGGTAGAAAAGAGGACGAACCAGATCGAAAAGAAAAAAACATGGCAGGATCAAGAACTTATTAAAGTGCCAAATCTTGTCGGCAAGTCGACAAAAGAGGTTAAGGGATTGATGTATGATTTGAAAATTCAAAGCTCCGGCAAGGGTAATTATGTGGTCAAACAAGCGCCTGAACCCGGAGTGAAACTCAAACCTGGATCGGTAATTCGCCTGTTTTTGGGTGACAAACCGGGTAGGTAGGATTAAAATAGATTTGAATGCTAATAGCCAGGCGACAGCCTTGGCTTCTTTTTCTGATGTGAACTCTTTTAGAAAGGTCGTGATAAAGTGGAACTTAAGACACTAGTGAATCATTTATTAAACTATAAAACAGATCATGAAACGAACGTTGAAATTACTTCGATTGAAATGGACTCCAGAGCAGCACGGCCGGGGAGTCTGTTTGTCTGCATCAAAGGGTATACGGTAGACGGACATGACTATGCCGAGCAGGCTGTCCGTAACGGAGCTGCTGCGGTATTGGCTGAAAAGCATCTTCCCGGCATGGACTCCGTGCCAGTGATTATAGTGAACGATACAAAAAGGGCAATGGCCGTACTGGCCAACGTATTTTATGGTTATCCGACAAATAAACTTCATTTGATCGGAGTAACCGGAACGAATGGCAAAACGACTACAGCGCATCTGATCGAACAGGTTTTCTCAGATGCTGGGAAAAGAACGGGAATGATCGGCACGATCGATATGAAGATAAACGGGGTAAGCCATAAAGTTACCAACACGACTCCAGAATCCCTTTTCCTGCAAAAAGCGTTTAAAGAGATGATTGACCAGGGCGTGGAGAGTGCAGTCATGGAAGTATCGTCCCATGCTCTTGATATGGGCAGAGTCCGGGGCTGTGATTATGATATTGCTGTGTTCACGAATTTTACCCAGGATCATCTAGACTATCACAAGGATATGGAGACGTATTTAAGAGCTAAGGGGCTTTTGTTTGCTCAGCTCGGTAATACATACGCCGGGAACAAAGAGAAGATCGCTATCCTGAACAGAGATGACGAAGCTTCAAAAGAGTTCGAAAAAATGACAGCCGCTCAAATCTTAACGTATGGCATTGAACAAAAAAGTGATATTATGGCGAAGGATATTAAGGTGACCGGAAAAGGAACCTCCTTTACGCTTGTAACACCGCTTGAAGAGAGGCCGGTTTCCTTAAAACTTGTAGGCAAATTTTCGGTGTATAACGTCCTTGCCGCAATTTCAGCTACCCTTTTATCCGGAATCCCGATTGACTCGATTATTAAAACAATGGAAAATGTGAAGGGTGTACCGGGACGTTTTGAAACCGTGGACGCCGGCCAGAGCTTCACGGTAATCGTGGATTATGCCCACACTCCTGACAGCCTTGAAAACGCGCTGACAACAGTAAAAGAATTTGCCGTTGGAAAGGTTATTTCTGTCGTAGGATGCGGAGGCGACCGTGACAAAACAAAACGGCCGTTGATGGCTAAGATTGCTGCCGAAAATTCAGATGTAGCCATCTTTACCTCAGATAATCCGAGGACGGAAGATCCGCTTGCCATCCTCGAGGATATGAAAGCAGGCGTGCAGGACTATGAATACATCATTAAACCGGACCGTAAAGATGCGATCGTCCATGCGATAGAGATTGCGGAAGACAACGATATTATTCTGATAGCCGGAAAAGGGCATGAAACCTACCAGATTATCGGAAAAAACGTTCTGGATTTTGATGACCGGAAAGTAGCTGCGGAAGCGATTGGAGCGAAATAGCAATGAGATTGGAATTAAAAGAATTAACAGGCATATGCATATCGACATCTGGAAACATTGAGAATACAGTGATTCAGGGGGTGACCAAGGATTCAAGGCAGCCTTCTCCGCAGTCACTGTATATACCGATTTCCGGAGAGAAGTTCGACGGACATAATTTTGTCATGCAGGCGATTGAACAAGGTGCCGTAGCTTCCCTTTGGAAAAGAGGTACACCTGTTCCTCAAGGGCTTGAGAGCTCGTTTCCTCTTCTTTTCGTAGATGATACGGTGGAAGCTCTTCAAAAGATGGCTAAGCTGTATTTAAAGAAAGTTAAGCCTGTCGTTATAGGTGTGACAGGCTCAAATGGAAAGACGACAACAAAGGATCTGCTTGAGGCTGTGATCTCGACGACTTTTAAAACTCACAAGACACAAGGGAACTACAACAATCATATCGGCCTGCCGCTGACCATCCTTTCCATGGAGAATGATACAGAAGTTATTATTCTTGAGATGGGAATGAGCAATTTTGGCGAGATTTCATTGCTGAGCAAATTATCGGAGCCGGATTTGGCGATTGTCACGAATATTGGAGAATCCCATATCGAATATCTCGGAAGCAGAGAAGGAATCGCAAAAGCCAAGCTTGAGATTAAAGACGGATTAAAAGAAAGCGGTCTGCTCATTGTTGATGGTGATGAACCCCTGCTTCAGCATCTCTCCTCTCACAATGTATTAAAGTGCGGCTATGGAGAAGACTGCACCGTCAAGATCGTGAATCAAGAAGGCGATGAGGATGGATTTACATTTGAACTCGAAGGGGAGAATATGGTGTACTCTCTTCCCCTGCTCGGAACACATAATGTGAAAAATGCAGCATATGCTATCGCAGTCGGCCATTATTTGAATATTGAGGACAGTATGATCAATGAGGGCTTGAAAAACCTGATGCTGACAAACATGCGGCTTGAAAAATACCGCGGTTTGAATGGAGCGCTTCTGATCAATGATGCTTATAACGCAAGTCCGACCAGTATGGCTGCCGCCATCGAAGCTGTAAAGGCTTTAAACAATTATAAAAGAAAAGTTGTTGTACTCGGTGACATGTATGAATTAGGGCCGTCGGAAGAAGAAATGCACCGCGGCGTGGCAAAACACATTGATGACACTATCACGGATGTCATTGCCGTAGGGGAAAAGGGAAAATGGATCGGCGAAGAAGTGTTGAAAAAGGGTGAACCAAGTATTAACGTAGCTATTTTTACGAAGAAAGAAGAGGCTTCTGACGCGGTCCGCTCCTTGCTTTCACCAGAGGCTGTTGTTCTGTTTAAAGCATCAAGAGGGCTTGCGCTGGAAACTATCATTAAACCATTTATTGACGATGTTCAGGGGGCAGGGAAATGATTGAACAAGTTTTACTATTTACACTTCTTGCTTCTTTTCTTATTGCTGTTTTAAGCTCGCCATTTTTTATACCATTCTTACGCAGATTGAAGTTCGGGCAAAGCATTCGGGAAGAGGGGCCAAAATCACACCAGAAAAAATCGGGAACACCTACAATGGGCGGCATCATTATCATTGTCGCGCTGGCTCTGGCCACCTATATTATGACACTTAAATTCTTTGGGATGAAGACAGAGACTTACATGCTTCTTCTTGTCACGGTCGGCTACGGAATTGTTGGTTTTCTCGATGATTTTATCAAAGTGGCAAAAAAGAGGAATCTAGGGCTCACTTCCCGCCAAAAGCTCGTAGGTCAGCTGGTCATTGCCGCCATTTTCTACATCGGACTTATTAAAACAGGCTTTTCCACCGAGATCAGTGTTCCGGGAACAGAATTTTCTTTTGACGTGGGCTGGTTTTATCCGGTTCTTGTTGTTGTGATGCTGATCGGAGCTTCTAATGCCGTAAACCTGACAGACGGCCTCGATGGTCTTCTTGCCGGTACGGCTGCTATTGCATTTGGAGCGTTTGCCGTACTTGCCTCTAATCTTCACCACTATGAAACGGCATTATTCTCTGTTGCTGTTGTTGGAGGTGTTCTTGGCTTTTTAGTGTTCAACGCGCATCCGGCAAAAGTTTTCATGGGTGATACCGGGTCACTTGCTCTTGGAGGAGCGATCAGTGCCATTGCCATCATTTTAAAACTAGAACTTCTGCTCGTTATTATTGGGGGAGTATTTGTTATTGAAACGTTGTCTGTTATGCTGCAGGTTGCGTCATTTAAAACGCGGGGAAAACGAATATTTAAGATGAGTCCACTTCATCACCACTATGAACTCAGCGGCTGGTCGGAATGGAGAATCGTTGTAACTTTCTGGGGTGTCGGCCTGTTATTCGCCGCCCTTGGAATCTATTTAGAGGTGTGGGTATAAAATGAACGAATTGAAAACTTTTCAAGGAAAAAATGTATTGGTACTGGGCTTGGCTAAAAGCGGATTCGCTGCTGCCAAGCTGCTTAAGTCTTACGGTGCGAACGTTGTTGTAAACGACCGGACGCCCCTCGAAGAGAATGAGCAGGCAAAAGTACTGGTTAAAGACGGCTATGAAGTAGTCTGCGGGGCTCATCCTTTATCATTGCTTGACCGCCAAACAGATTATGTTGTCAAGAATCCTGGAATCCCGTATTCCAATCCGATTGTCAATGAGGCCGTTAGACGCGGGATCCCTGTCATTACTGAGGTTGAGATAGCAGGATTGGTATCCAGAGCCGAAATGATCGCCATAACGGGATCCAACGGAAAAACGACGACGACTACCCTTGTCGGAGATATGCTTAAAAACAGCGGCCGACAACCTGTTGTTGCAGGCAACATCGGCACGGTGCTGTCTGAAGTTGCAGCCCGTTCAAATGAATCTGATGTCATCGTTGCCGAATTATCAAGTTTTCAATTGATGGGAACAGTGACATATGCACCAAGAATCGCCGTACTTCTTAATATTTTCAAAGCTCATCTTGATTATCATGGTTCGTTGGAAGAATATGCTGCAGCAAAGGGAAGGATTTTTGCGAACCAGACCGAAAAGGACTTCGCAGTTTATAACGCGGATGATGAGAGAGTCACTGAATTAGCTCATAAAACTAAAGCGGTAAAGGTTCCATTTTCTGTTACAGAAGTATGCCTTGATGGAGCTTACATAAAAGATGGATGCCTTTATTTCAGAGAAGAGAAAATCATCTCTTTGAAGGATATTGTTCTTCCTGGGCAGCACAACCTTGAGAACATCCTTGCCGCAGTTGCCGCTTCAAAGCTTGCAGGAGCAACTAACAGTCAGATCCAGGAAACGTTAAAGACGTTTACCGGTGTCAAGCACCGACTGCAGTATGTAACGACGGTCAACGGCAGAAAATTTTATAACGATTCAAAAGCTACGAACATACTGGCTACTCAAAAAGCCATTTCTGCATTTGGGCAAAAGATCATCCTTCTTGCAGGCGGACTGGACAGAGGAAACGAGTTTGATGACTTGATTCCGCAGCTGAAGCAAGTCAAATCCATTGTATTGTTCGGGCAGACAGCGCCAAAGCTCCAACGTGCTGCAGTCGATGCCGGAATAGAAGATATTAAACTTGTTGATAATGTGGGGGAAGCCGTTCCTGCCGCATACCAGAATTCTTCTGAAGGCGACATTATCCTTTTATCCCCGGCGTGTGCGAGCTGGGATCAGTTTAAAACTTTTGAACAAAGAGGGGACATCTTTATCAACTCTGTGCATAAACTTAAGTAGAGTTTGTACATGCTGGTTTGGAACGAGCAAATACAGAAGAGTTGAGGTGTTTCTTTTGCCTGCGACACGAACAACACCGGATATTATTTTAATTGGCACGACTATGCTTTTATTATCCATAGGTATTATTATGGTATACAGCGCCAGTGCGGATTGGGCACTTGTAAAGTTCAACGATCCGTTCTTCTTCGCCAAGCGGCAGCTGCTTTTTGCTGGAGTAGGAGTGGCCGCTATGTTTTTTATCATGAATGTCAATTATATGACCTGGCGTACTTGGGCAAAAATCCTCTTGATCATCTGTTTCGTCATGCTGGTTGCCGTGCTCGTCCCGGGAGTGGGGATGGTTCGCGGCGGAGCAAGAAGCTGGATTGGTGTCGGAGCATTTTCCATACAGCCTTCAGAATTTATGAAACTTGCAATGATTACATTTTTGGCTAAATATCTAGCAGAACACCAAAAAAAGATAACGTCTTTTAAGAAGGGCCTTCTCCCTACTTTAGGGCTTGTTATGATTGCATTCGCTATGATTATGCTGCAGCCGGATCTTGGTACAGGATCCGTCATGGTAGGCACAAGCATCGTTATGATTTTTGTAGCGGGTGCAAGAATCTCCCACTTTGTGGGACTCGGATTTGTAGGCCTTGCAGGCTTTGCTGGACTCATTATTTCCGCTCCCTACCGAATTAAAAGGATCACTTCCTTTTTGGACCCGTGGAGTGATGAACTAGGCAGCGGGTTCCAGATCATCCAGTCACTGTATTCACTTGGGCCTGGAGGCTTAATGGGGCTTGGGCTCGGCGAAAGCCGTCAGAAATTCGGTTACCTTCCAGAACCGCAGACGGACTTTATCTTTGCGATTCTTTCAGAAGAACTGGGTTTTATCGGCGGTGCACTCGTCTTGCTTCTTTTCAGCATCCTTTTGTGGAGAGGAGTCAGAATTGCACTCGGAGCGCCTGATTTGTTCGGAAGCTTTCTGGCCATTGGCATTATTGGAATGGTTGCTATTCAAGTAATGATTAACATCGGAGTAGTCACGGGTCTTATCCCTGTCACAGGCATTACTCTTCCGCTGATCAGCTATGGCGGGTCATCCCTGACTCTCATGCTGGCATCGATCGGAGTACTGCTGAACATCAGCCGTTATGCCAAGTATTAACTGCGGTCTTACTTGCTGAATTTTATCGACAAAGAAGTGAAACAGCTGCAGCTCAGAGTCCTCAAAGCGGCTTTAGCTTATTTGTCTCTCACATGCCCTGTCAGTGTGATGACAGGGTTCGTCTTATTTTATCTAGTTTTGCGGAGGTGCATTATGAGAGTTGTGTTAAGCGGCGGCGGTACAGGGGGGCATATCTATCCTGCATTGGCGCTTGCAAATGAGATCAAGAAACTTCATCCGGATGCGGAGATTTTATATATAGGTACAGAAAAAGGGCTTGAGAGCAAGCTTGTACCGAGGGAGAACATCCCTTTCAAAAGTATTCATATTACGGGTTTCAAAAGAAGTCTTTCCCTGGAGAACGCAAAGACGGTCATGCGGTTTTTAAAAGGTGTATCCCGCTGTAAGAAGATCATGAAGGAATTTAAGCCGGATGTTGTCGTTGGGACTGGAGGATATGTTTGCGGCCCTGTCGTGTATGCGGCAAGCAGCCTTAACATTCCTTCACTCATCCATGAGCAGAACAGTGTTCCTGGCCTGACCAACAAGTTTCTCAGCAAATACGTAAAGAAGATTGCGATTTCATTTGAAGAGAGCGCAAGTTATTTTCCAACGGATAAGGTGGTTTTTACAGGAAACCCAAGAGCTTCAGAAGTGATTGGAACAGATGGCGCAAAAGGAAGACGGTCCCTGCATCTTGATCCGAAGAAAAAGACTGTCTTGATCGTAGGTGGAAGCCGGGGAGCTCGACCCATCAATGAAGCGTTCCTTGATGTACTGGGAGAAGCAGAGAAGAAGAGCTACCAGTTCGTCTATGTCACAGGTGACGTGCATTATGACAGCGTTTTGAAGGCGGTCAGCGAGTCAGGAAGCCCAGCGAATGTAACCATCGTTCCTTTTGTCCATAACATGCCTGAACTCCTGGCGGGTGTTGACCTTGTTGTTGCAAGGGCTGGTGCCACATCCATTGCGGAATTGACGGCGCTGGGAATTCCTAGTATTTTAATACCGAGCCCGTATGTAACGAATAATCATCAGGAAAAGAACGCGCGAGCTCTTCAACAGAACGGAGCAGCGGTCGTTATACTCGAAAAGGATATGAGCGGGGCGCAGCTTCTTGAAGAAGTGGACCGTATTTTGCTCCATCACGAGAACTGGGAAAGGATGCATAAAGCGTCCAAGGAACTGGGCATGCCTCACGCTGCATCAAACGTCGTAAAGCTAATGGAAGTATATAAAAAATAACAGTGGTTTATGTAAGATATAGGGGGGGATTTTTTTGAATACACTGGCAGAACAACTGCGGAACGAAAACTTAGGCAAAGTTTTGGAAAACGAACCGCTGAAAAACCATACAACGTTAAAAATCGGAGGTCCCGCTGATCTGTTTTTTGAGCCGAACAGCACAGAATCTCTGAAGAAAGCAATGACTTATATCAAAGAAGCGGGTGTACCATTCCGCCCGATCGGACGGGGATCCAATCTGCTTGTATCCGATGAAGGAATTGAAGGAGTCGTGATAAAGATTGGTGACGGCCTTGACGTTCTCGAACGGAATGGTGATGAGTTTACGGTCGGCGGGGGGTACTCACTTGTGAAACTGGCTACCGTCCTATCCCGTGAAGGATACTCGGGTCTGGAATTTTCCGCTGGTATTCCAGGATCCCTCGGCGGGGCGGTGTTCATGAACGCCGGAGCTCACGGTTCGGACATGTCAAAAATCTTGAAAAAAGCATTGGTACTGTTTCCGGATGGTGATCTTAGATGGCTCACGAACGAAGAAATGGAGTACTCATACCGCACTTCTGTCCTTCAAAAGACGGGCGGAATTTGTGTAGAAGCCGTTTTAGCCCTTAAAAAAGGCGACAGGGAAACGATTATGGCTGAACTGAAAAAGAATAAGGATTACCGCAGAAACACTCAGCCTTGGAACTATCCTTGCTGCGGCAGTGTATTCCGAAATCCTCTTCCGAATTATGCCGGCCAGCTTATTGAATCCTCAGGCTTAAAAGGAACCATGGTTGGCGGAGCTCAGATTTCGGAAATGCACGCAAACTTTATTGTGAACACAGGGAATGCCAAGGCGAAGGATGTGCTTGAGCTGATCTCCCTTATCCAGAAAAAAATCAAAGAGCTTCACCATATCGATATCGAGACTGAAGTGGAGATAATCGGCAGGAAAAGCTAAAAATTGCCACATCGTTCACTGGAACTTATGTTATAATTTAATAGACATAAATGGGACTGAATGAATCCTTTTGGAGAAGGAGAATAGCTTTGCAAAGCTGTTTTCCTTCCTCTTTACATATGG
Source organism: Fictibacillus sp. NRS-1165 (assembly GCF_050468105.1). Classification (NCBI taxonomy): domain Bacteria; kingdom Bacillati; phylum Bacillota; class Bacilli; order Caryophanales; family Fictibacillaceae; genus Fictibacillus; species Fictibacillus sp. NRS-1165. Next base: position 14,845 of record NZ_JBDPNU010000068.1, read on the forward strand.
AGGATGGTATTCAGTTATTTGTATTTACGGGGGAAAGGAAATGGACAAGGATAAAGTTGTTACGATTGAAGACCGTATTCCCAAATTAAAAACACAGCGCAAACAAAAGACGAACAGAAGAATGATTATCTACTTGTCCCTTTTCTTTTTGCTGATCCTGATATTTGTCTATTTTCAATCCGGTTTCAGCCACATCAAGAAGATCACAGTAAGCGGAAACGAGAATATCAGCGACCAGGCCATTATTAAAGCTGGAAAAATCAGTGCTCAGTCCTCTTTTTTGAACCTTTCGGATGTTGACATTCAAAAGAACATACTCAGGATGGGGGAGATTTCCTCTGTTGATGTACATAAAAAATTCTACAATCATCTTTTAATCGAAGTGAAGGAGTATCACAGAGTCGGCTATTTAAAGGACAAGGGAAAATATTATCCTGTTCTCGAAAGCGGAAAGCTGCTGAAAGGGATAGAAAAAGATTCCTTGCCAGTCAACGCACCGATCATCATGGATTGGAAAGACCGAAAGCTATTAAAACCCATGGCAAATGAACTGGGTAAGCTTACACAGGGTATCGTACACCGTATTTCGGAGATCCATTTAGATCAAGAGAGCAAGGACGCCAACCGAATTATCCTGTATATGACAGACGGCTACGAGGTCAGGTCATCGATCACTCATTTTGCCAGAAAAATGGAGTCATATCCATCCATCGTCCAGCAGCTCGGCCCCCATCGAAAAGGGGTAATTAATATGGATGTCAGTACGTACTTCCATGAATTCGGCAACGAGGAGGCACCGAAGAGTGAAACCGACAGGTAAGTACGTTTTCTTTTCGATTATCATGCTTGTTACAGGCTTTTTCTTATCGTACTCCTATCAGATTACGAAAAAGGAAGCAGCGACCCATGAATCGAACAGTCAGTGGAAACAGGAAGACGGTTTGAGGAGCGATATATTGAGTACCCAAAAAACGAATCGAAAACTGAACGGAGAACTAAAGAAAATTCAGCTGCAGATTCAAAAACGTGAAAATAAACTCGCTGATCAAGAGAAGAAATCCTATAACTTAGTAGAAGACCTGAAAAAAATGAGGAAAGTGGTTGGAAGTGTAAAAGTAAAAGGGCCAGGGATTGAGGTGACACTTTCCGATTCTTCCTATGTTCCGGATGGCGATAATCCCAATAATTACATAGTTCATGAAGAGCACATTCGAAGTGTTATCTACGAAATGCTGGTTTCAGGAGCAGAAGCTGTTGCTGTAAACGGACAGAGAATTTCCCACAGCAGCTATATTGCATGCGTGGGCCCTGTTGTCAGCGTCGATGGCAACCAATACCCGGCTCCATTTACCATTACTGCGATCGGTGATAAGTCTGTATTGGGAAAATCGTTAAATTTATCTGTAGTCAGTGATCTTGTAAACGATGGCATTGATGTACGGATCGCGACAAAGGATGATATTACAATGGATCCTTATTTAAGCAAAGAGGGATGAGCCAATTGAACAACAAAAGAAAAACAGGGTTCGCCGGCGTGGCCTGCGTTCTTGGTTTGATGCTGGCCATACAGTTCCAGACGACGAACAATCCCGTAACAAGAGATACTCGAGATATGTGGGAACTTCGTGCGGACTTGGAAAAAGAAAAGCAAAGGCAGCAGGATCTCAACAATGAAATTAAAAAGTATCAAGCCCTTTTGGATGATTATGAACAATCGCGAAAGAAGGAAAAAACAGAAGCCATGGAAAAAGCGCTTCATGATTTAAAAGAAGGTGCAGGTTTGACAGAAGTGAGCGGACAAGGAATCCTGATTACAGTCGAACCATTTAATGAAGGAGAAGCGCCAAAACTCTATCCAGAATTGATCAGACGGCTGATCAATGAACTGAACCGATATGAAGCAAAGGATATATCGGTGGATGGCCAGCGAATTATTTCGACTACACCAATCAGGGAAGTTAATGGTGAAACCTACATAAATAACCAGCCTCTTGGCTCATTTCCAATAGAAATCAAAGTCATTGCAGACGATGCCCAAAAACTTCAAAATAAAATCATTGCTTCGCAATCTGCGGAGGATTTTGTGAGGGAGAACCTATATATTGATTCAAAGCCACAAAACCAGCTGACACTGCCGGCCTATGATAAACCGATCCGTGTGAAATACATGAAGCAGGCAAAGGAGGAATTATAATGTGGCTGCCGGTCTTGGCTTTAATCATTGGTCTGGTGCTGGGTTTTTTATCAGAAATACGGATTCCGGTGGAGTATACAAACTATCTTTCCATCGCAGTCCTGGCTGCGCTTGACACACTGTTTGGAGGGATCCGGGCCCATATGCAGGGGAATTTTGAGGATAAGGTTTTTATCAGTGGCTTTTTCTTCAACATCCTGCTCGCTGCCGGCCTTGCCTATTTAGG
>NZ_JBDPNU010000069.1:0-4533 GCF_050468105.1 Fictibacillus sp. NRS-1165
ACAGGAAGTGTAGACGCTGCCTTGATCGGAATGAATCATAACCCCTTCGGGATATTCTCGAGACCGTAAGGCTTCCTTTAACGTATCAATAGTCGCTAAACGAGTAATTTGGAACGTGGAATCACTAAGTTAGAGACTATTGCTTCAACCGAGAATTTTAACATAAAACAAGTTGAAGCATAAAGTTTTCTCAAGGATTTCCCTATTCGCTTCTAATATTTCTCATTATTATTTTCCTATTATTTTCCATTTCTCCCATTGTTTTCTCATTATAACATACTGCATAATTGCGTGAGAGATTTCTGTCCAGATTGGTCATTGAGGAACGTACATAAGGATAAAAAATCCTGCGCTTTCAACTTTCCTTCCCGTTGGACAAATCCGGTTTCCGTCGCTACTTTTTCTAAGTACGACGAAGAAAAGATCGCTCCCAGCGTTTCTGAAATAAACGTTAGTTCTTCCTTTCCTTGTCGGCACATCCCAACCATCCTTTCTACAAATTTACAGTTTATAGAAAGTAATACCCCTTAGATTGATCATCTAAGGGGTGAATTTCTTAGCTTGATGGCAATGGTGCCTGGCACCTGGGTTTTGCATCGTAAAAGCCTATGGAATCCATAGGCTTTATTTAGTCATAAACTTTATCTAATTTGTTGATTTTAGTTAGCAAAGTTAGAATAAAAAGTAACGTTGTCCAAGTGGTACATAGCTAACAGGTTGACATGAAATCTCTTTTCCATCAGCAAACACTTGATAGGTTTTTGGATTAACTTCAATGTGAGGTAAAGCATTGTTTAACTTCATATCTAATTTGCTCAAATTTCGGATATTACGAACCGGTGAAATCATTTTCGTTAAACCTAATTTTTGAGGAACACCAAGATCAATACTTGCGGGTGACATAAATGTAATCAATGTAGAACGGTTAGCCTTACCATATGAAGCGTACATTCTACGCATAAACACTGGTTCTGGAGTTGGGATGGAAGCATTAGGGTCTCCCATTTGCGCACGTGCAATCATCCCGCCTTTTAAAACAAGCTCTGGCTTTACACCAAAGAACATTGGGTCCCATAAAACAAGGTCAGCCAATTTCCCCTTTTCAATTGACCCTACTTCATGACTAATTCCATGTGTAATAGCTGGGTTAATTGTATATTTAGCAACATAACGTTTTACACGTTCATTATCATTTCCGTGTTCACCAGCAACAGCACCACGTTGTTTTTTCATTTTATCAGCCGTCTGCCATGTACGGATAATCACCTCACCAATACGCCCCATTGCCTGAGAATCGGAAGACATCATGCTAATAGCACCCATATCATGTAAGATATCTTCTGCAGCAATTGTTGCTGCACGAATACGTGAGCGACTAAAAGCAACATCCTCTGGAACATTCGCATCTAAATGGTGGCATACCATCATCATATCTAAATGTTCTTCCATGGTATTCGTTGTGTAAGGCATTGTCGGTGTTGTAGAGGACGGTAAAATATTTGGATAGGAAGCTAATTTCATTATGTCTGGAGCATGTCCACCACCTGCTCCTTCAATATGATATGTGTGAATAACACGATCGCCAATTGCTTCAAGTGTATTCTCTAAATAGCCAGCTTCATTTAGTGTATCTGTATGTATCGCCACTTGAATATCAGCTTGCTCTACTACTTCCATACAAGTTTCAATCGCTCTAGGAGTTGATCCCCAATCTTCATGAAGTTTAAGACCTATTGCTCCTGCTTCTATCTGCTCAATTAAAGGAGCTTTATGGGAGGCATTTCCTTTTCCTAAAAATCCTACGTTAACTGGAAATTCTTCAGCTGCTTCCAGCATTCTTGACATATACCATGGACCTGAGGTACACGTTGTAGCCTTACTGCCGGTAGCTGGTCCAGTTCCTCCACCAATTAATGTTGTTACTCCTGAAGACAGAGCAACATCCATCTGTTGCGGGCAAATAAAATGAATATGTGTATCAACACCACCAGTAGTTAAAATTTTGCCTTCGCCTGAAATAACTTCAGTTCCAGCTCCTATCACTAGGTCAGGGTCCACTTTATCCATTATATCTGGATTGCCACTTTTACCGACGCCTACAATTCGTCCATCTTTTACACCAACATCTGCTTTTATGATACCTGTATAGTCTACTACAATCACATTTGTAATAACTAAATCCAGTGCACCATCCTTAGCTGTAATCCTTCCGTTTTGTCCCATTCCATCACGAATTGTTTTTCCCCCGCCAAAAATAACTTCTTCACCGTAAACCGTACAATCCTTTTCTATTTCTATCCACAAATCAGTATCCGCCAGGCGTACTTTATCTCCAACAGTCGGTCCAAAGAGTTCTGCGTATTGTTGTTTAGATATCTTCACGATAAAACCTCCTCTGTAATCCAACCAGCTTCTGTAAGTTTCTTAATAGTCTTTTCCTTTCCTCGTTCATCCATAAATCCTTCACTCATGCCATTCAATCCATATACAGTCCTTCGACCACCAAACGTAACTAAACTTACTTTTTTTTCTTCTCCCGGTTCCATTCGAACAGCTGTACCGGATGGTATATCAAGACGCATGCCAATTGCTTTTTCTCGATCAAATGAAAGAGCACCATTCACTTCTGCAAAATGAAAGTGTGAACCTACTTGAATGGAACGTGAACCGGTATTTTTAACAACTAATTCGCTTCTATCTCTGCCTTGATTTATTTCAATTGTACCCTCTGCTATTTGAAATGCTCCTGGTTTCATGCTTTTACCTCCATTGATATTGGTTGATGAATCGTTACAAGCTTTACACCGTCCGGAAATGTTGCTTCCACTTGAATACTTTCTAGCATTTCAGGTACACCTTCCATTAAATCCCCCATTGTAAGTACGTGACGTCCCATTTCCATCTACACCATGATCGGTGGATTAAAAGCTTCTTTTATTGCCGACTACTTACATACTGTCATTTTATTTATTGTACTTGCTATTTTTGGAGTAGCTGTCTATTACAAATTTGGAATTACAAATATTTACGAAGGCTTACGTCACTTACCTGAGTCGAAACAAATGCTCACCATGGCATCGGTTCCTGGACTACTATTTGGAATTATTAATATTGTAGGGAATTTTGGGACAGTTTTTGTGGATCAAGCTTATTGGCAAAGAGCCATTGCAAGTACGGATAAAGCTGCTTCTAAAGCATATCTTTATGGAGGACTTGCATGGTTTTCGATTCCATTTGCCATAGCTACTATTCTAGGAGTTAGTGCAGCAGGTTTGGGAATCGCTGTTTCATCTCCTGATTCAGTTGCTCCTGTTATGGCATCTCATGTGTTAGGTACAGCAGGCTCTCTCTTGTTTATCATCATGTTATTTATGGCTGTTACTTCGGCTGGTTCTGCCGAACTTACTGCAGTAACCAATATTATTGTGACTGATATTTATCGTCATTCTATTCATCCGACTGCCAGTAGTGAAAAATTACTAAAGGTATCACGTTTTATTACACTAGGTTTCGGCCTAGCAATGGGTTTATTGTCAATCTTACTTTTCTATTTAGGAATAAGTCTTGGCTTTGTTTATATGGCAATGGGTATATTTGTCAGTGCAGCGGTTATTCCAATAACACTTGGATTGACATGGAAACGCGCAACAAACAAGGGAGCTTTTTACGGCACTTTATTAGGAATGATAGGAGGAGTCTTTGTATGGGTCAGTTCTGCTTACATATTAACTGGTCATGTTAATATTGAGTCTTTGGGTCAACTATATCCAATGCTATTTGGAAATTTAGCTGTTTTTATTGTTAGCGGTATTATTTCAATCAGTCATAGTTTACTATCTTCTGAGGAATTTGATTTTGAATCATTAAAAGAGAAATTTAAAAGCTTTGATGAAGAGAAAGGTCAAGATCAAGGTCAAGCTACAGAGGAGGAACTAGTATGGAAGATCAATTAATTAGGGACACTAAATTGTATACTCGCTGGGCGATTGGTTTAAGTCTAGTCTTGATTGCCATTTGGCCAGGAATCATGTTTTTAACAGGCTATGTGTATAGTGTGACTTTTTTTAAAGGGTGGGTTTGTTTAGCCTTTGTCTGGCTGACTATAGGAGCACTTTTCATTACCATTCGGCCAATGATTGAGTTATATAAAGAATACAAAAAATAACGTAGTAATTTAGTCAACGTCTGTTTAGGTGTACAATAGAAATCTAAAAAGAATCCTTTACTTATTGACGGAAAGGATTCTTTTTATTTTTGAAAAGTAGCCTTACGTAAATTCGATATGAAACAGATGACAGGATAACCCTATATCATGGCTTATCATTTAGAATCTTTTACATACTTTCATCAAAACATTTCATTTTCTTATTAACTGCTGTTCCATACACAAAAATTCGAGGGACCACTGCCCCTCGAATTAGTTATGCTTTGGCAGTATCTCTCCATCTCGTTGCGAACTTCTCGATGTAGTACGTAAGCACAACGAACACGGCCATGATTCCTGTATAGGTTGAATTGAAGAACTATTCTTTT
>NZ_JBDPNU010000070.1:0-3371 GCF_050468105.1 Fictibacillus sp. NRS-1165
CCCTATAAACTGTAATGATTAAATTTACAGTGTAGCTAGAGGAAACGAGCTTAATTATTGTATCACATGCGCTTAATGAATTTTATAGATGATGACTCGGACGTGGAAAAACGTTCAAAGGAGGAAGGAAAACGATGATTGAAGTATTCGTTACAGTTAATTTTTTAGATAGAAATTATCAAACCAACGTTATTGTAAATAAAGAAATGACATGGAAAAAAATTAAAAAAATAGCAGAACAACAAGTCAAAAAACAATGGGATCTTTAAATGTATAACTGCCTATACAAGGCATCGAATTGCTTTTTCATTAGAAAAAGTGGTGACAGCTGTTTCCATTATTGCTTGACAAGCTAAACTGTAATATTTAATATTACATTATATTATAATTATTAAAAGGTGAAAAGGTAACTGTATATTAAAGGGCTTTTTTATTTCTTAGGGGGTAGGGCCATGAATAGTGATTTTACGCTTGCCATTCATAGTTTAACTTTTCTTGCGTTGCAGCTAGACCGGATGTCAACAAGTGATGCAATCTCAGAGAGTGCTGGTGTCCACCCGGTACGCATTCGTAAAGTGTTAAGCTTGTTAAAAAAACATGGATTTATAAAATCAAAAGAAGGAACCGGCGGCGGATTTATTTTTACTCTAGACCTTAGTGAAGTTAATCTTTGGGATATATATATGATAACCTCTGAAGGTGCTCTGCAGCCTAAGTGTCCTGATTCAAATGAAAATTGTATTGTGGGCGCGAATATGAAAAGAGTATTATTTACTATTTTCTTAGGTGCGGAGGAACATTTGGGTGAATTTTTAAAGAACTATACAATTAAAGAAGTAGTCGATCTTGTAAATCAAGAACAAAATAGCGGCTGTGATTGATGGCCGCAGACTTCTTTTTATTAAATGTAATAAAAAATATTACAGATTTATCTAGCTGATATATCCCCGATGACTGTAGCGTGATTGGATTAAGGGAACATCAGGGGACGGGAATTAATAATTGGTTATATTAATTCACAGAGTATTCTGGAGGAGTTGTTAAAGTAACGGTTGCTACGAGTGACAATCGTAAAACGCTTGGCAAAAAAATTCCGATTTTAAGTAAAAATGTTAGGAAACTGCCACTTTCTAAGGCGGTAAACAAGGAACAAATTATTATGTTTTTTTAAATTAAATTTCACCGGGTTTGGAAACTTTAATTTTTTTTTTTCGTGAAAAATTTGCGATTACCCAATATATTTTTTGAGGAGTGTTAAACATGGCTAATATGAAAGTAAATGTGAACGCTGTTTGGAATGACGGAGTAAAAGGGAATGGAACGCTTAATGCAAACTTCCTTGAAACAAAAATTGCTATACCTGCATCCATAGGAGGAAGCGGGGATGGAGCAAATCCAAAAGAGGTACTTGTTTCATCTGTGACAACTTGTTATACAGCAACTCTTGTGTTTGTGGTAGAAAGTAGAAAGTTACCTGTAGTGGAGCTTACGGTGGATTCTGAGGCTAACATTGCTGATAATGAGTTTAAAATTACGTATTATCCTCATATTGTTTTATCTTCTGATGCAACTCGAGAACAGATCGAATCAGCACAAAGAGCTGCAGAAGCGGCAGAAAAGGGATGCGAAGTGGGAAATCTATTGAAAAAAGCAGATGTTAAAATTGAGGTTCAACCCAAAGTTTCCTTTAAGTAAAGTATTGACCTGAATATTTATATAATTTGTTAGCGTAGAGGGGCAGGCAAAAAGGGAGCTTTGGATTCGAATTAGGGATGCCATTAAAGATGTACTTGATAGCTCTACATTTGATGATTTAGCCAAACATGGCGACGATGATGTTTCCGACGGCTATATGGTTTTATTTAATGGAAAAAATTTTTTAAGAAATTGAAGTCACTTCAGCATGTATGGGGTATTGGGCAGGTTGATGTCAACATTAGCCGGGTCGAAGCAAGCATCAGCTTCGACCCAAATATGGCGTCCTATGAGGATTTTCTTCAGGCCATCCATGAGAGAGGCTATGTTGTGGAGGATGCTCTTCAGTGATTCAGATGAAAAAAGGAGAACAAACGTATGAAAAAATGTGAAATCTGCGGATTGGTGGAGCCGCTCGAAAACCACGAAGCTGGCGATTCCCCGAAAATTCTTCATCTCTGTGAAAGCTGCCAAAATGACCGCAAGTTCGATGGATTAGATCATGTTTAAAAAGGAAAAACAGGTGAACCGGAATAAAGGTCACCTGTTTTTCCTTGTTCCTCTATTCGCATTTATTCGGAAGGAGTTGTTGCTTTATGGCAGTAAGATCTGTGCAAACAAAACTGGCGCCCGTCAATCTTCCCTCCATTGATTATATTGGTTTTCCAAAAATGTCATACATATGAATGCCATCGGACATGTCATAATGAATAAGCTTGCGCTGGGTTGGTCCGTTTTAATGATTTTATACTTCAATACCATAAATTCTTTGGAGCCTGCATGGTCGATTAATTCATCATCTCTCTTTCCCAGTAGGAAATTGGGCGCATCGTAATCAGACGGAGGATTAAAGGCCAACCGGAGCTCCAAATCGCAGCGGGCAATGGATACAGGTGAGGAGGATAGGACTTCATTAAAAGGTTCATTAAAATAGTTCGAGTAAAACCGTGCCGTATCAAAGTTTAGTACTTCGGCTATTCTTCTGGCGACTTCTTGGTTCGGGACCCTTTTTCCCCATTCAATTTGGGAGTAATAGCTCCTGTCGATAAAAGCAGCGGATGCGACTTTTCCCTGAGACATGTTTTTTTGCTATAACCATTTTCTCAATGTAACCACCTGAAACTTTTCATCTTTTTTTTAATGATTATAAACCTGGATGAAATCAAATCAATACTAATAATGTGAATTCATAATAAATTTTGGTCAAAAAAGGAAAAAACCACTTTATCTCTGTGTTTTAGATGATAAAGCGGTTTTTCAGGTTGGATTTACTCTATCCTTGTAATTAATTGGTCTTTGTAGGAAATATTGTAAAGCATACTTCATCCTCTGTTTGGAAAAATACCATTGTATTTACGATAAAAAGGAGGGGAATCTAAATGGATCAACAGAAAGTATTAGCTGCCCACGAGTCTTTGGACTTACATGAGACCATTAACTTTAAAACGCTTTGTATCGCCAAGTCTAAATTAATGCAAGGATTGGTTTTTGATGACGATTTGAGGAATTTAATGAAAAAAGATGTTCAACAATCATTGCAGGATCTTACTGAATTGCAAGCCCTCTATGAACGAGCACCTTTTCAAGCACCTGTTCCTCAAAATCGCCCAACCCCCATCGTTAATGGAAAGGAAGGAACCATTCATTGAATAATGATTATTTGGACCCAATAAACT
>NZ_JBDPNU010000071.1:0-8472 GCF_050468105.1 Fictibacillus sp. NRS-1165
ATCGCTACTGAATTCGGTGTTCAGCTTGGGGCTGACACACCTTCCCGAGCAAACGGATCAGTAGGTGGTGAAATTACTAAACGCCTTGTAGCACAAGCTCAATCCCAACTTTCTGGAATGGGTGGAGCAATGCAATCTAGATAAGCAACGAATTCATCTAATTTGACTGAAGCTACCTCTTATTGTGGTTAGTTTCAGTCTTTATTTTTTTGTCTTAGTATAACTAACGCAAAATGGAGAGACCTTTCTCTTTTCTTGCAATTCTCTACCTTAGCAGTCAATTCGAGAAAGATAAACTTATAATATGTGTTTTTATTTCCATATACACTTGCGAAAACACGTGTGTTTACAATTATTAAATTTCTTGATAAAGGAAAATAAATAAAGAGGGAAATCTGAAAGTAGAGATGGTTTTAAAGGAACTGATAAAAATCATAAAAGAAGAGCATTCGAATAAGGAGAAACATTGACATCTATTGTAAGAAACCTGTCACTAGGACATTTAAGGGGGGCAGTAACTGAAGATCGATATTGATGTCTGTTAAGATTATCTTGAAATTGAGTCTTCTGTTAAAGGGCGCGATTGCTGGATAAAAGTTTTCCAATAAAAAGGAGAAAACATATTAGAATGTTTATTATGTTTTCTCCTTTATTTTTTATGGCATTTGTAATTTAGGTCTTGATAACTTATTCCTGCTATATACCCTTCAAAGCATCGGGAGCAAGGCTATCGCACCACCAATAAAGTCTATTACTAATTTCTATCGTAAGTACTCTCTTACTGTTTATAACCTCCTATTTTCTAATATGACGATAGATTGGCACTTTTTTGCCGTATTTACGGTTGGATTAGCCGTTTTTTTGGCACCAGGAAAGATTCAGAAGTTAATATTAATAAATGAAAGCGTTTTATAAGTTGGTACGGTTTTTGCATGTAAATATAGTGAATTTAAAAAATTGAGAGGAGATGTTTTACATGTGTACAAACAATAAGAGAAACAGAATGATGAAAGCAGCGGTGGTGAATGAGTTTAAACAGCAATTAGAAATCAAGGAAGTTCCAGTGCCAGAATTAGAATATGGAGAAATTCTTGTCAAAATAAAGGCTTGCGGTGTTTGTCATACAGACCTGCATGCTGCTCATGGGGACTGGCCGGTAAAGCCTAATCTTCCGCTTATTCCAGGCCATGAAGGCGTTGGGATCGTTGAAGAAGTTGGTGAAGGTGTTACTTCAATAAAAGCAGGAGATCGCGTTGGTATTCCATGGCTTTATTCGGCCTGTGGCGAATGTGAATACTGCTTAACAGGCCGTGAAACGTTATGTCCAGATCAATTGAATGCAGGTTATTCAGTGGATGGAGGATATGCAGAATATTGTAAAGCTCCTTCCAACTATGTTGTTAAAATTCCAGAAGGCCTTGATTTTGCTGAAGTATCTCCGATTTTCTGCGCAGGCGTTACCACATATAAAGCATTAAAAATAGCAGAAGCAAAGCCGGGGGACTGGGTAGCGATTTATGGAATCGGCGGTCTAGGGCATGTCGCGCTTCAGTATGCTAAAGCAATGGGATTTAATGTCATTGCTGTTGATATTCAGGATGACAAACTTGAGTTAGCAAAGCAATTGGGTGCTGACATTACTATTAATGGATTAAAAGTAGATCCTGTTCAGGAAATTAGAGAGAGAGTAGGTGGAGTGCAATCGGCTGTGAGCGTTGCCGTTACGAAAAAAGCGTTTGAACAAGCTTACGATTCAGTAAAAAGAGGCGGCACATTAGTTGTTGTAGGTCTTCCGAATGCTGAATTGCCTATTCCCATTTTTGACACTGTGTTAAATGGTGTAACAGTAAAAGGTTCTATAGTTGGTACAAGAAAGGATTTACAGGAAGCACTTGAATTTGCGGCACAAGGAAAAGTGCGTACAAATATAGAAATTCAACCTCTTGATCGTATTAACGACGTATTTGACCGCATGGAAACAGGAAAAATTAATGGGCGTGTTGTCTTAACAATGTAATAAATTGCCAACTAGAGGAACAATTGTAATTGTTCCTCCTATTTAAAGACATGGGTGTAAGAACAAGTATATAAATAGATTGGGGGAGTTTTAGGATCTTAAACAATCTTTATGTTTTTGTTAAATATATTCAAAAGAACATGTACGACAATGTAGTCGCTGATTTAGCGTCTCTTAAAAAAACAATTAACCAAGGTAATGGTTGATTACAGGAGACGACAATAGGTCCGCTCATTTCAGCAACACAGCAAAAACGTGTAAAAGGATACATTGATAAAGGAATTGAAGAAGGAGCAGAGGTAGTAGCAGGTGGACTATCCGTACGAACAAGGGTATTTCGTTGCTTTAACAATTTTTGCTGATGTGAACCATTCGATGACTATCGCAAAAGAAGAAATTTTCGGCCCGGTTTTAGCGGCGATGCCGTTTGCTGATTTAGATGACCTTATCGCAAAAGTAAACGATTCCGATTATGGTTTAGCGGCTGGCGTTTGGACGCAGGATATAAAGAAAGCCCACTACCTCGCACATCCCATTAAAGCGGGTACGGTTTGGGTGAACTGCTATAACGTATTTGATGCGGCAAGTCCATTCGGAGGATATAAACAATCAGGTATTGGACGTGAAATGTGCAGTTACGCGTTAAATAACTATACAGAAGTGAAGAGTGTTTGGGTGAATATGAACTAAGTCATTCAAATCTTATTTCAATATGAGGAGAGGCGTGTATAACGGATTTTGTAACAACGTTCCGTACACGTCTTTTTTTGTTTTAGATAAGAAATACTGGATGTCCTACTAAAGGAGTTGTATAAAAAGAATCACGGGGATTTGAATAATAGATATAACGCGTATAGGTAAGGAATCAAAACCCCTATTCTAATACACACGAGATTTTTTTATAAAATTCTCCATAATAAAACAGGAATTTTTATATTTTGCAGAAAAATAATATAATTATAAAACTTATGTAGGTGAAAATCATGTATATAAATAAATTTGTAACACCTGAAATTATTTTTGGTAAAAACGCAATAAAACAGGTCGGGGACGCCTGCCTGCGGCTTGGAGCGAAGAAAGTGTTGATCGTAAGTGATTGTGGCGTTGCAAAAGCTGGATGGCTGGAAAAAGTTATTGATATCTGTAAAGAATCTCACCTTCCTTTTGCAACGTTCATTGATGTAACAACGAACCCAAAAGATACAGAAGTTGTTTATGGGTGCCGTACTTTTATCGAACATGAATGCGATGCCATTATCGGCGTTGGAGGCGGCAGCGCATTAGATGTAGCCAAAGCCATCGCTATACTTGCTACTAACGGTGGAAAGATCAGTGATTATGAAGGTGTAGATAAAATCGAAAAACCCCTTCCTCCAATGATTATGAACATGACAACTGCCGGTTCAGGCTCTGAAGTATCTCAATTTTCTGTCATTGTTGACTCTAACAGAAAAAAGAAAATGACCATTATATCTAAGACACTGGTACCTGATATTGCCATTATCGATCCTTACACACTTATCACAAAAGACAGTAGTTTAACTGCAGCAACTGGCATGGATGTTCTTACACATTCTGTTGAAGCTTACGTAAGCATAGCCGCTACACCGCTTACTGATGTCCAGGCTAAAAATGCCCTTTCCCTTGTCTCCTCCTATTTGCGTCCGTCGGTAGCTTCTAAAACAAATGAAGAGGCGAAAGAGGCAATGGCAATGGCTAGTTTGCAGGCTGGACTTGCTTTTTCAAATGCTATTTTAGGTGCTGCCCATGCGATTTCACATGCGATTGGAGGAAAGTTTCAATTGTCCCATGGAGAAATCAATGCCATTCTGCTACCTTATGTAATGGACTTTAACTTTATTGCTTCTCCCCAACGGTATACAGAAATGGCTGAATTTATGGGAATTGATACAAGAGGAATGACACAACGAGAAGCCGGAAATGCGGCAATTCAATTTGTAAAAGAATTATCCCTTGATATTGGAACACCACAACGGTTGAGTGACGTAGGAATTACAGAAGAGATGATCGATTTCACAAGTCAAACAGCGCTTGAAGATACATGTATGATTACCAACCCCCGCGACATGACTCTTGAACAGGTAAAAAACTTACTAAAAAACGCATTATAAGGTGGTGAATGATCATGCTGGAGGACAAACACGAGATGATTGCGCTGTTAACCGGTGTGAAATCTTCTAAAAAAAGTTATTATACAGAATTAAAGAAAACAGTTGAGCAATTGAAAAAGAAAAACATGCAGTTAGAAATCATTAATGAAGTGATGAAAAGTATTAAGATTGATATGTCGCTGGGAGATATTTTAAATAATGTGGTGGATAAATTAAGAGTACTCGTTCACTTTGATCGTCTGAGTTTATTATCGTTACATAACGATAATCTTACTTTAACGAATATTTATCCGGAAGACAGTCATTATATTAAAATAGGTTCTGCTATACCCAACGAACATTCTCTCTACTGGTTAGCATTAAAAAATAGACAAATCATCTTTCAACGATTAAATGACTCTTATTCCAGCTTTTATGAAAAGGAATATCTGACCGTCCTTCATCTAAGAACCATTTTAGTATTGCCTATTTATAGTAAAAACAAAGGAATTGGAGTTCTAAGTATTGGCCGTCATGATGAATCCGAATGGGGTATGGATGATCTTGCTTTTCTGGAACAACTTACTGATCATCTAGCAGTTAGTATTGAAAATGCCCAATTATATAATGAAGTATTACGGGGAAAACAAGAATGGGAGGATACATTTAAAGCAGTTGATGATATGATTCTTGTTTTTGATAAAGATCTAAATGTGGTTCAATTTAATGATTCCGTAAAAGCCTTTTTTGATATTAATGAACAATCCTCTGACCTTCCCATACTGGAAGAGTCCTGCAAAATTCTTGTTAGAGAAACGTTTTACTCCAAAAAGCCAGGATATAGAGAGATATATTTCCAAAATAATTCTACTTGTGAACTATATACATATCCAGTATATAACAATGAGCAACAGGTTTATGGGGTTATCGCCTATATCAAGGATGTAACAGAAAAAAGAAAAATGGAAGTGCAGTTGCTTCATTCAGGAAAACTGGCGGCTATAGGAGAAATGGCAGCCGGTATAGCCCATGAATTAAATAGTCCTTTAACTGCTATTTTAGGAAATTCTCAACTGTTATTAAGAAATATAACAAGTAGTGATCCATCGTTTACACTTCTAAATGACATAAAAAATTGCGGAAATCGCTGTAAACAAATTATTAAAAGTTTACTCACCTTTTCTCGACAGGATGAGTACGTTTTTGATTCTTGTTCTTTAAACGAAGCAGTAGAACAAGTGCTTAATTTACTAAAGTATCAATTAGAAAAAAAACAAATCGTAATAAAGTGCCTACTTCAAGAAAATTTACCTTTTATTGACGGAAGCCAGCCACAGATTGAGCAAATCATTATTAATTTTCTCTTAAATGCAAGGGATGCTCTTGAGCTTTCATCAAGAAAAAATAAGGAAATCATAATAACAACATCATCTCTTCAATCAAATGAAGTCCACTTATCAGTTAAGGATAATGGCATTGGAATTGAAGAAAATAGATTATCTGAAATCTTTCACCCTTTTCATACGACAAAAGAAACAGAAAAAGGTACCGGATTGGGTTTATCTGTAAGTATTGGTATTGCGAAAACACACAGGGGAACAATTGAAGTTAGCAGCAAACTTAATAAAGGCAGCACTTTTACATTAAAACTGCCTCTTCAACAATCAAAAAATCGTTGAGGTGACGTAATGACAAATATATTAATTGTTGATGATGAAAAGGAAATTGGCACTTTTCTATCCCACCTTTTTACATCTAAAGGATACCGTGTCACTGTTGTGAACAGCGGCAATAATTTTTCAGCTATCGACTTTAATAAACAATGTTTCCATGCTGCAATGATTGATTTAAAGCTACCTGACATAGACGGTCTTTCCTTATTGAAACATTTAAAAAAATTGCAGCCAAGATGTAAAGCTATCATTATGACAGGATACAGTACAATTAAAACAGCCGTTGACGCTATAAAGCTAGGAGCGAGTGATTATATCGAAAAACCATTTGATGACATTGATTTACTAGAAAAACAGGTTGATAATCTATTAAATTCAAATATTACCTCCACCCAGCAACACATAAAAGACTTGGCTAGTAAAGTCGGGCTTATCATTGGACAAAATGAAAAGATGAATCAATTGATCCAAACTGCCTATAAAGTGGCAAAGAAAAATGTAAATGTTTTAATTGAGGGTGAGACCGGAACTGGAAAAGAAGTGTTGTCACGCTTTATTCATCAGGCAAGTCAACGCAGTGATGAATCTTTTATTGGAGTAAATTGTGGAGCAATCTCTGAATCTCTTCTAGAAAGTGAACTGTTTGGCCATGAAAAAGGAGCATTTACAGGAGCAACCCAACCACGAAAAGGTTTATTTGAAATCGCTAGCAAGGGAACTCTGTTCCTTGATGAAATCGCAGAAGCTTCACATTCCATTCAAGTAAAGCTGCTTCGTGTACTGGAAACACGTGAATTCATGCGTGTGGGAAGTGGAAACATTTTACGTACAGATACTCGTTTAGTAGCTGCAACAAATGAAAATCTTCAAGAAGCGATTCAACAAAAGAAATTTCGAGAAGATTTATTTTATCGCTTGAATGTAGTTCACTTAAACATTCCTCCTCTTCGTGATAGAAAAGAAGATATACCTTTATTAATTGATTACTGCTTACATTGGAATCCAAACATAGATATATCCTTTTCTGATAACGCAATCGAAGTACTACAAAACTATGATTGGCCAGGGAATATCCGTGAATTATCTAATTTTATTACAAGAATTGAAACTTTAGCCGATTCAAATCATACGGTCTTTACTGCCGACGATTTACCGTTCTCCGATAACGGTGTAGCAACGTCTGTTCCAGTAAAAAAAATAAAACAATTCAATACAAAAAATCAGGAAAGTCACCTTGAAAGATACTTGCAAAAATGGATCAATGAAATTCTTACAGCCTTCGAACAAAAAGATGAAATCAATTTAGAAGAGGTTCTTGCACAGGTTAAACAATTAGAGTTAGAAGTTGGGAAAGCATTTATTTTAGAAACATTAAAAGATACGCTTGGAAATCGAAAAGAAGCAGCAAAAAGATTGCAAATTACGATGAGAAAACTTCGTTATCTCTTAAACGAAAAAAGTTGCTTTCTCGAAGATTCTGGTACAAAAAGTGTTCACAAGCAATAAAGCCATGCATTGTTCATCCCTGTCTATGTAAGCACAGAAACCTGCATAGGCTCTGACCGCGGAGAACAATGGGGATCGGGTACTATAGTTGATTTTATGTTAAGGACCGCTATGAAAGCTAACCAATCCTAGAAAAACCACCGGATAGCTTTATTTTTTCACTTAAACAAATAAGGCTTACTTTTAGATTAACCAATAGAAAAAACGTTCCTATTAAACGCGAAAGGAATAGGAACGTTTTTCTTCTAGCCCGTAATTTTGTTTGGTGGATTCAGGGTCATAATAGGTTTCGGTATTTGTTATCAAAAAGTGGCCATACACTGGTCACATTAAACTAGAAGTGGTTAGGATGTTGTTGATGGTACCTTAATCTGATGGGGTGAAGTCAAAACAAGAGATAGCTTAAACAAGATTTCTTGGCAATATAAATGAAAATAATAAGAATGAGATGATCGAAAGGGTGGAACCAAAAAGGGTCCACTTGTACTCGGGCAGCATTATGACTTCCGGGATTAATATGTTTTTCAAACGGTTGAAAGCATTTAGGCGTACTCATCATCTCTTTCATCATCTTAGGTATGTATTTGGCACACTATCTCAACAAGATATTTAGAAAGAATTGGAATAAGTTGGGATGGGAGGAAAAGTTGGACTGATGGCTGACTGAAGGATACATTCCATCTCTAATATATGTAGTCAGCTATTGCATAGGCTCCATGAAGTAATATATCTGCCGCTTTTTATCAATGGTAGGCGCAACTCTATTTCCATTGACCGTGTCAATCCCATGAAGGTTCGATTTTACTCTTCCTAGATATACCGTATACTTTTGTTTGGTCAGTGATTCTACCTTGAAATGAACAGATGGTGAGGTGTTGTTTTTCTTGTTCTTTATCTGAATCTCATTGGAAGAACGATACCAAGTATATTTTCCATTCTTTTTGCCAATATTGACGACACCTACAGCATCTCCATCGCTGACCTTCTTTTCGTAAAAGATAAAAACATCTCCTGCTATTTCAGTTCTTCCCATTATTTCATCTTCCGTTATTCCTTCTTCTTTCGCCCCTTTATGGATGGCATCATAGGAAGTATCATGCCAAGTGAGATTCTCTTGTCCATTCGCGAATAAAGAACACCCTGTAAGGAGTAGTATCCCTAAAGT
>NZ_JBDPNU010000072.1:0-1384 GCF_050468105.1 Fictibacillus sp. NRS-1165
TAAAGGAATATCAGGCAGGGCATTTTGGATATATCACGCTGGCTAGGAAGCATGGCATGGCAGACAGTACACCGATTAAGAGATGGGTCAAACTTTACGAAAAGTTTGGAATGGAAGGTTTAAGGAAGAAACTTCACAGGAGGAATTATTCTGTTCAATTTAAGCTGGATGTACTAAGCTTTATGAAAAGAACAGGTTTTTCAGAAATGGAAACAGCCCTTCATTTTGGGATAACAAATTCTCCGATGATCGCTTCATGGAAAAAAGCTTTTAATGAAGGTGGTGCTGAAGCTCTGGGAAACCCGAAAGGACGGCCACCTATGTCTGATAAAGCGAAGAAGAGAAAAAAGAATGAAACAAATAAAACGGAAATGACCCAGGAACAAAGGCTGGAAAGAGAAAATGAACTTCTCCGACTTGAGGTTGAATACCTAAAAAAGTTGCGGGCTTTTCAGATGGATCCGGAAAGTTATCTCGAAAAGCACAAGCAGCGTTATCATTCGAGCTCAAAGAAACGTACAGATTAAAAGATATCCTAACGATCGTTGGTATTCCGGAATCCTCCTATCATTATCATATAAAAACGATGAAGAAGGAAAATCCAGACGAGGAACTTGAAGAAAACATCCAATCCATTTTTCAAGAAAATGATGGCAATTATGGCTACCGCCGAATTCATTTGGAATTGAGAAATCGAAGATTTATTGTAAATCATAAGAAAGTTCAACGCCTCATGAAGAAACACGGACTTAGGGGAGATAAATTCCAACGAAAAACGCGCAAGTACAGTTCTTACAAAGGTAAGATCGGTACGATTGCCAAGAACCGAATCAATCGTCGCTTTCAGACAACGGTATGCCATCAAAAATTAACAACAGATATAACAGAATTCAAGTGCTTAGAGGGGATAAAACTGTATCTAAATCCAATTATGGACCTGTTTAACGGCGAAATTCTTTCCTATGGAATGAGTATGCGTCCAACCCTCGAACTAGCCATTGCCCCTCTTGAGGAAGCCCTGGAAATCGCAAAGGATTCAAAGTACAGAACCACGATCCATAGTGATCAGGGATGGCATTATCAGCATAGAAAATGGGTCAGCCTTCTAAAGAAAAACAAGGTGTTTCAGAGTATGTCACGAAAAGGAAACTGCATTGATAACTCACCTATGGAGAACTTCTTTGGCCTATTAAAACAAGAAATGTATCATGGTCAGCGACGATGCTCGTTTGAAGATTTAAAGAAGCGAATCAAAGAATATATCAATTATTATAATAACAAGCGTATTAAACAAAAATTGGCCGGTATGAGTCCCGTTCAATACCGGATACACACCAGCCAATTAACTGCATAATAAAAACTCTAACTTTTCGGGGTCACTTCA
>NZ_JBDPNU010000073.1:0-1671 GCF_050468105.1 Fictibacillus sp. NRS-1165
TTTTTTTTCAAGGGACTGACTAAATTCTATGAATGTAAGGGTATAGGGTAAAAGTGGGCGTAGCGAAATAGAGGAGATCAAGTAGACTCCATTTTATTCCATAATAATGCACATATGCTCCACGTCACCCCTGGAGGCTAACCCTCCCATGTCTCTACGGGTCAAATGCCCTTTCATTCCTTCGTCATGCCTGTCCAAAGGGTGGAGGCTGGTTTTGCTAACGGAACGGGTCTTAGCCCTTTTGTTGAATACACCCAGTACTCCGTACATATTTGAGATCCTGCGAATACATCAATATTCAATAATTAAAATAAAGATAGTTTTAAGCAGCTTGTAAGAGATGTATCTTTTCCGGATTATAGACTTCTTGATTCTTGGTCATTCCAACGAGAATACGAGCGAACTTACCAATCAGCTTCATCAACGATTTCATTCTGCGCATACCCCTTTCTTGAACATTGTAGATATGTCTTGCTTTGAACTCCTGATTGTTGTTGATTAAATTCATAGTAGCCATGTAGAGAAACCTTCGTAATCGTGACCGTCCTCTTTTAGAAATTACCGTTTGTCCACGCCACTTTCCTGAACTGGCTTCCACGAGATGGAGTCCGGCATGTCTTAATAGGGCATTCCCATGAGAAAACTGACTGAGATCACCTGCCTCACCTAAGATTCCTGCAATTGAAATCGTATTTAACCCGTTTATGGAACGCAGGTTTTCAATGTATGGAATGTGGTCTAAGACTGAACGTACGGTCTCTTCAACTCTTTCGAGTTGAGTCGTTGTTAAATCGTATTCCTCTAATAGTTGTTGGAGATGAAAACGATGGGCATCTAACGCCGATTCAGTACCTACAGATTGCTGAGCCACTCGGAAGAGTGCAGCAGCCTTTTTCAGTCCAGGTTGTCTTTTCATGTGTTTTTTCCAACTTGATGAAATATCTTCCGGGGTTAGAGCACGAATTTCTTGTGGAGTAGGGAATAACCGTAAGGTTGTAATCGCTCCTTTTCCAGTCACATTTTTAAAGACCTCTCGAAGTTCTGGAAACACCAAGTCCACCCAACGATTGATCTGATTGACCGTGCTTACAAGTCGTTTAATAATCGTATCGCGATTGGCCATAAGTACTCGAAGTTTTTCAAACTTCTCAGAAGTAGGTTGAATAGAAGCGTAGTACCCATTCTTAACCATATCAGCGATCACTAAAGCATCCTTTAAATCACTTTTCGATTGCGTGTTATCACGGTTTTCTTTGTTCCGTTTCACATGATAGGGGTTGACTGTCACAACCTCTATTTCTTGTTCAAACAGCCAAGTCGATAGGTTAATCCAATAATGGCCAGTCGGTTCCATACCAATGATTACATCCGTTAATTGGTATTCCTTTTGGAGTTTCCTTATCCATTGGAACAAAGAGGAAAAACCACCTTCATTGTTTTCAAAGGTGAGTGGGTTGCCAAGTATCTTCCCGCGAAAATTCACGGCTCGAGCAACATGTGTCTGTTGGGCAATATCAATGCCTACAATAAGATGTTGGGGAGAAATTCGTTCAATAAGTTGATTTTGTCTGTCCTGCATTTTAAACTTCATAGTAAGGGCTCCTCCTAGATGGTTGTTTGGATACATTCATCTTATCGAGGGGCTCCTTTTTTATCAAAGCCTAAAACTAA
>NZ_JBDPNU010000074.1:0-15573 GCF_050468105.1 Fictibacillus sp. NRS-1165
ATTCAGGTTACAGTTCATCAAATAGATCGGTTTTGCTCTTCAACTATTGTGGAAGATCAGTAAATATGTTAATCAAGAATTCCTTCTTCTAGTTACTTGCTCGTTAGCTATAGATTTCGAATTCCAAAAAACAGAACAGGCGTAAGAACATTAATAATCATATCCTTAAAATGTAACTTGTTCATAGATTAGTAAGTTGCTGTGAGTGTTCCCTTGAAGTAATAATTTGACCAAGAGTCACGAATATCCACATAATATTTTTGATTTAAGGCTAAACCATAGAATCTTGCATAGGGATATCCGCCCAACCTACTAAAACCAATCCATCCTGTACAGCCAGCACCATAGGGTTTACACAAGCGTACAGCAAGCATACTTGTATCGGTGAGAGGCAATCTTTCACTATAATTATTATTGCGATTAACCTTATAAAGACTCATTAAATCGACTTCTACAACGTTTAATTGCCCTGTTGTTACACTTCCATCCCATAGGCCATCTTCAGTTTTCCAATATTGTGTAGGAGTCATTGAGGCACTTGCTTTTGGTACTGAAAATCCCAAAAGAGATAATCCCATAATCCCAGCTACAACCACATTTTTCCATTTCATTTTCATACCTTCACCTCTCCTTTTTTGTACCGGCTAGTAGTCAGTTAACCCACTTCCTTTATAAGTTATTATTCATCAATACCGACTAGTCGGTATTGACAGATTTATTATATAATGGGGATTGTGTTACAATCAATATAAATATTCAGATTTTTTTGAAAAGGGAGTTTACTATGTTAAATCATCATCAGAAACAATCACAAGAAACCATTAGCAAATTAATACGATCAGGAATTGAATTATTTTCTAAGCAAGGCTATTCTAGTACAAGCATTGATGAGGTTGTAAAACACGCTGGTTATTCTAAAGGCGGTTTCTACGCTCACTTTGCGAACAAAGAAGAGTTCTTAATGAAAATTATAAGAAGTGGAATGACTTTTTACTTTGAAGAGTTAGAGTTCGTGCTTAACCAAGAGAATCGTGACTTATTAAAGGGTTTTAAAGAATACTCTTTGTCTATGGCGACCAGAGCATATGGTGAGGGTTTTTCTCCTATGTTTCTTCAAGCATGTATGATTTCAAATGAATTACCACAAATAAAGGAAAGATTGATTTTTCAAATGGAAGAATGGAGACAATTTATGACTCTTTACATTCAAGAAATGAAAGACGAAGGGATTGTCGGAAGTGCATTAGATGCCAGAACGTTAGCAACCTCAGCAATGGCAATCTTTAATGGATTTAATTTACAACATTTTGTAGATGAAAGGATTGATCCGAAAGGTATGGTAGAAACCTTTCTTGAACTTCTTCAAATTCAAGAACCTACTAAAAAAGGTTAATAAAAGGAATTACTTTGAGTGTTCTAAATAGCCTTATTAATCTGGTTTGCGTAAACTTTGATTTATCTACGATGTATACAAACCTGCATAATCGAATAAAACAACCCTCTGAACTTGAACTTCAAGGGGGTTGTTTTATGAGCGCTTATTTAAAGTTGAAATTATTGTTGTATACAACTTCTTCTTCAACAAAATGGCCCGATCGTATTATGAGGTTAACCAGTTCCATCTGGTTAGCCTATTTATAGGTTATTCTTTAGGTAGCCGGGGGAGGACGTTCTGGCCCGTGGGACCAAGATCCCGTCCGTAATACTGTCCACCCCCCTACTTGTAGAAACATGTTTGAGGCTGGTTGGGACGTGATCCCGTATAAAAAGCGAAGCTATGAAACTACAAGTTAGGATAAGGGGCTACCGGCTAAAACAAAAAAGGAGACGTGATAATGAATGGATCCGGTCATTGGCCTGGATGTCGCAAAAGGAAAAACCCAAGTACAAGCCTTTTTACAGAAGAAGAATCCTTACAAGAAAAGCTTTACGTTTGAGCATAATGTTTTGGGGCTACACGATTTTTATCGCTTTTATCAAGAAGTTGAAGAAGTTGCAGGTCTACCTCCGGCAGTCGTTTTTGAATCGACGGGGCATTACCATGAACCTGTCCTACAGTTTTTAGAGGATAAGCAAGTCATTTATTATCTCGTCAATCCGGTTCTTTCATATGAAGCCAAAAAAGCCAGTTTGAGAAAAGTCAAAACCGATGCAATTGATGCTTTTCATTTAGGTGAGCTTTATTACAAAAACGAGGACCTAAAACCTTTCCAGAAAAAGAGTATTAAAATGATGAACTTGCGAAATTTAACACGTCAACACGACTCTTTGACAGGAACCTACGTACAAACAAAACTTCAATTTCTAACAATATTAGATCAAGTATTCCCTGAATATAAAAAGGTTTTCGGAGCCCTATATTCGCCCACCTCATTAGGAACGTTACTCCAATATCAAACACCACAAGGTGTTAAGGAGGAAACAGTGGATCAGATCGCTGAAGTGATTCTGAAACAAGGAGCTAAACGCTCTTATAACTGGGCATTAGAGAAAGCTCATAACCTAAAGGAAGCAGCCGATAGAGACCCCTTTAAACGCAACTTATATTCGAGTCATATCACTAGTCTCACCATGTACATTCAAATTCTTCTTCAATACCAAAGGCACCTATCCCAACTAATTGAAGAGATAGATGCCCTGGCAGTTGAGGAATATGAGATTATCCGATCAATCCCCGGTATTGGTGGAAAGATTGCCGCCACAATCATCTCCGAAATTGGGGAAATCGATCAGTTCAATCACCCAAAGAAGTTGGTTGCTTACGCAGGAATTGACCCAAGCGTTTTTGAGTCAGGTAAGTTTAAGGCAACCATCAACAAAATCACAAAAAGAGGATCTACACGCCTTCGGCAAACTCTCTATACAGCTGTGCAGTGTGGAATAACGAAGAATCGCAATCCAAAACTAAGAGCTTATTACGATAAAAAGCGCGAAGAAGGAAAACCGCATAAAGTGGCTATCATTGCTTGTGCAAATAAGCTTATCCATTGGATTTATGCATTATTAAATCGTAAAGAGGCATTTAAGGTTTAAATACAGACCAATAAAATACTTTAATTACAATAACTTCAAATTCATGTTTTTGAAGTTTATTTAGTATGTTCTTTATTATTGTAACATGTCGTTTTAAACTTTTTTAGACTTATCTATTGACCTTCTATTAGCTGGTATTGTTGATCAAACATCTGGAAACCACTCTTCAACTAAATGCCTCGTTAGTTCAACAAAAAAGTAAAATTAGCACGCTAGTTAACATAAGGGCAGCTATCGGAAGCGTAAAAAAACCGACCTCCTTAAAGGAAGTCGGTTTTTTTATAATTATTTTTAAATAAACACTACATTTAATGTCTCTTGGTGTAAAAATATAAAAACCATACCGCATGGTTCTGTTCGTCCCATGCTGCCCTACGGAACTGTTCCCTGATATAGGGTGTCTGTGCCTTATCGGCGATCTCTAAATAAAAATCCACCGTCTTTTGTTCATCTTCAATGGCAACCTCCAGCCCTTTTATATAATCGTTCGGGCATTGCTCCGTTATTTGTGGTGTTGGTTGTCGTCCAGTTAGCTGTGTATAGATAGCAGAAAAAACATGATAATGATTGATCTCATCCTGGCGAATTTCTAAAATGCGATCTCTTTCTTTTTCCGAAGGTGCAATCTGGGCTAAATGTTGATAACAAGCGATGGCACTGTATTGTCCATTGATTGCTTGAGATATATCATTAATTAGATTAGCATCCTGTTGTTGACGGTCATAATTATAAGAATTAGCATACATTCAATCAAACACCTACTTTCACTTTTTAATCTGTTTATTTTATGACACTGTGCCTAAAGTGTGTTCATATGTATCTACGGGTGGGTGGGTTTCAGACAGATTTTACAGAAAAAACGCAAGCTAATTGACATAATTGCAGTTCCCGGAACCAAGTAACCAAACAAAACCCTGAATTCGGCCAAATCAGCCTAAATTCAGGGTTTTTCTTTGTGTAAAGAGAGGGAAAAAGCACGGTTTCTGGAAGGGGCCTTATCTTCCATTTTCGTGGGTTCTCTCCGTTTCTCTATCCTATGTGTCATTTGACAATTCCGTTACAAACCAGGTTGGCCATAAGGCCCGTCACAGGCGTTTGAAAACGCCTAAAGGGAATGTTAACATACCACCATACACCCTCCTACACATTAAAAAGAATGCACCTCACATTTTTTGTGAGGTGCATTCTTTTGGATTAAACTCTTCTCAACTCGATGGAAGGCCGAGTCTTCCGATCATCAGCAAATTGATCCAGCATGATGATAATCAGAAAATAAGGGGTCATTAAGGGTTATGGTTATATGAATGTAGGCTACACGGGAGATCGTGGATATCTTCGTAAATGATTCTAAGCCCTTACAAAACAAGGGCTAAGAACTTTATCTTGCACGAAATCTCCCTACGTTCCTCATGTGTCCGTAAAACTGTGCCTGACGTGAAAAGGTTATCAGTTCACCTTTGGCTCACTCGTTTGCTACGCGCCAAACAGTTAATAAAAAAATATCCCTTCTTTTAGTAATCTGTCTAAAAGAAGGGATACAAAGTTCGGCGGAGGTTCGTTGGAAAAAATCCTTAATTTCACCTTACCATACTCATGTATTTAAATTAAGGAAAAAGTAATGGTAATATCTATAGTCGCATAAACATTACTCAACTTAGTGATTATTATTGTCAAAGAGATGACAAAAAAGTAATCCCCCCTGCCACCACAACAGTTAAGATTACTCTTTTGTCTAAAAGTGTTTAATTGTAACGGTGGCCGTCCTTCTTAACGGTCCGTGTGGCTGTTCCCCCATGTTATTATGGGTACAGCTTGTAATTAACTTATGCTAATTCTGGCTTTATTATATACCAATTCTATACCCTTAATTCAATTCCTTCCTCTCCTGGGGAGTATTTTTGATATCAAAAAAAGGGAGAGATTAATGCCATATCCGAAGGCATATTAAATTAAATCAATCGATGAAACTTCCGTTAATTTCTTTGGTGTTAATGACTGTATTATTTTGTCCTTTGATGCTACATCGATGTAACAGGTCCAATAAATGATTGACTTGCTCCAATCGTGTTGAAGGTTCCAGGAACCTCTAAAACTGGACAGTGAAATCATTTATCCGTTATGTAGTTTTCTTATTTGCTACTTTTAACTCATAAAAGAGCGACCAGCTTACGGCTGTGATGATGTTTACACTAAGGTGCGGAAGATCACCTATGATAACATGTACTGTCCCTTGTATGATTGCAGTTGCGAAAGCAGCAAGGATACCTGATCTTAAAAAAAGGGTATTCATCATTGTATTATCTCCAATATTTTGGGTAAGTATGTATCTCTATATGTAATATAACATATCTTGTTTGATTTACCCTATACGCAAATAGGGGCACCAAACGTTAATACTAGCGTCAATTATTTGTAGAATTTTATTAATCACTAAGTTTTGTATTACTGTGATCCCTTTCTTTACTTTAACTTATGCTTCTAAAGTTGCTAATAAAATTCTTACATTAATTAATCATCTCTTTCGAGTAGAGCATACTTACTAAGGTTCACACAAAGAAAACACTTCTTTTTTTTAATATTTATTGTTGAGAATACTTACCTTTCAGTTGATTCCTAACGAGGTTCAATAACAATTTGGTATACAATTAGTAAAATTAAATAAAAATATTACCCGATATTATAAAAAAATTTAACAAATGGTATACCATTTTACTAAATGATATTGATAATCAATTAGCAATGGATTATAATGAAGTTAATCTTTTGGTGGGGGGATTCTATATGTTCCATTATTTATTTTACTCTAAAAAAGTCCAACAACTAGCTGATCGCAAATTTCAGAATTTGTTTAAACTCATAAAATAGAAAAATCCGCCGTCAAATGGCGGATTTTTCTTTGCTCCGATAAGTAAACGAGTGAGAATAAAAAAGTTTATAATGTGCTTGTTTTCCGCAAAAAAAGCATGGTTGCAATGGTAAAATCTTTTTCACGTGAGGAGCATCCAGTTTACCGACACCATCCACGATATGTTTTTTACATACGAGCACGGCTTTTTCATCCCTTTCATTCATATTACTTAGTAGCAATCATTTTGACGATCTTTCTCTTCTGCACCATTTTGGTGATTTCAGGATCCCATGACAATGAAACATCACCATTTATAAATGTCTGGCAGCCCAGCCGATACCCTTGTTCCAAAAGCTCTTCACCTAGTTTTTTTTTCTCTGCAGGTTTCACTTGATCCACATTTTCTAAACCTCTTTCAATTTTACACACGCATGTCCCGCATGTTCCCCCGCCACAGCGGTTTGGAAGATCCCCATCATAGCGCAAGGACATTCTCAACACACTTGAATGATCAGGTACTTCAAACTCTTTATCACTGGTAATAAAATGAAGTTTCGGCATGGTTTTAAACCTCCCCATTCTCTTATGGTATACAATATACCATTAAGCCCCCTATAAAACAATGAGTTTTTATAATATTTGCACTATTTTTGCGATTTATATTGACCCTGTCTTCCCATCGGTTATACTTTTAGTATACCAAGTACTATTCTGTGAAGGTGGGTGTAAAAGTTGATAAATGTTGGTCTCATTGGCTACGGAGCAATCGGTCAGGATATTGCTTCCTATTTTCAGGATCATTTTAAAGGCGAGACCACCTTGAAAGGAATCCTTGTTCGATCCCCTGAAAAGATACGGAATATTCCTAACTCAGGGTGTATACTTACGAATAACGCAGATGAATTTTTTGCAAGCGGGTTGGATGTCATTATCGAAGCAGCCGGCCATAATGCCCTGGAGTCATTAGGGGCAAAAGCTTTGGCATCTGGTGCCCATCTGATCATCGTTTCGGTGGGTGCTTTGAGGGATGAAACCCTTTTACATACTTTAAAAGAAACCGCAAAGACGAATGGAACCAAATTAATCATTCCATCTGCAGCCATTGGCGGCCTTGACCGGATAACAGCGGCTTCAATGGGAAAGTTGGAAAGTGTAACACTAGTCACAAGAAAACCCCCGCGGGCTTGGAAAGGGACCTTCGTTGAAGAGAAAGTCGACCTTACATCCCTAAAGGAGCCAGTCTGTGTGTTTCAAGGAAACTCAAATGAGTCAGCCAGGATTTTTCCTGAAAGTGTGAATGTTTCCGCTGCACTTAGTCTCGCTGGCCTTGGATTTAAAGAAACAAAAGTGAAGGTATACGTGGATCCTACTATCGACAAAAATACACATGAAGTCAGGGCTACTGGAAAATTCGGCAGCATCAAACTTGAAGTTCAGAATACACCTTTTCCTGAAAACCCAAAATCAAGCTATATTGTCTCCATGAGTGTCATCAAAGCTTTGACCCATTTGTTTTCGCCAGTGGTGATCGGCATTTAAAAAAGGGCAGGAAACGAAATAATCTTCGTTTTCTACCCTTTTTTATTTTGTTTCACATAATTAATGTAGGCTCTCTTTGAATTTTCGATATGGATTTTTGTTAAGTACTCTCCCATTTCCACATCTTTATTCCTTACAGCCTTCATGATTTCTAAATGTTCTTTCATGGATTCTTCTTTTCTCCCTGGAGTCTCATAACTCGTATTGGAGAAAATTCGAATGTAATCCGTCAGGCCAGTCAACAATTCGTATAGCTTGGGGCTCTTTGCAGCTTTATGCAGGATCTGATTTGTATCCAAATGAAGCTTCGACACTTCCGCTTCTGTTAACCCATCCAAATTTTGCAGCTTTACGATGACCTGATCGAACTCCAACTGTGTTTTGTCATCCATTTTTTGAGCAGCAAGCTTTGCAGCCAGCACTTCCAAAGATGATAAAATCGTAAATACTTCCACTACCTCGTCTTCACTGATCCGTTCGACCACGACTCCTTTACGAGGAACCGTTTTCACAAATCCTTGGGACTCCAAGCGGAAGAGCGCCTCACGTATAGGCGTTCTGCTGATGTGAAGCTTGTCAGCCAATTCCCGTTCAACCAGCCGGTCGCCCGCTTTGTACTCGCCATTTAAAATCATATCCTTTAAATAACGGTATGCACGTTCACGAATTGAGAGTAAGTCTTCTTCGGCCCACTTGCTTTGCATGTACCCACCTACTGTCTAAAAATTGTATACCAATTATATCTTGTTTTATCTAAAGAAACAATATTTCCAATGTTTTCATATGTGGGAGAGAAAAATCCCTCCATAAAAAAGGGAAGCGACAATGACTATGGCTGGGTGAATTTTTATCTTTTCCATGGCCACGTAGCTGCCCGCGCCGAGCAGAATCAAGTGCAGCCAGCCCATTTCCTCAAAAGCAGACAATAAGAACTGGTATGCAAGTACGGCTAGAAGGACCGCAATCACCGGTTGAACGGACCGTGTCATCCATTTGATCTGCAATGCATCTTTAAAGCGGTTTTGAAACGCAAACAAAAGTATGACCGCAATTGCAGAAGGACCTATGGTTGCAAACAATGCCAGTATGGAGCCAAACACTCCTCCTACCTCATATCCGATGTAACCTCCCATTTTTGTTGCGATCGGGCCGGGCAGAACATTAGCCATAGCCAGCAAATCTCCAAATTCTTTATTTGTCATCCAGCCATAATGCTGTACCACTTCATTTTGGATCAAAGGAATCGTGGACGGCCCCCCTCCATAGCCAAGCAAGTTAGCGACAAAGAAGGCCCAAAAAATATGTAAATATATCATAGCTGCCGTTCCCTTTCTCGCATAACAGGCCGCTTCCATCCTTGAGCTTTCTTGATCTTATAGGTTGATAGTATAAAAGCACCTGCTAAAAACAAGCCAATGACAATACCAGGATGCAGGGAGATGCCTTGAAGCAAAAGGAAAGACACAATAGCAAGCACCACCATCCACTTGTTTCCCATCGTTTTTTTGCTCTTCGCTAAAAATTGAAACGCTAAAACAGCAAGCATAACACCAATGACTGGGCTCACTCCGGTTACCATCCCTTTTACGACAGGAGAATGCCGAAACGAATATAAAAATCCAAGAAGGACCATCATGGCAATGCTCGAAGGGAGAATATGGACCAAGATGGCCACAGCCGCACCCGCTGATCCCTTCACTTTGTACCCGATATAAGCGGCCATTTTCGTGGCAATGGGACCTGGAAGTGTATTCGCCAAGGCCAATGTTTCACCAAACTCATCTTCATTCATCCATTTGTATTTCTTTACGGCTTCATATTGAATTAATGGAATAATCGAAGGGCCGCCTCCGTACCCAGTCACCCCTGTCCTTGCAAAGCCAACACATAAATCCACATAAGCTTTCATACAAATCCCCCTTCGAAAATGACGGTAATCACCAAAGGGCTGCCTCCCTTAACTGGCAGCCCTTTCTCCTATCGTTTTATATCAGCGGTTGCCACGACTTCATATCCGTCTTTGGAGAGGTCTTCCTTCAATGCTTGAAGAGCAGCAACACCAACCGTTGTATCCTGTTCACCGTTGCCTCCGCTAATGCCTATTCCTCCAATGACCTCACCATTGACCACGACAGGGAATCCCCCTACAAAAATAGCAAACTTTCCGTCGAGCATATGCTGTATACCAAACGCTTCATTTCCTGGTAAAGCAGGCCCGTTCGGTTCTTTATTAAACAGATGTGTGGACCGTTTGTGGCCGGCAGCCGTGTATCCCTTGGCAATAGCAATTTCTGGACCGGTAATCCTCGCGCCATCCATCCTTTCCAGGAGAATGGGGTATCCGCCATCATCGACAACGACTATCGTTTCAAGCACATTGATTTCTTCTGCCTTTTTTTTAGCCGCTTCCATCATTATTCTTGCTTCCTTCAATTCAAGTTTCATAGTCTTTTTCATGATGTTCCCCCTGTCCCATTCTAATGTCCAAAATAAACGGTTTTGGTTTGTGTAAAAAATTCCAGGCCCACTCTTCCAGATTCACGGAATGTCGACGTGCTTGATTTTTTAATACCGCCAAACGGTGCATTCATGAGATTGCCCGTAGTGGTTCGGTTGGATTTTACGGTCCCGGCTTCGGCTTCCTTTACAAAGCGTTCGATATAGTTTAGCTGTTTGGTCACAATGGAAGCGGAGAGACCGTATTCCACATTATTTGCAATCGAAATTGCTTCTTCGTAATCATCGGCTTCAATTACACAGATCACAGGGCCAAAAATTTCTTCCTGTTCGATCCTCATCCCGGGAGTTACATCGGTAAAAACTGCCGGGCTTACATAGAATCCTTCATCATACCCTGTACCCGTTAGCTGTTCTCCGCCACAAAGCAGCGTCGCGCCCTCATTTTTGCCAATGTGTATATAGTCGAGAACATTCTTTAATTGCTTTTCATTGGCCATCGGTCCCATAGATACCCCTTTTGTGAACCCATCAGCAATCTTGAGCCCTTTCGCCTTCTGAACAAGCCGGTTCGTAAATTCTTCTTTTATACTTTTCATAACAATGGCTCTGCTCGTACCTGTACACGCCTGCCCGCTTAAACCAAACCCTCCATTCACTGTCAATTGGACGGCTTCATCCAAATCGGCATCCTCCATTACGATCAGCGGGTTCTTGCCCCCAAGCTCCATCTGTGTTCTCGTTGTTAGTGATACTGAACGGTGGATTTGTTCTCCTGCATTCGTGGATCCGGTGAATGTGACTCCCCTGACCGCGGGATGTTTGACCAAAATCTCCCCAATTTCTCTTGAAGAGCCGGTGACATAATTCAGCACGCCTTTAGGAAGACCGGCCTCATGCAGTGCTTCCACCAATCTGTAACCGACCAATGGAGAGTCGGAAGATGGCTTAAACACAACCGCATTACCGGTTATCAATGCAGGGGCAATCTTTCTGGCAGGGATGGATAAAGGAAAGTTCCAAGGCGTAATGACGGTGATTACTCCTAATGGTTCCTTTACGGTATAAACTCTTAGATTGGGGTCATCGTTTGGAAATGTTTCTCCCGTATAGCTGACACCCTCCACTGCATAATATCGCAGGGTTTCCGCAGAGCGTTTTACTTCATTTAAACTCGCTCCAAATGGTTTTCCTACTTCTTTTGTCAGTTCTTCAGCAATTTGCTCGGAGCGGCTGTCCAGAATATCAGCTGCTTTTGTTAAAATGGCCGCACGCTTGAAAGGTGCTGTGCAAGACCATGAGGAGAAAGCTTTCCTTGCTGCATCTAACGCCTTTTTTGCCGTATTCTCACTTGATGCTTGAAAATAACCGACAACTTCTTTTTTAGCTGCCGGATTAATGCTTGGAAATACACGTTCTTCGGTCAGCCACTCACCATTAATATAGTTTCCAAAGGATTTTACTGCTGTAGTTGTTGGCACGGTGTTACCTCCTTGCTTCAATTAAAAATGAGGGCAGTTCCTCTCTATTGGAGAAACTGCCTGATATTTGCTTGTTTACATGAAAAACATCGGCTTAGGATTGGACGGTTTCAAGGTCCTTAGCTACATATGTGTTATAGAGGCCGTCCATGTACATCCTGCGCATTTTGGCTCCTGTTCTAACGACATCCAGACATTTTTGCTGCAATTCTACCGTGTCCGCACACTCCAGAACGATTTTGTAGCCCCGTTCCCCATGAATCTCATCAGACACAATATGTAAATCAAAAAATTCAATTTGTTCGTCGTCAAATCCATATTTTTCTCTTAGTATTGGTGTTTGCTTTCGATAGATATCCGGGACCTGGGATTCTAGTCCAACGACCAGGGCAGCAGTTGCAACGACGAAATTTTCTCTCATAGCAATGGAGTAACACCAGCTTTGCAATCCTAATGTGGTAGGAGCCATGTTTTCTGGATTCTCCACTCTTTCCCGGGTTGTTCCGCACGTTTCCGCAAAACGGATCAGAAGATCGGTATGCCTGTCTGCTGCAAGTTCCTCTTCATACATGTTTTGAAGGGTAAAATCCTTCGCTTCTGTGTACTTCTCCGGAGTATGAGCGTAAATATAAGCTAGATAATCAGCAAATGGTCCGACATAGTGATAGTGGTTCTCTGCCCATCTGGCAAAATGGTCCCGTGATAGTTTTCCAGTGGCCCATGCTTCTGTAAAAGGCGCCTTTTGACTATGATTGCCCTTGATTGCTTCCTCCAACTGTTTACGAAACTCATCTTTTGTTAATAATTCAGCCATTTTTAACTCCTCCTTTAAAATAGTTCACTCGGTATATTGTATTTGGTATACCATTTGAGTTTATACTAACCC
The DNA here is from genome assembly GCF_050468105.1 of Fictibacillus sp. NRS-1165. Classification (NCBI taxonomy): domain Bacteria; kingdom Bacillati; phylum Bacillota; class Bacilli; order Caryophanales; family Fictibacillaceae; genus Fictibacillus; species Fictibacillus sp. NRS-1165. The sequence goes on from NZ_JBDPNU010000074.1 coordinate 12,245, forward strand.
TGCCTACCGACCGCTGTCAATAACTTTATTGAATTTTCTAACTATTTTTTACCAAATAAGTAAAGCGGCTAACGTAGCAACACATAATCCAATGAGCACCGGAAAGAAATTCTTTCTCGCTAGTTCAATGACAGACACTCCGCAGAAACCGGCAACAGCTACTAAAGAGGACCAGGCAATCAACGTTCCCCCACCTGTCCATACCGCTCCCATTTGACCGATCGCAGCAAGAGTTGAGGGATCAACACCTGTCCCATGGTGAAGGGCTCCCGACAACGCACCAGTCAAAGGCAAACCGGCAAAACCAGCACCATCTAAACCCGTTATGATTCCAATAACTAAAATACCAAACCCGGTTATAAATCCGCTTTGGGGAATAAGGTTCTGGGCCGATTGAACAATATCAAACAAAAAAGCAGGTTTAGAAGCATCGACTGGGAGAGAAAGTATAGCGGAAGCAAAATCACCACTGCCCAGAAAAAAGAATCCTGCAATTGGGATAACAGGCCCCATAGCCCGAAAAGCGAACACAAAACCATCCGTAATATGATCACTAATCTTCTCAAATGCGTGTAATCTTCCAAAGGAAACACTGGCCAGAACAAGAAGAACAATGGCGACACCCCCTATAAAAGCGGCTCCGTCCCCGCCTTCAAGGCCGGTCATCTTACTCCCGGAAAATTTCATGGAGAACATATAAATCATAACTGCTAGCATGGAAAGTGGAACAACCACAGCAAAGATACTTCCCCATCTGTTCCGCTCTTTTTCTGAAACATACATTTCAGACGCGGCTGAAACTTCAGATTTAATTTCCTCTTCCATTTTCATCTGGTCATTAGACATGCTGTCAATTAAAGATAGATTAGGAGCGTAATTAGGCTGTTTGATATTTTTCCTTTCTCTAACATACGTAATTCCTAGGGCTGTAAAACCTGTAATAAGGGAAAGAAATAGAACCTTGGAAGCGACAGCAGCAGTTGGAATGCCGGCAGCTTTCGCGCTAAGCATTGGAGCTACCTGCATAATATAATCGGATGACAACGCCATACCCTGGCCTGCCATAGCAACCGCCATCGCTGCAGCCATAGGGGGAAGGCCTGCTCTTACCGCAGCAGGAACCAGCAGTGCACAAATTAAAGGTACCGCTGGGGTCGGCCAAAAAAACAAAGATACAACATAAGTGATTAGCGCGAGGCAAAGAAAAGCAATATGACCATTAACCATGATCTTTTGAACAGGAGCAATCATTTTTTGATCGGCTCCTAAGTCTTTAAGAGATTTGAGCAGAGCAACCATAAACGTAATGATCAAAAAGATACTGAATAACTCTTTTGCGGCAACCAAGTTTGCATTAAACACTGCCTTCAGACCGCCAACGAACGATCCTGTGTAAATACTGGCAACAAGTAAAGTTCCTAATAGCGTCGGTAAAACAATGCCCTTTCGAAAAAGCATGATGATAATTACAGACACTGTAACAATTGCATACATACCATGTGCAAGTGTCAAAGTCATACCTAGCACCCCTCTATTGGTTGAAAGTAGGTGATTCTACTGAGCCTTAATGGTCGTGCCGATAATATCTTTTAATGTTAGTTCTAAATTTTCTAGCGCTTCCTCTACTATTTCTCTTCCTATATCTTCTCTGCTTTGAGTGGCATCGCCGATACATCCATTCGCTGTCATTTCCTCATATTGATAAGGACCCTGTACAGGACTGTTAGGGCGAAGATATTTCCAAGTCCCTTCTTTGATCGCCCCTTTTTGGAGCTTGTCCAATCTTACAATAGAAGGTGCCAGATAAAGGGCTTCAGATACCTCCCGTTCACAGCTGTGACCAAATAGTGGAGAGTGAATATGGCGTTGAATCGAATGTTTTGCAGATCCAGTCGTTTTTGCGAAATAGATCTTTACACCTAGTTTTTGCGACAATTCCGTACTGGCAACACTTAAGGTAGACTGGTTGCCTCCGTGGGCATTTAACAATAAAAACTGAGTGATACCGTGCTGTTTTAAAGAATAAACGATGTCATGGATAAGTGAAATTAAAGTGGACGGTTGAAGAGCGATAGTTCCTGGAAAGTTCAAATGATGGGATGAAACGCCCATATTGATAGTAGGAGCAACAACGGCATGGGGATACAGTCTTTCTCCCAAGCGAATGGCCATTTTTTCAGCTAAAACCGCATCACAGTTCTCGGTAAGATGCGGGCCATGTTGTTCATGAGCTCCAATAGGTATAATCGCCAGATCAATGGTGGATAGAGCGTGCTGCACTTCTGGATACGTCATATCTGCTAAAACATATACACTCAAACGACATCTCCTCCTATACATTGGGGGTTAGTAACAATTAACGATTTACCGCTGTGGAATATTGTATACCTTTTGTGTTAAAATTTTTTTCTTGTACTAATTCCAAATCTCCTTTAACTGTAAGCTGGCACGTTAAACGAAATCCCTCTTCTAGGAGTTTCCCCAGCATTTTTTCCTCCTTCCAATTCGGCGGATCAAGGGTTTCAGCGCCTTTAACCACTTGAGATACGCATTTGGTACACTTCCCCATTCCACAACCATAACGCAGTTTTGGAAATTCTTTAATACCAGCCAAGACTACCAGATTGCTATTTTCCTTTACTTCTTGTTCATACAATTGGCCATCCTGAAGCAAACGAACGAATGGCATACAATCACCTCTCTCTAAGTTTTAAAATGTTACAATTTTCTGAAACTTGTAAATATAGTTTTGATTATAACTAACGGTTTTTTAATTGTAAATGCTAAATATGAGCAGAAAAATAGAAAAAACAATAAAATCAATCTATTTTACTAAATATTCTAAAAACTATTGATTCTTATTCTTTTCGAAGGTAAGATACCTTTATGGTATACAAAATACAACGCATTAAGAAATACTACTTTAAAACTGAGGTGATTATGTGAGTAAGTATATTGTGTTAACCAACAAAGACACTTATCAAACCACTGTAAAAGGGGAAGGACTGGAGCCGGTCGAAACCTATGATTTCTACTTTTTTGATAAAGTAAAAGCAACTTACACGATTGCCAAAGTTACAAACGACAATGTAAAAATTCAACTCACGGAACATTATGAAGGAAGAGAGTACGTCAATCAGATCAGGGTAAAGTTCTTTGAAACTTTTGATACGGTAGAAGCTGCAAGAGAGGAATTGAACGAACTGGTAGCGGCTTCGGGTTCGGGCCCTGACTCTAAATATTCCAAACTTGTACTCGCAGAACCTGTTTCCTAATCATTTCTCAGTGGATAAACACAACATCATACTTAAAAAAGGGGCTGTCCAATA
>NZ_JBDPNU010000075.1:0-12407 GCF_050468105.1 Fictibacillus sp. NRS-1165
ACTTTGTCTACAAGCTGAAACGCCCCATTTAGGGGGCGTTTTTCTATGGGTTTACCGCAATGGTTTAAAAGTAATGGAAATGGTTCTGTTCTTTTCTTTTGGCTTCTTATTAGAGAAGCCCACATTTAGATGCAATCTTCCTTGACGGTCGGATTTAATGATTTTCGCACTGTATTTCTTCATGCCATAAATTTTATATCGTGTATTAGGTTTAAACCAAGGAGCTGTTGTAATAGTTGCTGCCCCCGAACCGGTAATACTAAAGCCTTGCTTTGAGACTTGAGACAGCCGTGCGAACTCCATGTCTTCCCTCTGGAATTTTACCTGCCAACCATAGACAGTAAAAGAATTCTCTGCTGTCTTATATGAAAATGGGACAGGTCTGCTCGAGGGATTCCTGAATTTTTCCATAAACCTCGGAAGTGTTTCGTGCAGATCCCTCTGCCAGTATCCCCATGTATGAGATCCATTCCCATAGCTTTCCCAAACATGAGGAAGATCCAATTCCTCTAATCGATTATGAAGACTCGCAGACATATTGAAGACCGTTTTTTCTACCGGGGATTCCACCCCGCCATCCAGAGGGCCTCCTGCCTCTCCGTTCCCGGTATAGATCGAGAGATCCACCCCTGCCAAGTTTTCTGCCAAATCCCATGGGTTATGGGTCCTCCAAATGATTTCATGACTAATTCGTTCTCCCCAAACGGTCCCCGGGGGCACTTTTTCTTGATTTTGAAAAATTGTTTTATCCAAAAAATCCGGATCCAAATTCGTATCAAGAACTCCGGAAAAAGAGGCGGCTGCAGCAAACAAATCAGGGTGCCGTGCCGCATAAGACATGGAACCAAATCCACCCATGGAAAGGCCGGCAACTGCCCGTCCTTCCCGGGTGGTATTCACATGATAGTATTGTTCTATCCAAGGAATCAATTCATTGATATGGTATTTCTCCCATTGGGGTGTTCCATAAGCGCCATTATTATACCAATCTGAATAGCTCGCTCCTTTTCCAGCGTCTGGCATAACAATGACAAGAGGCATATTTTCCGTAAACTTCTCAATATCCGTTCTAGCCGTCCATGCCTTATAGTCACCGCAGCAGCCGTGCAGCAAATATAATACTGGGTATTTGACGTCAGGATGCTCATCGTAACCAGAAGGAAGCAATACACGTAAAGAGGTTTCCTTGCCTAGTGCCGAGCTGCTCAAAACAATCTCATGTAAACGCTCATTTAAAGGAGTATCAGAAACGAGTTTGACTGAGCTTTCAGCTTTAACCGTACTGATCGGATAGAGTAAAGCGAGCAAGAAAAGCGATGTGATGCATTTTAATATAAATCGACCCACACGTATGTGCCTCCCTTATTACCTTAATAAGGTAATGTTACATACGGATCAGCAGAAAGACAATAAGACGAAGTGCTCGTTATTTTTAGGTATAATTAGCCCATTTAATGCCGGTCCCCACGCTTTTTTGCAAAAAAACAAGGCCCGCTCACCACTGGCCTTGTTTCCCTTTTTCTTAATCTCTTTGATTATCAAACAGGCTGTTCACTTTATCTGATGCTTTTTCTTTAGCATCTCCAAAACCTTCACGGAGGTTACCTTTTGCTTTATCTTTGTTTCCTTCCGCTTCAGTCGTTTCATCTCCGGTGAGCTTGCCTAGCCCTCGTTTTGCTTCACCTTTGATCTGATCCATCTTTCCTTTTGTTTGGTCTTCATTCATTTTCAATTCCTCCTTCGTTATTTATCCGTCTACATAGGGTGTTTACCCTCTTTTTAACAAGATTAATCAGATTAATGCTAAGCCATATTTTCTGTTTTTAAATCATAAGATAGGGGAAAACTAAAAATTAATGTAAAATTATTGAAGGAGTGTACATATGAAGAAAAGCTGGGTATGGCCTGTAATCATCATAGGTATTATCGGAATTTGGTTTGCAGCAAGCTACAACGGTTTTGTCAACAAGGAAGAGGACGTCAATCAGTCCTACTCGCAGATTGAGACCCAGCTTCAGCGGCGTGTCGATTTGGTGCCTAACCTAGTGAATACGGTCAAAGGCTATGCTTCACATGAGAAGAAAGTCTTAAAGGATATTTCGGATGCACGTGCCCGCCTCGCCGGTGCACAATCCACCCAGGAACAAGCACAAGCCAATGATCAATTAACCGGTGCCTTGAGCAGGCTTCTAGTCATTCAGGAGCGGTACCCGAACCTCAAAGCCGATAAACAGTTTACACAGCTCATGGATGAACTTGCAGGCACCGAAAACCGCATCGCTGTCGCTAGAAGAGATTACAACCAAGAGGTCGCTTCCTATAATAAAAAAGTGAAACGATTTCCTGGTGCTTTAATTGCAGGGATAGGAGGATTTGATGAAAAGGAATACTTTAAAGCCAATGCCAACGCAAAAGAGCCACCAAAGGTAGACTTTGGAGGAAACGGATAATGTCTTCCAAACAATTCTCCCTCTCTCTCATGGTGTTTCTCTTTTTCACCATATTGACAGCAAGAGAACCGGTATCAGCAGCAAAGATTCCGGCTCCATCGGGAGATATTTATGTTCAGGACAACGCCCATATTTTAAATCAGCAGCAACGGTCCCAATTGCAGTCAATGGGCAGACAGCTGGAAGACGAAACGACCGCACAGCTTGCTGTACTGACCGTTGACTCGATTGGCAGCGAGCCCATAGAGGACTATGCGAATAAGGCTTATCGAACATATGGGCTGGGGACAAAAAAAGCAGACAATGGAGTACTGCTCGTCGTCGCCATGTCACAGAAGAAAATCAGGATTGAAGTCGGGTACGGCCTCGAAGGAGCCATTCCTGACGGAAAAGCCGGCAGAATTCTGGACGAGAATGCCATTCCCTATCTGAAACGAGGAAAGCCAGAATTGGCAGTTACACAAACGTATCAAGCTCTCGCTAAAGAAATCAAACAAGAATATAAAGGGCAAGGGAACGGCCCTCCCTCTGAAGAGAAGAAAAAAGATCCCTTTTCGTGGTTTTACATTATTATCATCGCAGTCGTCATTTTTTTGGATGTGAAATTTTTTAATGGGTTTCTGACTTACATGATCCTCTCTATCATTTCCAGAGGCGGTGGAGGCGGCGGCCGGCGAGGAGGTGGAGGCGGTTCTTCTGGGGGAGGCGGTGCCGGAAGGGGCTGGTAAAGCTATGCTTTATCCAGCCATTTTTTAACGTGCTCCTTTGGTTCCCAGCAGTTAAATTGATAAGTGGGCTTGGTTTCGTACCAAAGTCTTGTACATTCATATTTCATTCCCTGCCCTGTTTTTGAAGCCTTGAAATTGATGCACGTTGCACAGCAATGGATGTTTTTTTTCATGAAATGTTTCACCCTTTTATCAGCTTGTTTTAAGGTTTATATCTACATTCTACAGTAAAAGCCCTGCCGCGCACTATGATTTGTGCATGGCAGGGCTTTTCAGGATCAATTATCGAATGTAATTCGTGTCCATCGCTTTTCCATGAGCAGCATGGAATAGCTCATTTACATTTTGCTGGTGCAAATAATCTTCGTACGTCATTTCTTTCTTCTTCAATGAAATGGTAATCGTAGCAAAGAAAAGGTTTAGTGTAAACATTCAGGTTCCTCCTTTCCTTCCTGGTTATCTTTTCAGGTCGTATCTTTCTCCGTTAAGATCCAATTTAGAAATGCCAGGTGTCTTTTTATCATCATTTATCATCCCTCCATCAATTTTTTGTCTAACAGACCTAAAATGTTAGTACGGTATTCACTACTTTATCCCGGCTTGCTTCAAATCTCTCATTCACTGCGTGCTGATGGGCCAGTTCAATGTGGGTTCTCATTCTTCGTTTAAATGTAACGGTAACAGTCCCAAAAATTAATTGTAGTGTAAACAATGAAATTCCTCCTTTAATTTAAATCAACAAGTCATATCCTTCTCCAAAGAGAACCAGGTCAACAAAGCAATACTTATCATCATTTTTCTCTCCTCCCTCACTCCGATGTTTATAAAAAAAGGCCGCAGGTACAAGATCCCTGCAGCCAACCCAAAAATGGGCACAAAAAAGCCACAAGGCATCGTTCAGCCTGCGGCGCTTTTTTATCCAAAAAATAGTTAAAAAAGACTACTGTCCAACGGCCGAACATCGATAGATTTTATTCAATTGCTGCATTGCTGAAATTGTCATCCATTTCATCATGGTGTCCGACCTCCTTTGCTAATTTCTGATTTTTCTTACATGGTAATTATAACCACAACCTGGTAACTTGTAAACCTCTTTTACCAAACAATTTATTTATATGCACCATCGTGCTCAAAGATACCTGTTGTTCAGCGGATTTTTCACTCTATTTAATGAACAAGAAATGAGCATTATGTGTACCTTTTCACAAACATTTGTTTTATAATGGATATGCGTTATAATTAGTCATTCGTAAGATAGGGGGAACAACTATGATAAGCCCTAAGACTTTATTGGCTTCTACCCGGCCATTTTCATTGACGGCTTCTATCATACCCGTGATTTTCGGTACCATACTTGCTATGAAGTGGACGGAGATCAACTGGGGAATCTTTTTATTAACACTTGCTGGCGCGGTATTCATGCAGTGCGGAACCAACTTGGTGAACGACTATTTTGATCATAAAAAAGGTGCTGACCAGCCTGGCTCACTCAGCCCTTCAGGAGTTATTGACCGCAAAGAAATGACTCCTGAGCAAGTCCATATTACAGGACTCATCTTTTTTGGTTTAGGAAGTTTAGTCGGGCTGATTTTAGCTGGCCTTACAGGCAGCTTTATTTTATATATTGGAATTCCTTCATTGATGATCGGGTACTTTTATACGGCGACCCGATTTGCCCTGGCCTACAATGGGTTTGGGGAATTCGCTTCCGGAACGACACTCGGTGTTTTGGCTGTACTGGGCTCTTACTATGTCCAGACGCTTACCGTACACTGGGAAACCGTACTTATTTCCCTTCCTAATGCGTTCTTGATCATGGCCATCTTGCAAGCCAATAATCTGAGAGACATCGATACGGATAAACTGATCAATAAGATAACGGTCGCAGGATTGATCGGCAAAAAAGGAGCCCGAATCGAGTATTACCTCTTAATGCTTGGCACGTATATTATTCTCTTGCTGCTCGTTTTCGCATCACTGCTTCCCGCATGGAGTTTAATCGCCTTTATTTCCCTGCCGATTGCATTAAAAGCAGTAGGAATAGCTGCACGCACATGGGAGCCGAAAGAACTCAACAAAGCACTTGGACTTACCGCAATGCTTCATTTAGGCTTTGGCCTTCTGTTATGCATCGGTACATTCATAGGTATATGAACATAATATTTAAATGAAAAATCCGGCAGCCGTGATGGCTGCCGGATTTTTGATTTATTGGTATTCCTGTAAACGTTTCTTTAATCGCTTCGCTTGATAGTACATAAGAGCGGTGAAACCAAGGCCTGCCAGGGAAGCTGAGCCACAGACAATCGCATCTGTCGTATCTTTCCCTGCAAAAGGAATCACAGTTCCTAGGTAAAGAAATGAACTTAATGATAAAAGGACAATTCCGTAATGCTGATAATCCTGAATTTTAACTTTAATCTCTCGAATAACTTTTGAATCCATTACTTAACCAGCCTCCTAACCTCTTATCTTACAATAACATATATCAGAGAGATGCTGGCCTCGTAATATTTGACAAAAATATGAAAAAACTCCCGGTTTAACTCTGCCGGGAGTTTACATCCTATTGAAGTGCCTGCTTCAAATCCTCAATCAAGTCCTCAACATCTTCAATGCCGACTGAGATGCGGACTAAACCATCAGTGATGCCCAGCTCTGCTCTCCGTTGTGCTGGAATGGATGCATGGGTCATCTGAGCTGGAACAGAGATCAGGCTTTCTACTGCTCCAAGGCTCTCTGCCAAGGTAAAGTAATGCACCTTTTTCAACACTTGTGCGGCTTTCTCTCGACTTCCAACATCGAATGATACCATACCGCCAAAACCGCCAGCCTGAGATTTTGCAATGCTATGCTGCGGATGGCTTTCCAAACCTGGATAATAAATTTTTTCAACACTTGGATGGCTGGATAGAAACTCTACAATTTTCTTGGTATTTGCCTCGTGGGCTTCCATACGAAGACCGAGTGTCTTAATTCCTCTCATCAAAAGCCATGAGTCTTGCGGCCCTAAAATTCCGCCAGTAGAGTTTTGTACAAAGTGAAGGTCTTCAGCCAACTTATCATCGTTGACGACGACTATACCGGCAACAACATCACTGTGCCCTCCAAGATATTTGGTGGCAGAATGAAGAACAATATCAGCGCCTAATGTAATTGGTGTTTGCCAGTAAGGCGTGCTGAATGTATTGTCGACAATAAGTAACAGGTTATTTTCCTTCGCCACTTGGGAAGCGGCTTTTAAATCGGTTACCTTTAATAATGGATTTGTCGGCGTTTCAACATAAAGTGCTTTCGTGTTTGGCCTGATCGCTTCTTTTACGGCATCGAGATCGGTTGTATCAACAAAAGTAGCTTCAATTCCAATTCGGTTAAGCACTTTGGATACAACGCGATATGTTCCTCCATATACATCGTCAGTCAGGATGACATGGTCACCTGAACTGAACAACATCATAACAGCAGTAATGGCTGCCATTCCTGAGCCAAAAGCAAAGCCTTTTTTTCCTTCTTCCAAATCCTTTACGAGTTCCTCAAGAGCAAAACGAGTCGGATTTCCTGTTCTGGAATATTCATATCCTTTATGAACTCCCACTTCTTCTTGTTTGTAAGTACTTACTTGATAAATCGGAAATGACACAGCGCCTGTAGCCGGATCACCCGGAATTCCGCCGTGAATCAATTTGGTTTTTCGTTTCATGTTAAATGCCCCCCTCATATATCTTTTTGCTTAAATATCGGTCACTTCCGTCGGGAAAGATGGTAACGATTGTCGAACCTGCAGGAGCTGTTTCAGCTTCCAGTAAAGCGGCATGAAGAGCAGCCCCAGAAGAACTCGCAGCAAGAATGCCCTCTTTTTGTGCCAGTTCCTTTACTCTCGCAAATGCATCTGTATCAGTCACCGTATGGATCGCTTGAAAATATGAGGCATCCATATAGCCTGGCAAAAATTCCATACCGATTCCTTCCGTTTTATGAGGGCCTGACTGGCCGCCGTTTAAAATGGAACCCTCAGGCTCTACAATGACCGTTTTGATCTCAGGTTTCTTTTCTTTCAGAAACTGTGAAGTTCCCATGAAAGTACCGCCAGTGCCTGCACCGGCAACAAAGATATCAACTTCACCATTTAAGTCCTGCCAAATTTCCGGTCCAAGCGTCTTATAGTACGTGGAGGGGTTGGCGGGGTTCGAGAACTGAGCTGGAGTAAAGGAGTCTGGAATTTCTGAAAGAAGCTGTTCGGTCTCCTTGATGGCTCCCTTCATTCCTTCCTCTGTTGGCGTATTAATGATCGTTGCACCAAGCGCTCTCATAATATCCTGTTTTTCCGTACTAAACTTTTCAGGAATAACAAACATGACATTAATTCCCCGGTTTATCGCAGCCAAGGCCAGGCCGATCCCAGTATTGCCCGCGGTGGGTTCAATAATGGTACCGCCTTCGACAAGCTTTCCTGTACGGAACGCCTCGTCCAGCAGTTCTTTGCCCAGCCTGTCTTTTACACTGCCTCCAGGGTTAAAATATTCTAATTTGGCGAACAGCCGGACCCCATTCCTCAATGGAAATTGAGTCAACTGGACCATGGGTGTATGGCCGATCAACTCATGTATATTTTTATAAACCGTCATAGCACTTACTCCTCTTATTCAGCAAACACCTTGTTCCACTCATCTTTTTTCGCTAACATTTTTTCAGCAATTTCCTTTGCACCTTCCAAGCTGTGGTTAGCAGCCCAACCGCACTGTACTTCGTTGCAGGCAGGTACTTCTTGCGCTTTAAGGACATCTTGCAATGTTTTTTCCAGCACATCAAGGATCTCATCATAGTTGTCATGGTTAATCACCGAAAGATAGAATCCGGTTTGGCAGCCCATTGGGCTGATGTCCACAACTGAATCATGGTGGTTACGGATATTTTCTGCCATTAGATGTTCGATGGAATGAAGCCCGGCCATATCCATGTGATCTTTGTTTGGCTGGCAGAAGCGGATGTCATATTTATGGATAACATCCCCATTTTTTCCTTGGGTGGTTCCAGCTAGACGCACATACGGCGCTGCTACTTTAGTATGGTCAAGATTAAAGCTTTCTACATTCATTTTTTTAACCATTATGTTTCAACTCCTCTATCATAAATAAAATCAATTCAGCCGAGTGCTTGGAAGCGGTATTTAAAAATTGGTCATATGAAACACGTGCATCTTTGCCTGCGATATCTGAAAGAGAACGAATGATGACAAATGGCACATCAAACTGGTAGGCGACCTGAGCGATGGCTGCAGCTTCCATTTCTGCTGCATATAGTCCCGCAAGTTTGGTCCGGATATATTCTACTCTGTCATGATCACTCATGAATGAATCACCTGAAGCGATCAGTCCTTTTGCTACTTGAATCCCGCTAACCTTTTTTGCACTCTTAACAGCGATTGAAACAAGATCAGCATCAGGTACATAAAAGGCCGGCATTTGCGGAACCTGCCCATATTCATAGCCAAAGATTGTTGCATCGACATCATGATGGCGCACTTCTGTTGATATCACGACATCTCCAACATTCAGGTCTTTATGAAAGCCTCCCGCAGACCCTGTGTTAATGATACAATCAGGCTGATACATCTCTATCATCAGCGTAGTTCCAATAGCGGCATTTACTTTACCAATACCCGACTTCAGGAGAATGATATCAAGGCCATCGATCTTTCCAGTATAAAATTCACAGCCAGCAAGTGTTTTGTCCTGCCTTTGTGACAGTTTATCCCTGAGAATGATGACCTCTTCTTCCATTGCACCGATAATTCCAATTTTCATAGCGACAACTCCATTATATTTTCTGTTATTGTTTTTTCGTTTTAACAGCTTCCATCAGCCAGACGTAGGAGTTTAATTTTTCAAATGACACTTCAAATCCATGTTTCTGAAAAAGCTCATTCAATACTTCCAGCGTAGTGTAATATTCCGTCTGCAAGTCCTGCAGCAAGTTTAAAAAACCTTGTTCTTTTACGATACGATGTCTTTCCTGTCTATCCGCATCATTAATGAAAGCTGTATCCGCAAATACAATTTTACCATTTTCCTTTAAAATCTGGCTATATAATTGGATGGCAGAGTCTTTTTCTTCATCTGTAAGATGATGGAATGCATAAGTGCTTACGATGGCGTCAATCTCTTCCGGAACCTTAGGAAATGAAAGGAAGTCTCCATCAAAGAGCTGCAGTTCGTTAAAACGTTCCTTTGTTTTTTCTCTCATTCCTTTCGATGGTTCAATCCCATAGACCGTTCTGCCTGCATTGAGCAGTTTTTCGGTCAAATTACCGGTTCCCACACCAAATTCTAAAACGGTACCAGTGGTTCTTGAAGCAACGGCTTCCAGAATTTCTTCATATTGGTCAAATACTTCTTTGTATTCTTTATCTTGCCCGGTCACTGATTGATCGTATGATTCTGCCCACTCATCAAATAATGAAATAAATTCTCTGCCCATTTTTTTCACTCCATTTATTTAAAATATATAATTCCTATCACCATACTATGAATTAGAACATTACAGGTTACAAGATACCATAGAAATGAGGATTAATCAATTAATGGCATCCTCCTATTCTTCATAAAACAAGACCGGCTGAAAAATCGTTCAGCCGGTCTTGTCCAATGCTTGAGTATTAATTTTTTGTAACGCTGGTAGGTTTCCAGCCCTTCCCATCTTCCCACTTCAGCTGTACTTCGTAACGGCTTCCGTCTTTTTTCGAAAGGACCCTGCCGACGGATTGGTCCGGTGCTCCGCCATTACCTAGCCATAGAATGGTCATTTGGTCTGCCGGTATGCCAGTTGCATAAGAAAGTGCCTTTGTTTGCTCGTTCCAGTCGGCAGTGCCTTTATCATAGGATTTGGTGTGGGAGCCTGTTTGTGATGTTCCTACGGGCTCCCATGGGCCATCCGGCCCTCCGCCTTCCGGTTGATCGGCTTTAGATTTATCGGCTTCTTTTTTATCCGCAGCATCATTATTTTTATCTTCACTGTCATTGGTTGGTGAAGAAGTGCTTTGATCCTGATCAGAAGAATCTTTGTTCTTATCTTCCTCTACGACAATAGAGTCCTCTTTCTTTTTTGAATCCGTCTTAGAGGAAGAGGATTTATCTTTCTTGTCCTGATCACTTTGAGCAGGGGTGGATGACGTCTGGCTGCTGCCACCATTCATGAAGATGTTGGCACCTACTACTATGATCAATAGTATAACTACTCCGATTGCAATGTTTAACGTTCGGTTTTGTTTTCGCTTTTCAAAGCGAGAACGGTATTGTTTTCTGCTCATACAAACCTCCTCTAAAGTTTTGCTATATCAATTTTACCACGATAAACGAATTCGACAAGTTTGAGATTTAGAGTGTGTAGCAGAACATTATTTTTCTTTATCATTTTTGTAAATCTTGTTGACGATGTCGGCATAAGCAGAAATAACCGTTGTATTGACGTCTGTGTAGTCAAAATCCACGACAACGAGTGCATATTTCGGCTGATCGGCAGGGAAATAACCAGCAAACCATTTATTTGAAGTGTTCGAATCCCCCTTTTCCGCCGTACCGGATTTTCCCGCCACTGTATAGGGCAAATTCTGCAGCGCTCTGCCTGTTCCCTTTGGATCGGTTATAACGGCGCGAAGCAGCATCTGCAGCTTTTGTGCCGTGTATGGCTCGATTCCCTTTTCCTGTGTGTGATTCGGAAATGAAAGCAGGGTATTGCCATTTTTATAGAGGATTTTTGTAGCAGCTTTTACTTCCTCCATTTTTCCTCCGCGTGCGATTCCGGCCATCATGTTTGCGACTGATAAAGGCGTCACTTGTACATTTTTTTGTCCGATCGCCGTTTGAGAGACAGCTAGAGGCTGATTTCGATCATAGCGGTCACCCCAAATGGTTCCTTGCTCCTCTTCAGGAAATTGTTTAAATTCCGGATAATGATAAACTTGACCGTGCCATCCGGATCTTATCGTTAAGCCAAGCTTGTCGGCATAGTCGTCTATAATCTTGTCATTTGTTTCCATCATCTCATTAGCCAGCATTCCAAACGTTCGGTTGCAGCTTTGCGAGAAACTCGCTGTAAAATCCAGAGTTCCAAGAGGGTGCTTCGCACTTTTTCCATCGATTCCAAGGTCACAGTCAAAGTTCCTCCCCTTTTGAAGGTCTTTATTTTCAATGGCAGCTGCCGCTGTCACAACTTTAAATATAGAACCTGGTGCGTGTCTGGCCACCATCTGGTTTTTACTGAGCCCGGTATGGTATGGCCGGCTTACCATTCCAAGCAGCTCGTTGTTCGAAACGTCCAAAAGTACAGCTCCGCCGTTTTTTATGCCGCTTTTATCCACCGCATCCTCAAGAATGTGCTGCAGTTCACTGTCTATTGTCGTTTTCACGCTTACAGGATAAAAGGGATTGGATGGTGCAAGGTACTTAACATCCAATCCAAAAAGAGGAGATCCTGAACGGTCGACATGAAAGATCAGCTTCGTCTCTCCTTCGGAAATTAAAAAAGGGTCAAATGCCTGCTGCAATCCTGTTTTTCCGATTTTTGTATTAATTGAAACAATACCTTTATCCAGTTTGTCTTTATAATTTTTCTTTACGACCTCTGGAGCCTGTCCCGTTACACCGAGCAAAGCACTTGCAAACTCCGAATGCTTATTTCGGGCAATATAATGAGCATAGACTCCTGGCAGCTTTAATTTATTGATTTTGTCCATGGTTTCTGATGTAATATGATCTTTTTCGTCTGAAATGACAAAGGGCTCTTCATGTTCTTCCAGTGACCTTCGAATCAAAGAAGGGCTTTTGCCCAGCGCATTTGCCACTTCATCAATAGCTCCCTCCTCCCCCTTTAAAAAGGGAAACAAGATAACCGCTGGCCTTAGTTCTGCAGATATCATCTCACCGTTCCGGTCGAGCAGCAGGCCCCGCCCTTCATTGATCGTAAAAGAATGAGTTCTTTGCCTGACACTCTGGTCGATAAGATTAATTTTATGTTTAGAAAAGGACTCTGTAGAGACGAGCTGAATCTGAATCAGCCGACCTGCCAGAAAAAGCAAGCCTGCAAGGAAAAGAGAACCTGCTATCACGATACGTTTTTGAATGTTATTCATAAAGACCACCTCGATTTCAGTGTGGTCTCTGACAGGTGTAATTAAACTTGCATCCCGACAAAACAAAAAACAGCGTCCGCTGGTGAACTGCACCCCAATTGT
>NZ_JBDPNU010000076.1:0-14462 GCF_050468105.1 Fictibacillus sp. NRS-1165
CGTTTTGGCGACTTTATTAGGATACCACATCGGCGCCTATCAAGTCAATAACTTTTTTGAAAAAGTTTTTTCGGTTACTGACTTAGTCAGCAAGCAAAAGAAGCAGCTCAATTAATATACCACCTTTATTAGAACGTTGCAAGAGTTTTTTCGAAAATAAAAAAGAAATCCTCTGATGCCGAACAAATGCTCAGCAGCAAGAGGATTATCCTACAATAAAATATTGAATGGCAGCGAGCGAAGCAAGCCCTGGCAAACCAAGCAGCCCTGATATGAAAACAGTGGCAGCATTGATCGGCACATGTATGTCATAGGAGGCACCAGCAGTGTTTAAAAAGAATAACAGCAGTGCACCGATCGAAAATCGGATGAGCAGCTGACCTGTCCATCTTAAAGGTTTTAACGGTGCTCCGATCAGCAGGAGCAGCAGAATTGCGCTGCCGAGAATGGATATGACCATCACGGATTCCATAGTTATCATCCCCCAGTTTCTTTTATAGTAAATGTATGGGGGATGTCCCAAAAAAAGAACAGGAAGACTTATTTCAGCCTTCCTGTTGTTACTTTTCTTATTTTAGCCTCTTTTAAGAGGAACAGATACTTGGCTTCAGCCAGCTTAAGTTCATATATGACTTGTTCAGAAGGCTCGACGCTTCTTTCCACCAAATCTTTCTGGTGTGCCCATACTGATTTGACTTGTTGGAGAGTTTCTAGAAGACGTTCATCCCCTGCTTTTCTTAAACGTCCTTTTCGGGAGAAAAACATGCTGTATGTCTCCTTTTTATTTAAATTTCACGTCTGCCTTCCATCGCTTTAGACAGGGTTACTTCGTCGGCATATTCGAGATCTCCGCCTACTGGCAGCCCATGGGCAATCCTAGTGACCTTTATGCCGGTCGGCTTCAGCAGACGGGCGATATACATGGCCGTCGCCTCTCCCTCTATATTCGGGTCGGTAGCGAGAATGATTTCCTGAATCGAGTCGTCGGCAAGGCGTTTTAACAGCTCGGCGATCTTAATATCCTCCGGACCGATTCCTTCTATTGGAGATATGGAGCCGTGCAACACGTGATAAAGACCTCTAAAGTCCTTCATTTTCTCCATGGCTATCACATCTTTGGAATCATGGACGACACAGATCGTGGTACGGTCCCTGCTGGAATCGTCGCAGATCATACACGGATCGCGGTCTGTAATATGAAAGCAGTTGGAGCAATAGATCAAATTCCGTTTGGCGTTCACGAGGGCTCGGCCGAAATCGAGCACGTCGTCTTCACGCATCTCTAATACGAAAAATGCCAGACGGACCGCCGTTTTTGGCCCGATCCCTGGCAATTTCATAAAGCTGTCGATCAACTTTGATATTGGCTCTGGGTAATGCATGTTCCGCCCCCTAGAATAATCCCGGTATGTTTAACCCTTTAGTGAATTTACCCATATCCTGGGACACAAGCTCATCTACTTTTTTCAAGGCATCGTTCGTTGCTGCAAGCACTAAGTCTTGAAGCATTTCGATATCTTCCGGATCAACTACATCCTCTTTAATATTTACTTCGAGTACTTCTTTATGGCCGTTGGCAATAACCGTTACCATCCCGCCCCCTGCAGTTCCTTCAGCTTTCTTATCCTTAAGGTCCTCCTGGGCTTTTGCCATTTCCTTTTGCATCTTCTGCATTTGTTTCATCATATTGTTCATGTTTCCGCCGCCACGCATCATACGTATCGTCCTCCTAATTATTTATTCTTTTATTTCAATCAATTCTTCACCAAACAGCTTTTTGGCTTCCGCAATTAAAGGATCCTCGGCTTCAGCCTGGCTGTTGCTGTCCCCTCGCTGCTGCTGCTGGATGAATTCTTTTTTTACGGTATCCCATTCCGGCTGCAGGATGGTTAACATCGTTAGGGACTTCCCTATTGTACTATAAATGACACCCTCCACACAGCTTCGAATATTGTCGGATGACGCCATTTGGCTGTGGATTTCATGCTGGAATGACAGCAGGACATCCTGATCGGAGCAAGCTACCGGCTCAGCGCCGGATAAAAGGGCATAGACGCTCACTTTCTCCGACTTTATCTTTTCCATAATCGTTCCCCAATTATTTTTCAACTGGATCAGATTTGGTTTTGAAGCTTTTTTCAGCATTTCTTTTACACGGCCTGTATTTGTACCGCTTCCCCTGCCAGCCGTCCGGAACGTTTTCTTTTCTTGGACAGCAGGAGCGGATGAATCCGGCGGAGCCATTGCTACGCCTTTTTCTTTTAGTTCCTTCACCTGCTGCTCGAGTACTTCTATTTTTTTCAGAAGCTCCTGTCCCGCTCCCGCAGATTCTTGGCGTTCTTCCTGACAGATCTTAATCAGGGAAAGCTCAAGAAAGATTTTAGGATGGTTCGTCCACTTCATTTCCTGCTGTGACTGGTTAAGAAGCTCGATCACTTTGTAGATCCAGGTGCGGTCCGTTTCCTGGGACAGCTCCTTAAATTCTTCATCCACTTTGACGCGGTCCAGCACTTCTTCCAATCCTGGTGCCGTCTGATATAAAAGCATGTCGCGGTAATAATAGATCAAGTCCGTAATAAACCGGACCGGGTCTTTTCCTTCTGCCATCAGCCGCCCGGCGACCTGCAAAGCTTTAGCTACATCCTGTTCTTTGAATGCTTTTGCCATTTGTGATAGGAATCCCTGTGAAACGGCTCCGGTTACCGCAAGCACATCTTCCACTCTGACTTCATCTTCACTGTAGGATATCGCCTGATCGAGCAGACTGAGCGCATCCCGCATACCGCCTTCTGCCGCCCGGGCCAGCAGATGCAAAGCATCGTCATCTGGGACAATGCGGTTGGAGTCGAGGATCGTTTTCATCCTGTCCACGATCGACTGGCTGGAGATCCGTTTAAAATCGAACCTTTGGCACCGTGAAATGATCGTCAGCGGAATTTTATGAGGCTCTGTTGTTGCGAGAATAAAGATAACATGCGGAGGCGGTTCTTCCAGCGTCTTAAGCAATGCGTTAAATGCCCCGGTGGATAGCATGTGAACCTCGTCAATAATATACACCTTATATCGGACCGCTGACGGTGCGAATTTTACTTTGTCACGGATATCACGGATGTCGTCTACCCCCGTATTGGATGCCGCATCGATCTCCAAAACATCAGAGATGGATCCGTTCGTGATTCCTAGACAGTTATCGCACTCATTGCACGGTTCCGCTGTAGGAGCCTTTTCACAGTTCACAGCTTTAGCAATGATCTTTGCAGCACTCGTTTTTCCCGTTCCCCGCGGGCCTGAGAATAGATAGGCATGGGAAAGCTTGTCTTGCATCAGTGCGTTCTGGATTGTCTTGGTGATATGTTCCTGCCCGACCACGTCATGAAAGGACTGCGGCCGCCAGACACGGTAAAGCGCTTGATAGCTCATCCCATGCCCTCCTTCATTCATTCGTCAATTTATTCTACTCCTATTATACTGAAAACAAACAAAAAACTCACCCCATAAGGAGTGAGTTGTTGTATGAATATATAAAATGCCGCGCACCTCTCTTTGGTGTAGCCAACCTATGCGTTACGCAAGCAGTTAGCTCGATCCAGGCTGCCCCACGGCACACGAAGATGACCACTTACTGCTGCTTCCTTCCGGACCTGACAGGGTTCATGGGTCTCCGTTGCGCAGGACCCGAATGTCAACACCACTTACTTGCGTCAGACCATACGCAGGACTAACCGAGGAGAGGAATTCAGCCTCGCTACAGCGGATTGCGAGTACAGGGCACCGCTACCTCCCCGCCTAGCGCGACAAAGTGTATAACGTTTTTAGGCACATAACAAATGTGCAAGATTAAGTATACAACGCCGGCGCTAAAAAATCAACCCGCACCAGATATTCCCATCAAAACCTGTTCTGGCCGTTTTGACTTTTTTTCTTTTCCTTATTGCGTTTTCGCAGTCCTCTGAAAAAAGCAGACAGCATCTCGCTGCACTCCTGCCCGCGCACATCTGAAATCACTTCGCACTGGTGATTGAAGCGCTCCTCCTGCAAAAGGTTCATCAGGGTTCCTGCACAGCCGCCTTTTGGATCTGGTGCACCATAGACAACTCGGTCGACTCTTGAGAGCACGATAGCCCCTGCACACATAGCGCAGGGCTCGAGGGTAACATACAGTGTGCTCCCGGTAAGCCGCCATGCCCCTTTTGTCTTGCATGCTTGATCAATAGCGATCAGTTCAGCATGGGCAACTGCGCGATGCTCAATTTCACGGCGGTTATAAGCGGCAGCGATGACCTCATCTCCCATGACCAGTACTGCGCCTATGGGAACTTCACCGAGTTCCTCTGCTTTTCTAGCCTCATTTATAGCCAGTGACATGTAATGTTCATCTTTTTCGTTTTGAAGCATCGTTTCGACTCCATAATGTTATTTTATGTGATTATACAAAAGGTTTGGCCAATAATAAAGAAAGGAATAGTTATGTGCTAAACAGATTGTAAAGGAGTGGAGTTGCACATGTCCTCATCTTATCCACCAGTTGCTCTTCTTATTATCGACGTTATCAATGATTTTGATTTTCCAGAAGGCCACATGCTTATTGACCAGGCCCTGCCTATTGCCCCCAATATCGGTCATCTAAAAAATAAAGCAAAAGAGAACGGCATTCCAGTTATCTATGTGAACGATAATTTTGGAAAATGGCAGTCGGACCGAAAAAAACTCGTGAATTACTGTTTGAAAAAAGACGGGAAAGAATTTGTCGGCCAGCTCGTTCCTGAGGATGATGATTTTTTCATTATTAAACCCATGCATTCCGCTTTTTTTTCAACACCATTATCCACGCTTCTGCATGATATGAAGATAACAACCTTAATCCTCGCAGGCTTGGCAGGCAACATCTGTGTCCTCTTCACGGCAAACGATGCATTCATGCGTGATTTTACGCTCTATGTACCGGAAGACTGCTCAGCTTCCAACATTGCTGAGGATAACGAACGCGCCCTCATTTTAATGAAAAACACATTGAGAGCTGATACTTCTGTAAGCCATGAGCTTAACTTAAAAGAAATCATAAAAGAGGCGGAACAGAATAAGAAACGAACCATTCTATAGAAAGAAGAACATTTCAATTTAACAGTATTTTATTCTATTCCCTCCGCCCTTCATATGCTACAATATTTTCTGTCTGTTATTTTTTTGTAATTGAAATTAGGGAGGAAAAGCAGGATGAGTTCTACCCCCTTTATTGCAGTTGAAGGGCCGATTGGTGTTGGAAAAACATCATTAGCAAAAGCCATCTCAGAACATTATAAATTTAAGCTGTTAAAAGAGATTGTTGAAGAAAATCCGTTCTTAGGAAAATTTTACGATAACATCGAAGAATGGAGTTTCCAGACTGAGATGTTCTTCTTATGCAACCGATACAAGCAGCTTGAAGATATACAAACACACTACTTAAATCAAAAAATTCCGGTTGTGGCTGACTATCATATTTTTAAGAACCGTATCTTTGCGGGCCAGACACTCGCCTCCAATCACTATCATAAATACATGCAGATTTTCGATATTCTCACGAAAGACATGCCTGTACCGAACATGATCATCTATTTGAAGGCCAGCCTGGATACGCTCCTGGAACGAATAGAGCTTCGGGGCAGAAATATAGAGAAACAGATTGACCCATCATACTTAATGAGGCTCATCAATGATTACGAAATGTTTATGGCGGCTTTTCAAAACGAGCATCCTGAAATCCCTGTTCTCTCCTTTAACGGTGATGAACTAGACTTTGTCTCTCACAGCAGTGATAAAGAAAAGATATTTGCTGCGATTGAAGCCACCTTGCATAAAGGAGAACTGACTCGATGAATTTAGTTGAAAAATACAACATTCCCTCTGATGCAGTCATCACGGTTGCAGGTACGGTCGGAGCCGGTAAATCAACTCTGACTTCCGCTCTCGCTCAAGCCCTTAACTTCAGAACATCCATGGAAAAGGTCGACAACAATCCTTACTTGGATAAATTTTATAAAGATTTTAAGCGCTGGAGCTTCCATCTTCAGATTTTCTTTCTCGCGGAACGCTTCAAAGAGCAGAAGAGAATGTTTGAATATGGAGGGGGCTTTATTCAAGACCGTTCCATCTATGAGGATACAGGCATCTTTGCCAGAATGCATTACGATAAAGGAACGATGTCCGAAGTCGATTATGACACGTATACGAGGCTTTTCGAAGCTATGGTCATGACACCTTATTTTCCTCATCCAGACGTTCTCATTCATCTCGAAGGATCGCTTGAAGATATTTTACAGCGTATTAAACAGCGCGGACGTCAGATGGAGCAGGATACACCCGTTGAATATTGGGAAGAGATGTACGAACGCTACGAGCAATGGATCTCCAATTTCAGCCTCTGCCCGGTTCTTCGCCTGAACATCAATGATTATGATCTGCTTCATGATCCTGAATCCCTTGAAAGAATCGTGGCAAAGATCGGTCAAAAAATTGAAGCCAAGAGAGAAGTAAGGCTATAAAAAAGCGCCTCCCGTTATACAGCGGAAGGCCTTTTTTATGTTCATATTGCTTTTAGAAATAAAAAAAACATCTGCACAACGGCAGATGTTGAAATTATGTATGGAGGAGGTAGAGGGATTCGAACCCCCGCGGGCTGTTACACCCCTGTCGGTTTTCAAGACCGATCCCTTCAGCCGGACTTGGGTATACCTCCATGTGTCTTACTGACAAAAATAATAGTACCATATGGTGAGATTTCATGTCAATACTCATTTGTAAAAAAATAAAAAGGAAGGAACGGATCCTTCCTTTTCCCTTTTTACTTGATTACTTCTTTATTCCCCATGTACGGACGGAGTACTTCAGGGATCACGATAGAACCGTCTTCCTGCTGGTAGTTCTCAAGGATGGCTGCAACCGTACGTCCGATGGCAAGCCCGGAGCCGTTCAGTGTGTGAACGAATTCTGGCTTACCTTTCGCTTCACGGCGGAAACGAATTTGTGCTCTTCTCGCCTGGAAGCTTTCAAAGTTAGAACAAGAAGAAATTTCACGGTATGTTCCATAGCTTGGCAGCCATACTTCAATATCGTACTTCTTCGCCGCTGTAAACCCAAGGTCAGCGGTACACATGCTCAGCACGCGGTATGGAAGCTTTAACAGCTGTAGAATCTTTTCAGCATGGCCCGTTAATTTTTCAAGCTCTTCATAAGAATCTTCAGGCTTAACAAATCGGACAAGTTCAACTTTATTAAACTGATGCTGGCGGATAAGGCCGCGTGTATCGCGTCCTGCAGATCCTGCTTCGGACCGGAAACAAGCACTGTAAGCGACATAACCGATCGGAAGTTCTTCTGCTGTTAAAATCTCATTACGGTGTAGGTTCGTTACCGGTACTTCTGCTGTCGGAACCAAAAAGTAATCTTCTTCACGAATTTTAAAAGCGTCTTCTTCGAACTTTGGAAGCTGTCCTGTACCTGTCATGCTTTCTCTATTCACCATGTAAGGAGGCAGAATCTCAGTATAGCCGTGCTTATCTTCATGGTAATCCATCATAAGGTTGATCAGTGCACGTTCTAGACGGGCCCCCGCTCCCTTATAAAAAGCGAAACGGCTTCCCGTTACTTTAGCGGCTCTTTCAAAATCGACGATGTCAAGGTCTGTCGCCAAATCCCAGTGAGCTTTAGGTTCGAACGGAAACTCTTTAATATCTCCCCAATGGCGCACAGGCACATTATCATCCTCTGTTTCACCGATCGGAACACTCTCATGAGGAAGGTTCGGCAAGGTGAGCATCAGGTGGTTTAGATCGTCTTCTACCGTGCGCAGCTCGTCATCAATGGCCTTAATCCGGTCGCCCACCTCGCGCATCTCTGCGATCAAGTGATCGGCATCTTTCTTTTCACGTTTAAATTCCGCAACCTGTTTGGATACTTCGTTTCGTTTGGATTTTAAAGTTTCAGTCTCGCCGATCAGTTCACGGCGCTTTTCATCCAACTCAACAAAACGATCCAAGCCGGTTAAGTCTTCTCCCCGTTTGCTTAATTTTTCTTTAACTTCATCAAAATTCGCTCGAACATATTTTAAATCAAGCATGTTCCTTCCTCCTTTATTCAATAACCTTGCCGACAGAACCCATATAGCTGAAGAAACCCATCGCTTTGCCAAGCAGCCGAACAAGAAGCAAAAAGTTCGAGGCGGCAAAGGTTCGAGGACCGGAGAACCAAAGCCAACGAAGAAATTTGCAGCTATTGTTCGGCGTAAAAAAACACAAAAAACTCCCGTCCCAAAAAGGGACGAGAGTTAACCCCGCGTTGCCACCCTAGTTGCAGGAAAAAACCTGCCACCTTGTCATTGATAACGGACAATGTATACCGGGAAAGCTTACGTAATTTCGGCCTTCCACTCAAGGATGGATTCACAAATGACTTTGGTCGGTTTTCACCAGCCACCGACTCTCTGGGCAAAGATCATTTTGCTACTGGTTCCTGTCAGCGATTTTAACAAATAATGTTTGTATAGTAATGTACAATATTTTCCGCTTTTATGCAATAACCTTTTTCTTTTCGGCTACCATTTCTACAAAGAACTGGTGAAGGCGGTAATCGTCTGTCAATTCCGGGTGGAAGGCAGCACAGAGGAAATGCCCCTGTTTCGCCGCAACGATACGGTCGTTGTGAACAGACAGGACTTCAACTTCTTCTCCAACTTCCACAATGTAAGGTGCTCTGATGAATACGCCATTGACGTCATCACCTACTCCTTTAATTTGCAAGTCGGCTTCAAAGCTGTCCACCTGCCGTCCGAATGCATTTCTTTCTACTGTCATATCAATGAGTTCAAGATGCGCACTGTCTTGCCCCTGAATTCGTTTCGCCATCAGGATCAGACCTGCACACGTACCGAACACCGGCTTTTCTTGTGCGAATTTCTTTAAAGGTTCCATGAACTCATATTTATCGATCAAACGTCTCATGGCCGTGCTTTCTCCACCCGGGATAACGAGGCCGTCTAAGTCGTTTAGCTCTTCAATTTGCTTTACGCTTACTGCTTCTGCTCCGCTTTCTTGCAGCGCTCGGATATGTTCTCTTACAGCGCCTTGCAGCGCAAGAACACCAATTTTAGTCATGATGTCGGCTTCCTTTCTTACCAGCCTCGCTCCTGCATACGGTCTCCAGGAAGAAGCGTGGAGATTTCGATTCCTTTCATTGCAGTTCCGAGTCCTTTGGATAGGTTAGCAATCAGCTCGTAGTCTCTGTAATGAGTGGTTGCTTCAACAATCGCACGTGCAAATTTCTCAGGGTTTTCGGACTTGAAGATACCGGACCCAACGAAAACTCCGTCTGCGCCCAATTCCATCATCAAGGCTGCATCTGCAGGAGTAGCCACGCCGCCAGCTGCAAAGTTAACAACAGGAAGTCGTCCCTCTTTTTTAATTTGAAGAAGAATTTCATACGGTGCACCAAGGTTTTTAGCTTCAGTCATGAGTTCATCTTCGCTCATCGCAGATACCTTGCGGATTTGGCCCTGAATCATTCGCATATGGCGGACAGCCTCAACGATGTTGCCTGTTCCAGGCTCACCCTTAGTACGAATCATGGAAGCACCTTCACCGATGCGTCGGGATGCTTCTCCAAGGTCACGGGCACCACACACGAAAGGCACTTTAAAATCACGTTTGTTTAAGTGGAATACCTCGTCCGCTGGAGTCAGTACTTCACTCTCATCAAGATAATCTACACCCATCGATTCTAGAACACGTGCTTCTACGATGTGGCCGATTCGAGCTTTCGCCATGACGGGGATACTGACTGCATTCAGTACTTCCTCTACGATTGTAGGATCCGCCATGCGCGCTACACCACCCGCTGCACGAATATCTGCTGGAACTCGCTCTAACGCCATAACCGCTACTGCGCCTGATGCCTCGGCAATTTTTGCTTGCTCTGCGTTGATAACGTCCATGATGACGCCGCCCTTTTGCATTTCAGCCATTCCGCGTTTTACACGATCTGTACCTGTCTTTAACATGCTACATATCCCCCTGTTTATTTATTTACTCAAGTTTGAGTTT
Organism: Fictibacillus sp. NRS-1165; assembly: GCF_050468105.1. Lineage (NCBI taxonomy): Bacteria > Bacillati > Bacillota > Bacilli > Caryophanales > Fictibacillaceae > Fictibacillus > Fictibacillus sp. NRS-1165. The sequence continues at coordinate 10,074 of NZ_JBDPNU010000076.1, forward strand.
TTTTAATAATTAAATTCTCATTCATTTTAACGTAAAACCAATAAATTCGCTAGAAAAGCGATGCTTTTGAAGAGTATTCTACAGCGTTAAAACCAGCCCTTCACAGTTTCAACTGCCGAATCCCAGACACCGCCAAAGAAATGGCCAGTACCTCTCATGGCAAGAACAAACCAATTGGCCTTTTCTACTGCCTTAGTCGTTACCACATTAGCTTGTCCTTTACCAGATCCATCATTCAGCAGATAACCGTGATCCTGATCTTTACCAGTATATTTCAGTTGTATATGGCCGATTGTTTCTCCTTTTTTTAGAGGAGCTTTCAATTTGCCGTCTTTATCCAAGTGCTTTTTGTCGATGACCAGCACCGGTTTGTAATTTTCCTTTTCGCCTCGTTTAACAAGCATTGAAACCGGTTCTTTAGTTGCAATGGCCACTTCCTTTTCTTTACCTTGAATGACCGGAAGTGTTTTTTGCTTTTTCGGCTGATAGCCTTTAGGAAGAAGCGTTTCTTTTGTATAATTGGAAAAACCGTAATCAAGCAATTGTTTCGTCTCACCGAATCGGCCTTCATAGCTGTTCGACTTCATGAGAACAGAGATCAATCTTGTTCCATCTCTTTTCGCTGTAGCAGCAAAAGAATAGCCTGCATTATCGGTAGTACCCGTCTTAAGCCCATCTACTCCCTTATACCCATAAACGAGGGATGGAAGCATCCAGTTCCAGTTCTTCATCATGATCTTATCGTCAGTATTGGGACGGAACCATTTGGATGGAATACTTGCAGTTTTCAAAACTTCAGGATAGTCACTGATCAATTTGAAAGCAAGAATCCCTACGGATTTTGCGGACATCTTATTCTCGTCCGTCTTGCCTCCAACAGAATCATACCCTTGAAGGTCATTGTTGTTCAAACCTGTACTGTTAACAAAACGAGCATCCGTAATGCCCATCTCTTTAGCTTTTGCGTTCATCATTCCTACAAACTTAGCCTCTGAACCAGCCACAAGCTCCGCCAATGCAATAGATGCTCCATTTGCAGAATAGATGGCCATTGCTTCATAAAGTTCTTTTACTGAATATTTATAATCCGATCGTAATGGTACATTAGAAAGATCTCTGTTTTGGGAAATTTTATGTGCATATTCACTTATACCTGTTTTTTGATCCCATTGAATTTTGCCTTTTTTAATCGCTTCATTGACCAGGTATTCAGTCATCATCTTAGACATACTGGCTGGTGGCAATACTTGCTCGGCTTTCTTTTCGTATAAAATCTTACCTGTATCTCCATCTACTAAAATCGCGGTCTCCGACTTATTCTTTAAATCAGGGGCAGCGCTTGCTTTTTCTGAATATCCAAACATACTGGCTGATAGCATAGAAACCATGACAGCTGAAAAAGTAAATCCTTTAATTTTGTTGCCGAACAAAACTGACACCTCCATACAATTTACACACAAACGTAATTGTACCATAGCAATATGCAAAAAAATAGACAGAGGAATGACCTCTGTCCACTTTTTTTATAAAATCGAACTTTAGACTGAATAATTTGGTGCTTCTTTGGTAATTTGTACTTGATGCGGATGGCTTTCTCTTAGCCCGGCACCAGTAATTTTCACGAACTTAGAATGATTCTGAAGATCGTCTAAGGTTGGTGTACCGCAGTATCCCATACCAGAACGGATCCCGCCGATCAGCTGGAACAACGTATCCGCCAATGGCCCTTTGTAAGGGACTCGTCCTTCAATACCTTCTGGGACAAGTTTTTGATTATTTTCCTGGAAATATCGGTCGCGGCTTCCTTGCTCCATCGCTCCAATAGATCCCATTCCGCGGTAAACTTTAAATTGGCGGCCCTGATAAATTTCCCGCTCTCCAGGGCTCTCCGTTACTCCCGCAAGCAAGCTTCCAAGCATAACCGCATTTCCTCCGGTAGCAAGAGCTTTTACAATGTCTCCAGAATATTTAATTCCGCCGTCAGCAATGATCGGGATGCCATGCTTGCGGGCTTCTGTTGCGCAGTCATAGATAGCTGTAATCTGGGGCACACCTACACCGGCGACAACGCGGGTCGTACAGATCGATCCTGGCCCGATACCGACTTTAACTACACTTGCTCCAGCTTCGATCAAGTCTCTTGTCGCCTCTGCTGTCGCAACGTTACCAGCAATAATGGTCAGGTCAGGATATTTAGCGCGGACTTCTTTAACTTTAGTCAGTACACCTTCAGAATGGCCATGTGCGGTATCGATAACAATAGCGTCTACTCCCGCTTCAACGAGTTTGTCAATGCGCAGCATTGCGTCCTTTGTTACCCCAACTGCAGCACCAGCAAGCAAGCGCCCTTGGCTGTCTTTTGCAGAATTCGGGAACTCGATGACCTTTTCAATATCTTTAATCGTGATCAGCCCTTGAAGTGTACCTTCACTATCAACCAATGGCAGCTTTTCAATCTTATGCTTTTGAAGTAAAAGCTCTGCTTCTTTTAGGGTTGTACCTACTGGGGCTGTTACAAGGTTTTCTTTCGTCATAACATCGGAAATCTGAATGGAGTAATCTTCAATAAAACGAAGGTCACGGTTGGTGAGAATACCTACAAGCTTCTTATGGTCATCAACAATGGGAACACCGCTGATTCTGTATTTACCCATAAGATGTTCGGCATCAAACACTTGGTGGTCAGGTGTCAGGTAGAATGGATCAGTAATAACACCGCTCTCAGAACGCTTTACTCTGTCCACTTGTTCTGCCTGCTGTTCGATCGACATATTTTTATGGATGATTCCTAATCCGCCCTGGCGAGCCATGGCGATTGCTAATTCTGCTTCCGTTACCGTATCCATCCCAGCACTGATTATCGGAATGTTTAACTGTACAGTATCCGAAAGACGAGTCTTCAATGAAACATCTTTTGGCAAAACAGATGATTTTGCCGGTACTAACAGCACATCATCAAACGTTAATCCTTCTTTTTCAAACTTGCTCTCCCACATGCATACTCCACCCTTCTCTTCAATTAAGTTCCTGAAAAATATTATTTGTAGATTAACAACTGGATAAACTACTGTCAAGGAAGGAACAATAAGTCTAACTTTTCAAAAAATACCATGGGGGTCAGCGCCTTATGTCAGACGAATATACCTGGTCATTATATTACAGTTTTTTCTCCTCCAGCAGGGCGCAAAAATTCCTTTATGATCGCTACGGAAACGCTGAAATTGAGCATGCAGAAAGCAAAAGCTATCAGAACTGCTACCCTTTTATTTACTTCTTGGAGCATGGCAAAAAATACTATGACCTGGCACGCAAAGCACCAGCAGAACTTCAGCCCGTTCTGTTGTTCTATGGCATGATTCAGTTGCTCAAGGCCTGTATCCTGACCGTAGACCCTGATTATCCGGAAAACAGTTCAGTACTGGCGCACGGTGTTACCACAAGGAAGCGTAAAAAGAAATATTATGAGTTTCTGCAGGATGAAGTGAGAATCCAGAGAAGCGGGCTTTTTAATCATTTCTCCTCCAAATTGTTTCATGTGAAACATGCAGAAGGCGAAAAACTGAAGATGAACGATATTATGGTGCTTATTCCTGAATTAAAGGACCTTTTTTTACACGTCCAAAATGAAGATATAAACGTGCAGGTTCTGCGAAACGAGCAAGAGCTTACCATTCCCATTGAAGTTCTTGATGGTCTTCATATGAACACGGAGAGATTCATTTCCTTCCTCAATGAAAACCCGGAAATCTGCTTTCAGCTCTTGAAAGAAACAAAGGAGCATATCATCGTCCATTCATCCAAGGAACTTCATCCGCTTCAATGTGAACCGTTCAGCTACCACCATAACGGGTCCTATTACCTCTACAGCAGCCGAAGAGAGATAAAAGAGCTGAATGAATGCATGATTCATTACGCTGTTCTATATAACCTGAGTATGCTATGCCGATATGAAACCGAGTGGTGGAGTGATATCTTTCATTCTTATACGACCAATGACCTTCCCTTTATAAAGGAGTTTTTATCCATAACACGTACTAAAATTCCATTTTTGCTTGGACAGTTCCTGCAGCTGAAAGGATGACCAGGAGATTATTATACTCACCTGACTCATCGTTGGAGAGCGCGAGTGAGGCGGTCTTCTGTTGCTGGAGTGGATCGTTCCTTTTTGCTTGAATGGATCGCGTAACCTGCAGGGTTGGACGGTTTACATGCGGATTTCGCCCGTTTACATGCCACTTTGAAGAGTTTACATGCGGGAATGGACACTTTACGTGCGACTTTGCAGCGTTTAACGTGCCAAATCCATCATTTCACTAAAAGGGATGGGGGCTCGGCATCTTCACTACTGGATCTGAAGGCCCTGCTTCGATGGCCAGACGTGTTACTTGC
>NZ_JBDPNU010000077.1:0-15854 GCF_050468105.1 Fictibacillus sp. NRS-1165
CTTTTAGGGGTCACTTCACATTAGCCTGTTTTTTTTTATGTAAGGAATGAATTCTCCCGTTTTCCCTAATCAGAAAAAATAAACCGGGCAGAACAATGACCGCTCCGATGATCATAAAGGTCTGGCGTGCGGAAAGCTGAAGGAACGCTGACGAAGCAAACAAGATACCCAAGGGCATCGTCGCTCTCATGAACAGCAATCGTACAGCACTTAACTGGGCCAATCGCTCACGGGGAGCCTCTGTCTGGAATCTGGCCGCACTTTGGGCATTGAACAGCGGGAATACAAGGCCTCCAAACAACTCGCACATCCACGCCACAGGGATGGAGGTCACCACAAAGAGAAGCAAGAAGGATAGCCCTCCCCCAACAAGCCCGGCATACATTGTCCATGGTGATTTTGGTATTCGCTTTAATAGCAAGGTTCCTATGGCATATCCGACTGGAAAAGCTCCTGAAAAAACACCATACTCCCACCGCTCACCGTTAAGATCACCCCGTATGAATGGAACACTTAATACCATGGCAGCTCCAACCGCAAACTGTACACTAGATGAAAGAAGACTCAATTTAAGGAGGTCCGGATACTGAAAGAAGGTCCGTACCCCACCTTCAGCTCTGACAACCAGAACTTTTTGCTCCACACAGCGGTTTTCCTCGACCCAACTGCCGGAATGCGGGAAAGAGCAATAAAGCTGACAAAAAACATGAAGGACGACATCGCGTAAATCACCGGGATAGGACTGAACGCGAGCAATAATGACGTGAAGCCAGGCGCAAGAAAACTCATAAGCCGGACTGTCCCATCGAGCAGTCCATTTGCTTGCGCCAACTTCTCTTCCCTGCAGATGTCAGGCAAAAGAGAAAACGACAGACTGGCGTAAATCGGCTGCATCAAACCTAAACAGCATTGCAGGACCACCAGTTCAACAATGGTCATCATAGGCGAATCGAGCAGCGATCCGGCCAGCGGCAGCAAGTACGCACCCATGCGGATGAGCTGAACGCTCCGGAGCACTTTCTCTTTCATCACATGATTAAAAAAAGGGGCACTGATTCCCTGAAGCGCCAGAGAAGGAAGAAAGTAAACGAGCCACAAGGCTCCCATCCATTCCTTAGAGCCTGTCAGTTCATAAAGAAGCAAGCCGTTGACGATCCCCCCTGCTGCTCCTCCGAATTCAGACACAAGCTCACCGGCCCAGAGCGCTTTGAACGGCCTTGAGCAGCTTTTCATTCTTCTTTTCCTAAATACTGGGTTAATTTTTTCGAAAACGACTGGATTTGTTTCACATTTGCCGAATAGATTCCCTTTTCAGCACTAACGAACTTTGCCGCTTTTAAAAGGGAAAGCTGATGATGAAGCGTCGTTTTTGACATGTGAAACTGCCCGCTCAATTCCTGCAGAGATAATGGACCTTTCTGCAGCTGAAAAAGGAGTTTCAATCGAAGCTCGTCTCCAAGCGCTTTATGCCCCCGGATCAGATCGCTGGAAGGTACCCCTGGCTCAGCAAAATATTCTTCATTTACCGGGTAAAAGAACAGCATGGTGTCAGGCGTCCGCAATTGCAGAACCCATGGACGGTAAGAGACATGGGGGACAAGCTTAATATTCCAGACGGATGGTTCGGGAACATACTTCACTCCGCCTGTTATCCGTTCGATCTCCTCCAAAGGAGCATCCGGCTTCACGGTTTGTCTCGTTTCATGAGCCAGTGCCTGCATCCATTTCTCCCAAAAAGGCTGAGTACTGATAAAGCCATGCCACTCTTCCATCACCGTTATCATCAGCAAACTTAGCTCACCGCATGATTTTTCTCCAAGCAATCGAACATAGTCTTCCAAGTAATCGTGTCCTTTAAAGTACGCCGCATATTCTGTAAATCGGTTCTTCTGGTGAACATGAAGCGGGATCTCTTTTCGAGAGGCTTCGGCATCCCTGTTTTTATAAGGTAAAAGCGTTACATAAAAGGCTTCCTCTGTCATAGCCTGCAGTTGATTCGAGAATTCCTGAATGGTTCCTGCATTCCATCGGTTTTGAAGAAGAAGCATGGCGTACCACAGGTTCGTTTCCTGAATAGCTTCAAGATGCTCCAGAAGCGAACGGTTCATTTCCCCTTTCCATTGCTTCCACTCCTCGTCCAAATCAAAGGAATGCCTTAATTGAGCGTAAGTGTAACCGGCAATACCTAGTATGACTTCCCATACAGATGAAGACTCAATGACGACATGGGCGTTGTCAGCGGGCTGTGCAGATAAAAGGTGTTTCATGGCGTTCCATCCCCTTTCTATTGATTCACTATTTATATTCTAAATATAAGGAATGATATTTTCAATATATTTAGAATATTAATTCAAAAGAAACACAAAAGCGCCTTTACACTTTTGTGTTTATCAGTCCATTATTGTTTTACTTTTTCCTTGATTTGTCCCATCTGTTTATTATGTGCATGGGTATGAGCCGTAAAACGGTCTTCCTCTACCTGTTCAGAAATCTTAAGCCCTTGTGGGACAGCGGAAGCTGAAACCCTTTGCAGCCCCATCTGATCTTTTTGGTAGACATAGGAAGCTCTTGTAGATACAGCGGCACCCGGCTCTGTGACAAAAGGGACAACCCGATAGTCCGCCTGCCATTGTACAGGTGTCACCTTACAGCGAACATATCCTCGGTAGTCGTTAAAGAATTTGATATGCGGATTTTGTTCCAAAATATGATCTGTATCCTTTCGCTTATCAGCTCCATTTCCACCAGAAGTGATGGAAGTTCCAACAAATTCAGCACCGAAGATCGGCGACTTCGGATTATTAAAATCCGTATGCAGGTTGGACGCCCAGCTCGCGTGAACATCACCGGTTAATACAATCAAGTTGTTCATATTTTTTCCTTTTACAAAATCCATGACCCGCTGGCGCTGAGCCGGATAGCCATCCCAGGAATCCATGCTGTAGACAGGAGCACTGCTTGTCCCAAAGTTCCATTGTGCAAAGAAGATCTGCTGTGCAAGTACATTCCAATGAGCCTTGGAAGTGCTCAGATTGTTAAAGAGCCAGCTTTCCTGCTCCTGACCCATCAGTGTGCGGCGAGGATCCAATGATTCAGGCGACTGTGGTTTGTTTCCGTCTCCGTTGGCTTGATCCGATCGGTACTGGCGTGTGTCGAGTACATTGAAGGAAGCAAGGTTTCCGTATGTGAAATTTCGGTATAAACGCATGTCCGGACCGTTCGGAAGCGATGTTTTACGGAGAGGCATATGTTCATAATAGGCTTGGTATGCGGCTGCACGGCGGATGATAAAGGCTTCCACAGATTGTCCTTTTTCAGGAATTTTGTCCGCATAGTTATTTTCAACCTCATGATCATCCCAAGTGACGACCCATGGGAAAGCAGCGTGAGCAGCCTTCAGGTTCGCATCAGACCGATACTGCGCATGGCGGTTACGGTAATCATCCAGAGACATGATCTCTGCACTGCTGTGTGTGCGGACATTTCCCGTTGCCGACACATACTCGTTCGGTCCATACTCATAAATATAATCACCAAGATGGAACACAAGGTCCAGATCCTCCTCCGCCATATGCTTATAGGCGGTGTAGAATCCGTGTTCATACTGCTGGCAGGACGCAAAGGCAAACTTTAATTCTTTCACGGCGGAGCCAGCAGCCGGCAAGGTCTTCGTTCTGCCGATCGGACTAAATTCATAGCCGGACTTAAAACGATAATAATAGACTTGATTAGGTTTCAATCCGCTTACTTCAACATGTACAGAGTGTGCGAGGTCAGGCCTTGCCAGCTCAGTTCCGTGCTGAACGATATGGCGGAAACGCTCATCTCTGGCAATCTCCCATTTTACTGGGACAGCTTCCCCCGGCATCCCGCCCCCATTCAGAGGTTCCGGAGCAAGTCGCGTCCACAGCACAACACCATCAGGCAGCGGATCACCTGAGGCCACTCCCAGGGTAAAAGGATAGCTTTGAAACTTTGGAGCCGCATTAACTTCAAACCCTCCGATGGACTGTGCGAGCACCATACCTAGAGATAACCCCGCGATTTTGCCGGTCCCTTTAAGAAAGCTTCGACGATCAAACTTCTTGTCCTGATTCTCATCGGTCAATTTCTTAATCCAATCTTCCATATGCCTCTCATCTGCCATACGAATTCCCCTCTCATTGTAAAAAGTAGCTTACGAGGCCATTTTAAAACCTGTTTGTGAATCTACCGTTAAGGTATGTAAATGCCAATTTTTCAAAAAGGCCTTTTTTCACAGGACTTTTATCATCCCCAAAATCTATTTTCAACAGCAACCGGTGATTGAAAGGATAAACTTAACAAACACGGGACTTTCGCCCGGGTAAAATTTAATAACCTCTTTAAAATAAAAAAAACAGAGTGCGAGCAGCACTCTATTTTTAGATTGGCGCGTATTTTGGAAAGACTGGATTGTAAAATGAAGAGATCCGCGCGTATTTCAACCCAATCGGCGCGTATCTCACGAAGGTTTTCTAAGTTCCACTACGTTATCTTCCTGTTTCGCAAGCTTTTTACGGTAAACGATCTTGGATAACGTGATGCTGAACTCATACAGAACCAAAAGCGGAATCGTGACCAGAAAATCGGACATGAAATCTGGCGGCGTAATCAGAATGGCGATCAGTACTAAAACAAAATAAGCGATCCTCCGTGCTTTTGACAGAACTTGTGGATTTGCGAGTCCGACTGAAGTCAGGAACATAACAACGAGAGGAATCTCGAACAAAAAGCCAAACGGCAAAGTAAGATTTATCATAAACCGGAAATATTTCTCTGATGTGAAGAAGGTCTGAAACTGCCCATGTGACAAAGAAAGCAGAAAATCCAGCACCATCGGATAAACAACGAAGTAACCGAAAGCAAGGCCGGCGATAAACAACAGGAATAAAGCCGGTATGTAGGACAATGTGGTCTTCGCTTCATGTTTAGAGAGAGCCGGCTTCACAAACATCCAGATTTGGTGCGCGGCCACCGGAATCGTCAATGCAATGGAGATGACACCGGATATCATAAAATACACCCACAGAATATCACTTGGGCCCAGAACCGCGAGTTTCTCATCCAGATCCCTGATCAGCCAGTGATAGATGTCCTGGACATAAATAAAAGAAACGATGAAAAATAAAGCAAATGTTCCCAAGGTAATAATCATCCGTTTTCGAAGCTCACTCAGATGATCCACTAGCAGCATATCTACATCCTTCAAAGTTTTCACCTCACCGAAATAAGAGAAAGGAGATGACGACGGCCATCCCCTTCTTCTATTATTTTTGTTCTGCTCTTTCTTCCTTTTCGTCCGGACTCATCAAATCTTTGGCAGAGTTCTTAAATTCCCTGAGTGTGCTGCCAAACGCCCGTCCGATCTCAGGAAGCTTGGAGGGCCCGAAGATGATTAACGCAATCACTAACATGATAACCAAGCCAGGTATACCGATATTTTGAAACATTGCATTTCCTCCTTAAGGTTCGATGCCCTTACGATCGTTCATCTCCTACCATAAAGAAGTTTTGTTGAGGAACTGTGAAGAAAAATTTAACATTTAATAAATTTAATAGGCTAGTCAATAAAAGTTGGTTTTCGTGGAGTGTGATGGAACCGGCTAGTGGAGGCAACCGCCGTCCCTTATACCATATTAATCGCCCGTGCCGCCACTACGACAAGCGTAACCAGTGATATCATCGATTGTGTCATCATCAGAAGTTTCGCCCGCCGGGAATATACAGCTGTATCCGCCGGGCTGAAGGCGATACTTGTATTGAACGCTACAAATAAATAATCAAGAAAATTCGGCTTCCATCCTTCCCACTCAGGAAAAGACGAAGTCATCTGGGGAAAAACAATTTCCGGTTTTCCTGGATTTTCGGAATTTCTTCGTATGGGACCACCTTGATCAATCTCCCAGTACCATATGGAAAAAATGAGCACATTCGCCGACCATAGAAGAGCGGCGCATTGAAACAGTTCAGCTGCGCTCGGTTTACCAAAAAATAAAGAACTTACCAAATCCACCATACTGCTCATCAGAGCGAACGTTAAAAATAGAACCCGAAGGATGGCAAACTTCCTTGACCATAAATCATGTTCGGAGCTAACCGCGAAAAGTAAAGGAATATAAAGAATAAAGGCTATACAATAGACCGGCCAGTTCGGGCCGATTGTCACCGTATTGGATAGAAGTTTAAACAGGATTCCGATGATGACGATCGCAACATCAGACGGCCAGCGGTAGTCTTTGTGCTTACTCATTTTCCATTTCATAAAGACCGCCAACTTAAAAAAAGGTAGTCAATATACAAAGACCTGCTTGTCCTCATATACCGCCACCTTATACTATGTCATCGAAAATAGAACGGTGATTCCGGCAACCTGTCATTCATTTGGGTATCCGGCTTTATTCAAAAAGCGGTATTTTCGGATCTCTGCCATTGATAACCAGTACCGTCTGAAGCTGGCCACGATGGTGGTAGATATGACCAAGGATTTCCAGCAGCCATTCGTATCTTGAATAGGAAACACCCCACCAGGAGGTCGTGACGGCTGACCATTCTTCAGTCGAAAAACGCGCCGTATTATCTTTTAAAAAGGCAAAATGAGCAAGCAGCGTCTCCTTTATCTCCTTTTTGGTCTGCGGCTGGTGCCTTTCATAGAACTCCTCCATCTCCTGCTGGGTGGCCTCATTCATGATCAGGAAATCCGCTTGGCAGATCACTGCCAGATGGGCCAGCAGTTCCCGTACCGTCCTTTTCTTCTCTCCCAGTGAAAGTTCCAGGTCACTTTCATTTAAAAACTCCAAGATTTGAACAATCGACTGGTTGGTGATCTCAAGCTGATGCATAATTGGCTTTACGAATTCCATGAAATCTCCTTTCTGTCTTCACATAAACAAAAAAACCCTCGATTAAGGGTTTCATAGTGAAAATTAAACGCCTGTGCGTCGATGCTGGTTGTTCGCCTTTTTCGTCTGCTGGCTTTTCATTGGTTTCGTTGATTTAACTGGGTTGGTGGAAAGCTTCCCACTGGCTTGATGCTGCTTTTTTTCAGCCAGCTTTTGCTTGATTGCTTCCTGATAGCTCAGCTTTTTAGGCTGCCCGTTCGTTTCAGATGACATATATCCTACCTCCTTATGCCGTGTAGATCATATTGTCATGATATCGTCTTCTGCACGTTTTGTCTGCAATTTTTTTACACATGAACAGTCCGTTTTCGGTGCATCGACAAGTTTTCTAGGAAAAAAGTCATTGACAATGATTTGAAACCCTGCCATAATACGAAGTAATTTGATATGAGTACACTCTTATTAAGAGCAGGTGGAGGGAATTAGCCCTATGAAGCCCGGCAACCATTCATGCTGAATAGCCAGCATGAAAACGGTGCTAAATCTAACAGCGAAAGCTGAGAGATGAGAGGTCAGCGGATTTATACTGAAGCCCTCTGTCTCTCTTTGAAGACAGGGGGCTTTTAGTTCGACTCCACGCTCTCCAAGGCAGTGTAGGTTTATCAAAAAAATACATGGGGGTTGGGGAACCAATGAGATTAAAAAAATGGGGATTATTATTACTGGGAGCACTGATTGCAGCAGCATTAACGGCATGCGGATCATCAAGCACGAGCGGCGATGGGAAAAATCCGGAAAAATTGACCGTCGGCGCCTCAAATGTACCACACGCCGTCATATTAAAAGAGGCCGTTCCGTTGCTGAAGAAAAAAGGAATTGATCTGAAGATCGTTAAGTTCCAGGATTATGTTCTGCCAAACAAAGCACTCTTCAATAAAGAGATCGATGCAAACTACTTCCAGCACATTCCTTACCTGGAACAGCAATTAAAAGAAAACCCTAAGTATAAATTTGAAAACGCCGGAGCGATCCACATCGAACCAATGGGCGTTTACTCTAAAAAATACAAATCGCTAAAAGAATTGCCAGACGGTGCAAAAGTCATCCTTAGCAATTCCGTTGCTGAGCATGGCCGTATCCTTTCAATCTTTGAAAAAGCTGGCTTGATCAAGTTGAAGGCTGGGGTCGGCTACAAAGCACAGTTGAAAGACATCGTTGAAAATCCGAAGCATCTGAAATTCAAAGCAGACATCGAGCCAGCTCTTTTAACAAAAGCCTACCAATATAACGAAGGTGACGCGATCGTCATCAACACGAACTATGCGATTGATGCAGGACTCAATCCGAAGAAGGATTCCATCGAGCTCGAAGGAACAGATTCTCCGTTTGCCAACATTATCACTGTTCGTAAAGGCGACAAAGACAAAAAAGCAGTCAAGACCCTCGTTGAAGTGCTTCATTCCAAACAGATCCAATCATTTATTGAAAAAGAATACAAAGGCGCTGTACTTCCGGTGTCCGAATAAGAAAAAATGCCTGGAGAATAATCTCCAGGCATTTTTCGTTTTGACGTGTTTGGCACGTAAAACGGGAAAAGTGGACTGTAAATGTTGAAAAGCCGCATGTAACTCCCGAAAAGTGGACCGTAAACCATAAAAACCGGCTTGTAAATCAACTGGCCCTTCAAGGAAAACGCATTTTTAGCCGGACACCGTTCCACGATGATCATATGCGATTGTAACGTTGGCTTTGATCCTTTCTTTAACCCCATCCGGCAGATACAAATACGGCTCTGCTGCCTCATGATTCATCCATGCTACTTCCTCGATCTCATCGGGACTCAGGATCCCCATTTCACCGCCAATGATTTTTCCGAGGAACGTAAAGAAAATCACATGATGGCCTCTTTCTTCAAAGAAGGCTTCAGATACTCCAAATAAATGTTGCAGCTCAACCTCCAGACCCGTTTCTTCTCTTACTTCACGGATCGCACCTTGTTCGAGTGTCTCCCCCTCTTCCACAGCTCCCCCTGGGAGTGTGTAGTAGGATTCTTTTTCTCCGTAGTTTTTAACCATTAGAATATTTTCTGACTCTTCATCCCATAACAGCACATAGACGACATCAACTCTCTTCATTTCATGCTCCCCTCTAAGCGTTTTCTTCTTATTTCTTCTCCACGATCAGAAAACCTCTTTTTGTCATCAAATGACCATTGATGTTCAGGGGGAAAATAAAAAGAACTTCCCTGTACGGAAAGTTCTTTTATAACACCCGCCTCTTAATTCACCTTAACCGTGCGCGCGATCGCAATGAGGCTCAACAGCTGTTCTACGGCCGGTTTTTGGCTTTTGTACACGTCAAGAAGCTCCAGTTTACGCTTAAGGATATCTACTTGTAATAGTTCCTTGACGTTAAAATCAAACATATAGAGATTTTCCTTTACTATTTTATGCATGATCTCCGCTACTGCCTTGTGTTCAGGATGTCCATATTCTCCATACAGGTTATGGGTTACAATTTTTTTATAATCCCGTTCATTAACCACTCTTGAAAGGTCTTCCTCCAGTTTTGGGCGGTTCACGTGCTCCGTCCAGGCATCTTTATAAGCCCACATTTCATATTCTGCTCCAACGAGTTGCATAGCCCGTTCAAACTCTTGCCGCCTTTCCTCATTATCTCCATCCGTTACACATACTACTTTCCATCCTTCTTCTTGGATCAATTCATCTCCGCCGAAGATTAGTTCATCATCCGGATGAGCAACGACCATTAGTTTATTGGTTTCTGCCATGATTTATTTCTGCCTCCTGCATGATATCAAGTAATATCTAGTTATCCGTTTCCCTTTCACGGCTGCCATTAAACTTGCTCAGTCTATGAATGCAATAGGTGCTTTGAGGGAATAAACCTAGTATATTTCACAACGCAGGGAGGCTCGCCCATGAAACCTGAATCCATATTAAGGCATACTGAACACCGGCCATTCCCTCTTCCCAGAGGACCATGGTTCATGACCCAGACATGGAATCATGTATTGTTTGCTCACTGGCCACTACCTGTTGAGGCTCTCCAAAATCACATCCCCTCTTGTCTGGATATTGACACGTATGAGGAGACGGCATGGATCGGAATACTGCCATTTTTTATCGATCAATTCCATGCCAGATTTCTGCCGCCAATACCGCGGGCAAGTTCTTTCCCAGAGTTGAATGTGAGGACCTATGTGAAATACAGAGGCATCCCTGGCATCTATTTTTTCAGTTTAGATGCCGCACAACTTCTTGCTGTGAAGGGAGCCAGAACTTTCTTTCATCTGCCTTACTTCTATGCTGAAATGGAGCTGGATCGAGTGGACAGAAAGAACATCATTTTCACAAGCAAAAGAGAAGGCGGCGGTTCCGAAATACTTTTACACTATCGGCCTGTATCGAGACCATTTGCATGCAAAAAAGATACGCTGGAGTATTGGCTGACTGAGCGATACCGGCTATACACAACACATAAAAAAAGTTTATATTTTCAAGACATCCACCATCTTCAGTGGCCCCTTCAAAGAGCAGCTGCGAGTTTCCGAAAAAATTCGGCGATTTCTTGTATCGAATTACCGTCTGTCAGCCCCATTTTGCATTACGCGGATTCCCAAAAGGTATTATTTTGGCCAATGCACCGAATTCGGAAGTGATGTTAACAAATCAAAAAGAACCGCTCCAAATACAGAGCGGTTCAAAGTATTTCTATTTTCGTTTCAATAATTCTTTATCCAGGTCATGGTGCACTTCTGAAGCAGGAACAGTTGGATTTGGTATATTTCCTTCAGGAGCGGGATCCGCATAATATTTAAAATCCCCGGTTCCGTCCGGTGCGCTGCCTGTCGCCCACAGGCCTTCAGCTGATTGTTCGCCCTCAGATAAGTTCCAGAACTTGTAGGCTTCTTCCTTTGCTTCCATTTCCGCTTCTGGCGGGAAGGTTGCTGGTACGACAATACCGTTCTTCTCTTCCAATTCTGCGATCGCTGCCATCCATTAATATTGGTGATAACGGTCTCGTGCAAGCATCTTTCTGAATGTTGCTCGGACCCCTTCGTCAGTGGTCATGTGGTACAATCGCGCAACCTGAAGGCGACCCTGGCTTTCAGCATGCAGGTTAGAACGCATGTCGGCAACGATATACCCTGCATTCCATGGCACTCCATTGGAGTTGGTTGGCAACCCGCCAAGTCCGCTGACGAGCAGATGCTGTGGATTTATTCCGCCCATGATCCCGCCATATGAGGATCTTTCGCTGCTTCCGCCTGGTCTGCAGGAGATGCCCCATCCATTAATTGGCTGATCAAAGCACATAACATCTCGACATGGCCAATCTCCTCCGTAACGATATCCATCAGCATGTCCTTATATTTTTCTTCTCCCCTACAGTTAAAACCTTGAAAGAGATACTGCATCATGACGGTCATCTCACCAAACTGTCCGCCTATAACCTCCTGTACCTGGCGTGCCAGCATGGGATCAGGACGGTCGACCTTTACTTCGAACTGAAGTTCTTTTTGGTGTCTAAACATTTTGCTCCTCCTTTATAGGTTTCTTACTCTCTTCTTCTACTCCATTATGGACTGGAACAAAACACCATTTTTCTCTTAAAAAAAGAAAATGATCCGCAACATATTGGATCATTTTCAGAAAGCACCCCTAAGCTGCCCGTGAAGTTTAAACCTCAATAATAATAGGCAGGATCATCGGCCTCTTCTTTGTCTCTTTAAACAAATAGTGACCCAATTTTTCTTTAACCTCTTTCTTCAGAACGTTCCATTGATGATGGTTTTGTATTAATAGGGAATTAACGGTTTTTGCGGCGATCTGATTAATCTCCTTCAGCAGTTCTTCCGACTCCCTCACGTATATAAAGCCCCTGGTGATGGTATCCGGTCCCGTAACGATTCTGCCCTCTGTTTTGCTGATTCCTATAACAATGATCAGCATTCCGTCGGCGGACAATTTCTGCCTGTCTCTTAATATGATATTCCCTGTACTTCCTATGCCCAAGCCATCAATGTAGATGTTACCTGCAGGAATCGTCCGGGTCTGGGACGCCTGTCCATCTTTTAAATCGAGAACATCACCGTTTTTTAAAATGAACATGTTTTGTGGATCAATGCCAATGGATTCTGCTAACTGACAATGATGATGCAGCATCCTGTACTCTCCATGTATAGGAACAAAATATTTTGGCTTCATTAAGGTAAGCATAAGCCGCAGCTCTTCTTGATAGGCATGTCCGGACACATGCATCCCTGTAGAACTGCCTGACCCATAGATGACTTTTGCTCCCAAAAGGAACAAGTTATCAATAATGCGGGAGACCCCTCTTTCATTACCCGGTATGGGCGAAGATGAAAAGATGACCGTATCACCCGGCAGCACTTCAACATCGCGGTAACTGGAATTTGCAATTCTTGATAAAGCAGCCATTGGTTCTCCCTGGCTTCCCGTACAAAGAATGGCTACCTGTTCGGGTTAATAGAAGTTCATACTCTTTGGTTCGATCAACATGTTTTCTGGAACCTCGAGGTAGCCTTGATCGATGGCAACAGACACTACATTCACCATACTTCGTCCCAGAAGAGCAACTTTTCGGTTCGTAAAATGAGCCGCATTGATCACCTGCTGCACACGATTCACATTTGATGCAAATGTAGAGACAAAGACCTTCCCGCGAGCTTGAATGAAAGCTTCCATCAAATGCTCACCAACGATACGTTCGGAAGGGGTAAAACCTGGTTTTTCAGCATTTGTACTCTCAGATAAAAGCGCCAGCACTCCCCTGCTTCCGATTTGGGCCATTTTATGAAGGTCAGGAGGCTGATTATTGATCGGTATTAGATCGAATTTAAAATCTCCTGTATGAACAACACAACCCTCAGGAGTATCGAATACCATGCCTACACAATCAGGGATACTATGGTTGGTTTTAAAAAATGAAACATGAATATATTCGAAATCCAGCTTCGTCTCTGAATCAATTTCCACAAGGGATGCTTCCGCTAAAAGATTGTGCTCCTTTAACTTGATTTCGATCAACCCGAGGGTCAAACGCGATCCATAAACGGGGAGATTTAGTTGTTTTAAAAGATAGGGTATGCCGCCGATATGATCCTCGTGTCCATGGGTCACCAGTAAACCCCGGATTTTATCCTTGTTATCTTGAAGATATGTAATATCAGGAATGATTCCATCTACACCTAATAAGCTCTCATCGGGAAACTTAATTCCACAATCAATGATGAGGATTTCGTCTGAGTACTGGATCGCGTACATGTTCTTGCCAATTTCATTTAATCCGCCTAATGCAAAGATAGAAAGCTGCTCACTTTTCACTGATTTCCCACCCTCCTTCAATTGAGCATCTGGCTCCAACTAAAGCATTCTCAATCTGCCTTTTTTTTATGCTAGGTCAGTTCATGAGTATATGTGAAATAGAAAAAGCCCGCAGCGCCGTCTTACCGACCATCCGCAGGCTCCAGGGAAAAGTAAAAATACATCGGGCAAGCCCCTCCCGAAACATGTTAACATCCTGCAGAAGAAGATGTCTTATATAACTTGCTCTAGATACAATCGTTTATTCGGGTTGGAGAGCTTTGTCATTGATATCCAGGGACTAACGAGTGCAGTTTTTTCCATCTCCATTTATCTGTCTACATCTTCCGTAAACAAGCATCCATTGAGGTTTCATCCCCAAGGCTCCATGATGAATACATTTCATACTTGCCTTTACTACCAATGACCGTTTTTTCTCAAGATCCCATCGGGCTTTATTTCGCTGCATCAAACGTTATATGGCTCTGAAATATCCTCCCGTCTGCATGGGTTTTGCCTGCTCGGAATTTTTCTTCGAAATCCCACTTTTGAGCATGAATATGATCGATTGCCGTTTGGCAATAATAAATGTGAAGATCCACAGGATTTGGCTGTTCCTCTCTAGTCAGATTCTTCTTACATTATTTCGTTGCATCCAAATAAAAAAATCAACTCTTTTTGGAAAAACTCTGCCGATATGTTATACTATAGGTAACAGAATAAACGGGAAGACTTGGAGGAGCCTGTCACCAAAGGGATTACTATGCCCTTGGTAACAGGCTCCTTTTGTGTTTATTACTCCTATTGGAAGGTGGTCATTTATATGATATTACTGCAAATCGCCATCATTTTAATCGCTTCCAAGCTGGCGGGGAGCCTTAGCGTAAGGTTCGGACAGCCATCTGTTCTTGGCAAACTGATTATCGGGATCATTCTGGGACCAGCGGTATTGGAATGGATCAATGAAACGGAGACATTAACAGAATTTAGTCAAATCGGTGTCATTTTACTGATGTTTATTGCCGGGTTGGAATCCGACGTGGATGAGTTTAAACGAACAGGTAAAGCCTCAACATTTGTGGGCTTTGGGGGAATCATCGTTCCTCTCGCACTAGGATATGCGGCAGGGATGGCAATGCATTTATCTGTTATGGAATCTCTATTCTTAGGATTGGTCCTCTCTGCAACAAGCGTAAGTATTTCTGTACAGGCACTCAAGGAAATGAATAAGTTAAAAACTCCGGAAGGAATCACCATCCTGGGAGCAGCAGTCATTGATGATGTGGTCATCATCATCGCTTTGGCCTTTTTGATGAGTTTTTCCGGCGGTGACGTGAATCTTTCGATGGTTATCCTGAAGAAAGTTTTATTCTTTGTGATTGTCGTTCTTGCAGGATGGAAGATCGTTCCTTTATTCTTAAAGAAATTTTCTTCTCTAAAAGTGACAGAAACAGTGATATCTTCAGCTCTTATCATTTGCTTTGTTTTTGCATATTTCGCTGAATATACGGGTGTTGCTGCCATCATTGGTGCTTATATTGCCGGTGTGGCCATAAGTGTGACAAACTTTAAGCACGAAGTGGTTGAAAAGGTCGAAACCATTGGATATTCTATTTTTGTTCCTATTTTCTTTACTTCCATTGGTATAACAGCAGAGTTTTCAGGGATTATGGAAAATATGGGTCTTATCGTTACCCTTAGTTTAATCGCGATCCTCACAAAATTAATCGGAGCTTCTATCGGAGCAAAAGCGGCTGGATTCGGCTGGAACAGCTCATTGGGGATTGGTGCAGCCATGATCTCCCGCGGTGAGGTAGCGTTAATCATTTCCGCTATCGGATTAGAAACGAAGCTATTGAGCCAGGATATGTTTACTGTGATTGTTGTCGTTGTTCTTGTGACCACTATTGTAACACCGCCTATGATGAAAGTCTTTTTCAAATCCACTGCTCAAAAGGAAAACAATATCGCGTAGAAATAAAAAGTGGACGGCCGCTGCTGTCCACTTTTTTTATCTGCTTTGATTCAATTTAAGCTTCGCCCTCTCTGCCTGGAAGAAAAGGCGGTAAACTGAGGGCCAACGATCGCGAATAAAATCAGACCCCCTATATCGGTAAAATCAATGTGCTTAAAATCATTCAAAAAGGTTCAAGTTACAGACTCTATCGTTATGGTCGTGACTGTTATTACTGTAGTAATCACTCATAATCTATCAATAGGGGTTATGTTCGGGATCATACTGAGTGCAATCTTCTTTGCCTCTAAGATTTCGAAAGTAAAGGTAGCCAAAGTGATCGGTACCGTGCCAAATAAGACAATCTACCAATTTTCTGGACAGCTTTTTTTTGCTTCTGTTACCGATTTTGTGAATAGTTTTGATTTCAGAGAAAATGAAGCGGAAGTTGATATTGATTTTTCAAACGCCCACTTATGGGACGATTCAGTTGTTGGAGTCGTAGACCGGGTGGTCATGAAATTTCATCAGTCTGGTATTACCGTAAACCTGAAAGGGCTGATTCAGAGAGCAGCAACCTTCTTGACAAGCTGGCGATTCATAGCCGTCCTGAAAGCCTTGAAAGAGTCTCTAATCTTTAATGCAAAAAACACGTTGTTCACACAACGTGTCAGCTTGTAGACAAAGTCT
>NZ_JBDPNU010000078.1:0-1918 GCF_050468105.1 Fictibacillus sp. NRS-1165
GGGGCTGTCCAGAAAGTCAGTGTGAACTGACTTTCTGGCAGCTTTTTTTTAAAAGTAGAAAAAAGTACACAAAAAAATCGTCCTCTTTAGTAAAATGAAAGTTACCACACCAACATCTTAAGAAAGGAAAGGACGATTTTTTATGCGCAATCTTTCGATTACTACTGAAAATTATAACACGCAAACGACCCTTCCTCTAGGGGAAATCCAAGAAAGTTCCTCCACCAAACGAAAATTAGCCCCAACTTTTCAACCCTACGATAACCAACAAGTTCAAATGATCTTTGATCTGCAGGAACTCATTCCGGCCCACCATGTCGCACGTGTGATTGATGAGATGGTAGAAGCCATTCCCGATGAACGGCTATTTTCTTACTACTCCGGCGGGGGACGGAGCTCGTATCATCCTAAAATGATGGTAAAAGTCCTCCTCTATGGGTATTCACAGAAGGTCTATTCATGTCGCGGAATTGAAAAGCTGATCCAGGAAAATCTTCCGGCCATGTGGCTCGCCGCGATGCAGAAGCCCGACTTCCGAACGTTGAATGACTTTCGCGGTCAACGGATGAAAGCATTGATGGGTGAATTGTTTGAAACCATGATTCGGAAACTCATCAAGGACGAGTATATTACGATGGATCACTACTTTTTGGATGGCACAAAGATCGAAGCCGATGCCAACAAGTATTCGTTCGTGTGGAAAAAATCCACCCTTAAACATGAAGCGAATTTGAAAGAGAAAATTCAAGAAACGCTGCACCACATCAACAGCCTCACTCAATTAGAAGCGTTGACAGAGGGAGATGAAACCAGCGATGAGCTTCCCCTTCAATTAGAAGAAGCCGCAAAGATCCTTGAGGGAGAATTGTCTTCCATGACGGACGAGATCCAGAAGGAAACGGATACCGAGAAACGCAAAGAGATACGAAAGAAGCGCAGTACCTACAAGAAACCCCTGAAGCTCATTCGTCAAGATTTCTTGCCTCGTTTAGCGAAATATAAGAAACAGAACGAACAGTTCGGAGATCGGAACAGTTACTCCAAAACGGACACCGACGCGACTTTTATGCGAATGAAAGAAGACCACATGAAGAATGGCCAGCTGAAACCAGGGTACAACGTACAGATGGCGACCGAGAACCAATTTGTTTTGTTTTATTCGATTCACCAAAGCCCGACGGACACGCGGTGTTTCATCCCTCACTTGGAGAAACTGGCGGCGTCTTCTTTACCGATGCCGAAAACCGTGATTGCGGATGCCGGTTATGGCAGTGAAGAAAACTATTTGTTTGCGGTAGGAGAAGAAAAGGAACCGCGATTTGATTTTCTTATTCCCTATGGAAGCTATTTGAAGGAAAAAAACCGACAATATAAAAACGATGGAAAGAACGCAAAGAATTGGGTGTATGAGGAACTCGATGATTACTTTATCTGTCCAAATGGCAGAAGGGTACCGTTCAAGAAATATCTAACGAAAAAGAACCGATCCGGTCTGGAACAAAGCTTCAAGATTTATGAATGCGAAGATTGTACGGAGTGTCCCTTTAAACCAAAGTGCACCAAAGCGAAAGGGAACCGCCAGGTCCATTGGAACACCATTTATGAAGAAATGAAGGCGAAAGCAAAAGCAGCCCTTGAATGTGAGGAAAAAGCCGCGATCTATGCCCGACGTAAAGTCGAGGTGGAAAGCGTATTTGGCCACATCAAGGGCAATCGGTCGTTCCGCAGGTGGTCCTTGCGGGGACTGGACAAGGTAAATGTGGAGTTTGGAATTGTGGCATTAGCCCACAATCTCCTGAAAGTAGCAGGCATCCGCCTGAATACTTTCAGGAAAAAAGAACAACTAAAAAAGCAGGACGGAAAAACGACTCGTTTTTCCGTCCTGCTTTCATTTTAGGGACTTATTGGACAGCCCCTT
>NZ_JBDPNU010000079.1:0-23459 GCF_050468105.1 Fictibacillus sp. NRS-1165
CAAGGCGGACAACAAGGGCAACAGATGCCGCAGTTTCCGGGCTTGTTCCCCGGGTTGCCTGGCGGACAGCAGCAGGGAGGCCAGACCCAGCAAGGCGGACAACAAGGGCAGCAACAGATGCCGCAATTGCCTCAACTGCCTGGACTGTTCCCCGGGATGCCTGGCGGACAAGAGCAGGGGGGCCAGACCCAGCAAGGCGGACATGGACAGCCAAGCCAGCAGGTATTCTATCCATATTACGGCTATCCAGGAATGTTTTGATTTATCTAACGACACAAAAACAAAGGATGGACGTCACCATAAAGTTAGGTGGCATCCATCCTTTTATGCTTATTTTTCAGTTTCAGTCTTGTTTTTGCGGTGATCCGGCCACTGTTGCACCCCATCGTCCTCATCGAATTCAATCGTAACGTCCGCTACACCTTTTTCTGATAAGATTTTCTCTTCCAGACGGTCCTTGATGTCGTCTGCCTGGGCAACCGTGAGAGAAGGATCGACTTCCACTTCCATCTCAACATGAAGATCTTCACCTTCTTTAATCACCGTTACGTCGACGACATCCTTAACATCAGGATCACTCAAAACCAAATCGCCTATTTTGTCTTCCATTTCCTCATCTGCTTCCCCAAGGGCTCCTGCTGCGTTATCAAGAAATACCTTTCCGACAACAAAGAACATCATGAGCCCAATGAGAATGGAGGCGATGCCTTCTGCCTGATGAAACGTGGTGTAATGGGAAATGATGATGGCGATGATGGCGAGCAGTCCGCCGGCGGTCGCGACCATGTCTTCCATAAAAACAAGCTTTGTAGCAGGTTTTGCTTTTGGCAAATACCCAAAACTTTTAACAAGTACAGCAGCACCGCTCGATGTATCCCCCGCTTCATGCATGATTTCTTTCATGGCTTTAAAAAGTACAAAACCTTCGAGGATCACGGCTGCGCCCAGTACGACCAGATTAATGACAAATCCCGTGGATTCGGCCGGATGAAGAATATGGGTGAAGCCTTCTTTAATCGTTTCAAACGACATGATTCCTACAATAAGTACGGCACCCAGCAGAACAAGGTTCACCAGCCTGCCAAATCCGTTTGGAAAACGTCCGGTTGCTCCTCTTTTGCTTAACGCTGATCCGATAAAAACGAAGAATTGGTTGGCTGCGTCACCAAGACTGTGCATTGTCTCTGCGAACATAGCGACGTTCCCCGTCATAAAATACGCGCCGCCTTTGATGATCGCAATGATCGTGTTTACGATCGCCGCTAAAAAAGCGGACTTGTTTCCGGTTTTTAATAGTTTAAATAACTGCCCCATTTCGCCCTCACTCTCAATCTTTTTTATCTGTTATGTATAAGTTCACCTTCATTCTTCCCGGTTAGAATGCTTGTTACACCTTATATTCCCCATCATACCAATGAAACCTGAAAATCCTCCTCCCTTACCATTTTATAGATGAACGAGCGGTAAGGAAAGAGGATTTATTAGTGTACGAATGGGTTATGCTCCTGTCCTGGTGTTTTTTAGAAGAATCGCCCTCATCAAGCATGCTGAGTGAAAGACAGCGAAGGTTCCATTAAGGACTGAATAAATTTAGTCATCTGATCAGGCGACAGCATCTCCCTCCCTTTTTCATACGCTTTTTTAGCTGCGTGCCACTTTATCAGTTCAGGTTTATTGCCTAGCACTTTTTGCAGCTGCTCTTCAATCGATAGAGATCTTTCAAGCCGAAACACCAAATTCTTTTTTTCCAAATATTGAAGATTGATCTCTTCCTGTCCAGGAAGTACGGCATGAACGAAGATCGGCAGGTTTTTCTGCAGCGCTTCACTGACTGTGATCCCCCCTGGCTTCGTTACGACAGCATCCACACGGTCGTACCATTCGTTCATCTTTTTTCTGGAAGAGATATAGGGAAGAGGGAGAATATGATCCGAATCTAGCTGCTTGATTTTTTCATACAGCTTGCGGTTGTTCCCGCATAACACAAAATAATCAAAGGCACCGGCGAGTCTGGAAGCAGTTATGAATTCATAAATATCTCCTAATCCACTGCTCCCGCCAGAGATCAAAATTTTCCTGCGGCCGTTGTCTTTTTTACGCTGGGTTGTTTTTATAAACTGCTCATGCACTGGTATGCCTGATACGATAATGCTTTCTTGGCGAATATGATGTTCTGTCATTAATTTTAATTTCATATCCCGGTTAGGAACGAAATGATAATCAATTTCTCCCTTGCCCCATACGTCGTTGATGAAAAAGTCCGTGTACACGTTCATGACTGGAACTACGCACTTGCCTTTCCGCTTCAGAGCACTCACAAGATACGATGGAATGCTGTGTGTACAAATGATCACGTCCGGCTGTTCATCCTCCAGAAGCTTTTCCATTTTTTTCAGAAACAAGATTTCATAGCCTTTGAAAGAATGAACCTTTCGCATCGTGGAATAGGTACAAATTTTATAAACGAGATCATAGGTTCCGGGCATCAGCTTAATCCACTTGAGATAAGTTCCTGTCACCATCTTTTCAAGTGAGACGTTCATATAGCTTAGCAAATCTACTTTCTTTAAAACCATATCTTTTTTTCTGATCTTCAACATATCGATCAAAGTCTCGGCAGCCTGATGATGTCCCGAAGGCATTTGCAAAAACGGTAAAAATAATATTTTCTTCATTCTTTATCACCTGTTTTTATAATAATGAAATAGGAATAAAAGTCCTTACATCAGTAAAAAGACGAGAAAGATCTGAAAAAGTTCATTTAAATAAAAAATCCTTAATCTTCATTAAGAATTAGTTCCCAATGAGGTTAAGGATTAAGTTCTTAACGTCAGTTAAAACCTTCCGTTATATTTTTTTCGCCGCAATCTGCTGAACAGCCATTGGATAGACATTCCTAGGGATAAACAATAGAGAATAAAAAAGACGAGACCGCCGATGACAGGAAAATTGAAAACCGATACGATCAGAAAAGCACCGGTTAAATAGACGATCCATGAAGGTTTATGGTTCAGGCCGGCTATACTGCTTGCCGTCTCTTTGCTTAACAATGCCATCCCGGCTATGAACGAGATCAGAGGAACCAAGAGAAGAATAATGGAAATGGGGATTCCGACGACGGTAATTCCCAGTAACAGGCTTAGAATAAGAATCGCCAAGGTTGTAATGGCCCCCGACAAAACAAAACGAGCCGCTTTTCCTTTCGTCATTTCTTCGTAGTTCTTAAACCTCTTATTTAAAGCAAGCCCCGCAAAAGTCGTTAACAGAACGAGAACGATGCTTCCCAGGAACCGCAAAAGCCATCCGCTGATTATTACCATTCCCCCAAGAAAAAGGCTGTTCTGAGATGGGCTGTTCAGATTAATGGACAGAATATTCTGCGTCACGCTGGAGCCGGGCTCTTGTTTAACACGCCCGCCAACGACAAGAACGAGCTCTCTTATGTTGGCATTAGGTTTTATTTCTACATCGCCATTAATAACGATAACTGCAGTTTTTACTTTCCCTTTAATAATCGCATCATGTCCGAATACAATGACATTTTCGACACTTTGTTTAACGGGAACGACCACTTCTCTTGATTTCATAATGTTCCTTTGTGCAGCAAAAACAGTTGGACTTGCCAATGACAAACTGGTGAAGAACAAGATGATCAGTGATAATACCAATGCGAGCTTTTTCATTTCCCATCTCCCTACCCTGAAGTTTTTGTGCTTAATAATCTCCGTACGGACCATCCTGAAGCGGCTAAAATAATCAGAGTAAGCACCAGGATCACTTCAAGCAGGTTAGGAAGCCCTCCTGCAACGGCAAACACAGAATGGACCAGACTATATGAAATGGAAGTTAAAGTCATTCCCACCTGAATGCTTTTTAACAGGACAGGTGTCAAGGTCCATAGGATATTGATGATCAATAAAGCACTCAATCCTGCAGCAGCAATCCATTTCCAGCAAAGAAGCCGTCCAGGTGAGCTTTCCCCTTGTATCTGCTCTAGAACCGCCTGTTCAATCTGCCATTCTTCCGGCACTGGAACCTGATACGCGGTGTATAATTGTTCTTTTAACTCGATCAGTTCTTGCACTTCATCCCTGCATTCATCGCAGATCCTGCAATGCACCTCAATCTTTATGCGTTCGTCCCTGCTTAATTCATCATCCACATAGGCAGAAAGAAGCTCTTTTATTTCGTCATGCATCCCGATCACCCCTCGTGAGTTCTCTCCTTAATTCTGTTCTTGCCACATTTATTCTGGATTTAACAGTTCCCTCCGGTATTTCCAAAATCTCTGCAATCTCCTGATACGAGAATCCTTGAATATCCCGTAAAACGACCACTGTCCGATGTTCTGGCGAAAGCTTTTTCATCGCATACTGAAGATTCATTCTCAGATGAGCGTTTTCAACCTCAGAACGATTGCTGGCCAGTTGCTCCGTTTTTGCCGGATCTGCATGAAGAACCGGCGTTTTTTCAGCCCTTTTTATCCGGTCATAACAAAGATTCGTTACGATCCTCGTTAACCAAGAGGCAAAGGCGTACTCCTGTTTTAATTGATCAAGCGAAAAATATGCTTTTACAAAAGCTTCCTGAGTTATATCTTCCGCTTCCATTTGATCATGGACCATCGCAAAGGCATGCCGGTAAGCTTTCCCCTTATATTTCTGAACGATTTTTGTAAAGGAATCCTGATCTCCCTTTTTCGCGTCTGTGATTAGATGCTGTAGTTCGTGGTCCACACTTTATTCACCCGCTTCTAGACAAACTGCCCCAACGAATTGTCTTCAAATTAAATGACGTTAAAAAAGAAAATAAGTTCATTTTTAATTTTAAAATTTATGTACTGTATATTTTTTGTCTGCCAAAAACGATTCATCCTTATAAAATGAAAAGTGGAATCTAAAAAGCCCCACTAAGCTTTTACTTAGCAGAGGCTTACTTACGGTTTTTCACTCATCCACCCGTGGTTTAGTGGGGTCGCAAACTGGCTGGGGCATCTTTGCAGCTTGGGCAACCTTGGTCAGATAATAGCACTCCTCCCTTGCCATGTGATCTGCCATCAAAGCTGAAAAAGTACCGAGGACTTCGTTTGAAAGCTCCATTTCTTCTATTTCCTTAAGAAATCTCCGAAACAGTTCAATTTCTATCTTCACCTCTTGGTTCATACGATTTAAAGCCGGGAATTCTTTCAGGTTCGTACGCAGATAGCCAGCAAGTTCAACGGCTTTAATATAAAACTGTTCAAAGTGGACACTATATTCCCTGCTTCTTGCCTGATTCTTTTTCCACAGCATCAAGGGTGTCTGAAATTGCGCCTGCATGCCCTGAAGCATCCGGCAGCCAGACCATGTGGTAATGAAGTTCATGGTATAAGGGCGGCATTTGTTCGGATTTCAGGAAGTTAAGAATTCCAATATACTCTTCTACCTCATTTACCATATGATTAATAAAGGTTGGTGAGAGATGGATGGCAATCTTGCCATCCATCTGCCTCTTTAGAATATGGAGCTTGAATTCTCTAATAGATGACGCCATTCCCGCCGCATTGGCCGTAAGTATTTTGAGATCTGTGTTTCCTTTTGACTGCTCAAGCAGCTGGTCAAAAGCCTTCTTGTATTGTCTGGCCGTTTCCACTTCTTTAGTTTCTTTTGGAGCTAAAGAATCCATTAAAAAGCGGGCATGATCACCCAGTATCTGAAGCCAAAATCCATGTTCAAACCTTGCGCTGTCTTCCCATGTCTGCCTGTCCATTTCATCCCCCCTTTATTCTCTACATTAAACATATCGAGAGAAAAGAAAGGTTATGACAAACTGTCCAATAAAAAGTTCTTTACTGGTTATGCTTCAGCCTTTTTCCACACTTTCCGCATGATTAAGGCTGCGGCACCAATGATGACTACGAGGAGCAGGCTCACATATAAACCGGGCCGGATAGTCTTTTCAGCCAGTGTTCCACTGATACTCACCAGGAGAAGCACGATTCCTAAATAGGAGAATACTTTGCCCCACACCTTTTGCTGAAGAACCTTTAAGGACGAAAAGATAATGAACAGCCAGTTATAAAGGAGCAATATCCCTGCTGCCGTTGTAATATATTCATAAATCTTTCCCGGCAGCAGCAAAGCAGTGATGATCGATGCAAGCAGACCAGCCGCTCCGAGCCCCAAGGATGCCAAGGGCAGGTCCTTCAGTTTTTTCACTTTTTTGCTGAATAAATGAGGCGCATCCCCATCTTCAGACATCGTGCATAAAAGGTTTGTTACTCCAAACAGCGAAGCCGTCATCGTTGAAAATCCTGCAATGATAATGGCACCATTAAAAACATGGGGAAAAAACGGAAGATGATAATCACTTAAGGCGGTAACAAAAGGACT
The DNA here is from genome assembly GCF_050468105.1 of Fictibacillus sp. NRS-1165. Classification (NCBI taxonomy): domain Bacteria; kingdom Bacillati; phylum Bacillota; class Bacilli; order Caryophanales; family Fictibacillaceae; genus Fictibacillus; species Fictibacillus sp. NRS-1165. The sequence goes on from NZ_JBDPNU010000079.1 coordinate 6,372, forward strand.
TTCTTTATCATCAAATCCATGCTGAAAAACCATCGTTACGGCAAGACCCATGGATAACACATAGATCCCGGTCAGCAGAATCATCATCGCTTTCCCTGCTTTTGGGCCATCTTCTTTCTTTTTCAGCTGCATAGCCATTAAACCGATCACTTCGATTCCTCCAAATGCATAGAACGCGTATATGAGTGAGGACCAAAACCCTCTGAATCCATCGTGAAATAGCGCCTGCGAACTGTCCGGAAGCCCCGGCTTCTTCACATCGCCGTCAATCCATCCAAACAGGGTTGCTGCCGCTATAATAATAAACATTAAGATTGCCGCTACCTTTACGATCGCGAGAATATCCTCCATTTTGTCGAATCCTTTTGTTCCTGTGAGCACAACAGCGATTGCCAATACGGCATAACCTGAAGCAAACACCCATAACGGCACATTGTGAAACCAAAAGCGGGAAAGGATGGAAAGTGCGGTCAACTGGCTCCCCATCACAAGAATATTGGATATCCAATAGTTCCAGCCGCAGCTGAATCCAGCCCAGCGCCCAAACGCTTTTTTTGCATACGCGCAAAAAGACCCTTTTTGCGGATCTTCCGCTGTCATTTGTGCGAGAACATTAAAGACAATATATGTACCGATTGCTGCAAGGATAAAAGAGATAACAATCGAAGGTCCCGTCATCATAATGCCAATGGAAGACCCTAAGAAATAACCTGTACCGATCGTGCAGCCCACTCCCATTAAAGAGAGCTGCCACCATTTTAAGTCACCGCTTTTGCTTTTTTTGCCGGCAGAAGAATTGCAGCTTGTTTCACTCATCATATCACCCCTGGTCTATTACTATTGTTTGTAGGACCAGGGTGTATCTATACTAAAATACATTAAAAAGGAGAGGGTTATCCCTCCCTGGCTTCTCCCGTCCAGGTTTGATGGTTTTCAGCTGATTTCCATCATTAACCATGCTGCAGCTGAAAACAAAGGCAGGCGGTATATTCTTCTGCTCTTTTTATATTTTAATGTCAGAGAAGAACCTTTCTATCATCTTCATTTTCCATTTTTATATTGGAACGCAATGATTTTCCTTCTTCATGGAGAACATCTCTTGCACTAGCCAAAATGGAGTCAGACATTTCCTGTGGCAGACTGGCAAACGGCTGATCAGAAACAATGGCATCAGCATATGGGATATTGTGTATCCTCATATAATGATTCAAATTCTCAGCCGAACCATTTATAGTATGGAGATTCTTCTCACCCTTGTATTTTTCTGCTAATCGCTTATAAAATATCTGATTATATTCTATAATCAGAATTGTAGTTTTCGGCATCCGGTTTTCAAGTATTCTGTAAAAACCCCTGTTCCCGGTCCAAGTTCAATAATATAGGATGCCGAATCAAAATCAATATCTTCGATTATTTTCGCTGCCAGTAATTTACAACTGGGCAAAATAGCCCCGGCTGTTCTTGGCTTTCCGATGTATGGAGAAATAAAAGATAGGTACAATTCTACACACTCCGCTGGTTTGACTTTTTACTATAACCATAGCGCTCAAACCTTAAGATGCGTATGCAAAAACGATTAAGATTTATTAAGATTAGGAGTTGATCGTATGAAAAGGTTTATTTGCAGCACATGCGGTGTTCAGTACCCGCAATCTGAGCAGCCTCCTTCCGAATGCATGATCTGCAGCGAAGAGAGACAATATGTGAACCCTGCCGGACAACATTGGACAACACTCGAAGATATGAGGGACGGGGACTATTTCAACAACATTAAGGAAGATGAGCCAAACCTGTACAGCATACATACAGAGCCGGACTTTGCCATCTCTCAGACCACTTATCTCGTTAAAGGCAAAGGTTTTAACCTATTATGGGATTGCCTGACTTATTTGGACGACGAAACGATTGAAGCGGTTCAACGGCTTGGTGGTATCGATGCGATTGCCCTTTCCCATCCCCATTATTATTCTACTATGGTGGAATGGGCAGAAGCGTTCAATGCACCGATCTACATTCATGAAGACGATAAAAAATGGGTCACCCGTCCAAGCAATTGGATTCGTTTTTGGACCGGAGAACGGATGGAGGTTAGCGAGGGATTGACTCTGCATCGATTGGGCGGTCATTTTAAAGGGGGTGCTGTCCTGCACTGGGCAGAAGGCAGTAATCGAAAAGGTGTCCTCTTAACTGGAGATGTCATTCAGGTGGCGGCTGACCGCAGCTGGGTCAGCTTTATGTACAGTTATCCTAACCTCATCCCTTTGCCTGCTTCCATTGTCAGCCGGATCGCCGAGGATGTTAAATATCTTCCATTTCATCGTTTGTACAATGCGTTTCACAGAGTCGTACAGGAAAAAGCATCCGAGTCGGTCCAAAAATCAGCAGAACGTTATATTCAAGCTTTAAAAGGAGAACTTTTTAATACATAAGATAAGCAGGAAGAGGAAAGCTTTTTACCTCGTATAAAATTCTACACGCGAAGGCAGCATCTGTGCCTTCGCGTTTTTTTTTACTAAAAACTAAGTGCAAGTTCTTTCGCTCTTGCAACGGCATTTTGTTTAATTTCTTCCGCGCGGTCAGGGAACTGGTTGTGGCCTTCAACAAAAAAACCTTCAAAAGATGGAATACCAAAGAAATTCATGATGACTCCGATATAACGATGCCCCATCTCCAATTCCTTTGCCGGACCCTCTGAGTAAATCCCTCCGCGAGCTTGGATATGCAGAGCTTTCTTGTTCGTCAGCAGTCCTACAGGGCCTTGTTCTGTGTATTTAAAGGTCTTCCCGGCAGTACAGATGGAATCAATATAAGCTTTCATGACGGGAGGAAATGAAAAGTTCCATAACGGCGTTACAAAAATATACTTGTCCGCAGCCACGAATTGGTCGGTCAGTTCGGAAAGCCTTCGAACTTTGGATTGCTCATTCTCAGACAGCTGATCAAACGTTGATCCCGTTCTTAACTTCCCCCATCCGCTGAAAACATCAGCGTCAATCTGAGGGATATTTTCCTTGTACAAATCCAAGTGGATGACTTCATCTGTTGGATTAGCATTTCTATAGGACTCAATAAACGCCTTTCCTGCAGTCATACTGTAGGATTGTGTTTCATCATGAGGGTGTGCAGTAATATAAAGGACTGTTGCCATAAGTAGTTATACCTTCCTTTGCAGAATGTTTTTTCTTAGTTAATATGATGCAAAGGAATGAAACCCATACGCCTTTCATGAAGTTTAGGACAATTTGGTATCCAAAGGTTGGAGTTTAGCTTCAATCTCGTGTCGCTTCGGTTCGAGAAAAGGAGGCAACGCCAGTGATTCACCAAGATGTTCAAGGTGTTCATCCGTGGCGAACCCCGGACCATCCGTGGCTAATTCAAACAAAATGCCATTGAGTTCCCGAAAGTACAACGACTTGAAGTAGTACCGGTCTACAAAGCCGGAATTCGGAATTCGTGCTCCCTGTATGTTATTAATCCATTGCCTTAGTTCCTCTTCATCATTCACTCGGAATGCCACATGGTGAACACCTCCTCTTCCCAGCCGTTCGGGAGGCAGGTCCTTTCGCTCTTCTATATGAAGTTCTGCCCCCGTTCCGCCTTCTCCCGTCTCATATACAAGGATGTCTGGCTGATCGGATAAAGGAGAAGCATAAGCTCCCTTTTTTCTGAACCCTAAAACTTCGGTAATGACTTCCTCTGTTAATTCCTTTGTACGAACTGTAAGCATGACCGGTCCGAGTCCAATGATCCCGACGTCTTGTGGAACAACACTATTTATCCATGGTGTACCGCCAGCGACGCCATTATTTGTTTCGTCTGAAACAAGGCGCAATCTCTGCCCTTCATGATCTTTAAATGCTAATGACAGCCGGCCGAATCGTTCAGACACTTCCTCGTGTTCCACATTTTTCTCTTCGAACCGTGCTTTCCAGTATTGCAGTGCTTCATCGCTCCTGACGCGAAGAGATATTTCTGAAATGCTGTTAACGCCATCGTGATTCCTTCCTGCTCTTGGAATTTCGAAAAAAGTCAACTCAGTGCCTGCGTTCCCTTTTTCATCACCATAGAACAGATGATATACAGATGTGTCATCCTGATTGACCGTTTTCTTGATCAGACGCATTCCGAGGACTTTCGTATAAAAATCATAGTTTTTACCTGCTAATGCCGTAATGGCCGACACGTGGTGAATTCCTTTCAGATCCATAATTCCTCCTTGATATTCTTTGTCGTAACTCTTCCTTTTATTTAGTATCATACCCTTTTGTCCTGGAAACTCAAATCAAAAAGGCAGCATTACAAATCGTAAGCTGCCTGCCAAACATTAGTTGTTATTTTGTTTCCGCGCGTTATTAAAGTCCATTGCCTGAGCTAATGTAGAAGTGATGGAAACCCTGTCAAAGGATAGGCCGAGCTGAACTGCGGTTGCAGCGATTTCCGGACGAATACCCGAAAGGGTAGTCTTCACCCCAACGAGATCAAGCGCATCGATCAGCTGGAAGATTTCATGAGCCACCATCGTATCAATCATCACCACACCCGATAAATCAATAAAAAGGCGGCCAATTCCTTTTTGTACGCACTGATTGAGCGTATTCTCCAGAATAAACTTAGCACGTGCCGTGTCAATATCACCCACAAGCGGCAGTAAAGCCATATCATTATTTAGTGAGATGACGGGTGAACTCAATTCATTCAACAGTTCTTGCTGGGCATTCAGCCGGTGGGTGGAATATTTATGGGTTTCCTCAATGAATTGCAGCATGACACTGTCAAAAACCTTAACCATCAGCCGATTCCATTTTTCGATCTGTGACGGTTTGATCTCTTCTGGATTATTCGACACAAACTCACTGATGTAGTTAAGATACTGCTCCCGTACCCTCATGAATTCTTTAATAATGTAATGAATGGGTGTTTTCAAATGTTCACTGTCTTTTGCAATTTTAATAATCCACTTATCAAATTCGTTAAAGAAAGCTCCTTCGTCCTTTACAAGCACGTCGCATAAATGGATATGAAATTCATAATTTTGTTCTTTCAGCGTCTTTATTACTTCGGGATCGTTGGATCTGTATACACCAGTCGAGTTCGATTTATCAAGCGAATCATACCATTCCTCGGTCAATTCAGAAGAAATTGATGTAATTCTTGATTTTTGTCCATCTATAAACTCCTCGATTACATTAAGTAACAGAGCCATTGCTGGCTTATATTTTTTGAAAGCCTTCTTCCACTAAATAGTCATGTGCTTCTTTATAGGATTCAAACGCAGCTTCTAAATTTAAGCCTGCATAAATATTCCATAGTTCATCCTCATGAACGAGAAGAAGCTTTTCGTGGTCTGCTCCCCCAATCCAGTTTTCTTTTTCTGGTTCTGAAGGAAAGGACCCCGCTTCAGAATCACCTTTATCTTCCAATAAATAGTCCATCGATTTCTGTATGATGTTAATCAGCTCATCGCCTGAATACTCCCGGATGTTGACCATGCCTTTTTCATTCTTCTCGCCTCTTGGCAGATAGCCCGCATAAACAAATCCATTACCGTTTGGATGCAGATGCTGGACCACGATCTTTTTGTCGCGGTTGCTCTCCTCAAGGTGGTAATTGATACGGCCTAGTGAAATATCTTTCCTTGTTAATTGAGGGAAATTTTCTTCAATAATATTTATTTTTTCTGAAAATGTAAGCATTGTCAGCCTCTTTCTTTTCTACTAATTTTCCTGTGATTATATCATACCTTATAGTACAAAAGTAGAGATACCCTTTAACCATAGGAATGAGTAAACAAAAGAAAAACACCGCAATCGCGGTGTTCATTTATGTCTTTTCAACTCTGAGGTGATAGCGTCCATGGCCGACTCGATCTTAGCGTATAACTCTATCTCATGGTTGTCGGGATATTTTATTTTAAAAACATTGTCGGATTTACTGTAGCTTATGGAGATCAGCGGGACACTATTTTGGCTTAACGTATGGGTCACTTCTGATTCAACATATTGCTTTGTTTTTAGATCAAGCAGCATGTCCTGAATTTTTGATGGATTCATCAACATCAATCCCCTTTCCATTATGAGAGGGAGCTAGTAAAAGGTGAATAGCCTCAAATATTTTTTTATTAATTCTTAAAATTATAACATTTTTCAGGTTTACATCACACCCCAAACGGGAATTGTAATCGTTTTGAAATACAATTTTCTCGCTTTTTTTATTTTTAGACACAAAAACGACACAAAATTATACTCCTTTTTTTCTGTCTTTACACTTGGGAAAACAAGTGTAAACTTCAATCTGAAATTCACGGTAACCTGCTCTGTTTTTCCCAATACCAATGAACCAGTGCTGTGCCATCATAAAACCAAGGGCGAGCACTTACTCGCTATATGACCCCGACAACAAACTTCAGCGGAGCACGTGCTGCATTATTAAGCGCAACTGCAGACCTGTATGGCAGCACTGGCGCGGAATACACAGCAGTAAAAACAGCGTGGATGAATGTTGGAGTGAACTGATAAAACATTAAAAGCCCGGCGGTTTCTGTGATCCAGAAGCCGTCGAGGCTTTTTTACGTTTTCAGATGGATCAAAAGGGTACAGTTTCAAATAGGAATGCACAGAAGGAGAGTAGATCAAAACATGTCCATTCAAGCACTGATCATTAACTGTACACTCAACAAAAGCAATCGGACGTCTAACACGCGAGCGCTCATTGATGAATCGGTTAAAATTTTTGATAGAGAAGAAATTGTAACAGAGGTTGTTACCCTTGCAGACTATAACATTGAATACGGAGTAACTGGAGATGCTATCAGCAATAAGGATGAATGGCCGATTATATTTGAAAAAATAAAGAAAGCCGACATTTTAATCATTGGTTCCCCGATCTGGCTCGGTCAGCAGAGCAGCCTGACGACTGTTCTGATTGAGAGGCTTTATGGCGCGAGCATCGATACGAACGACAAAGGACAGTATATCTTCTACAACAAAGTCGGCGGTGTCGTTGTAACAGGGAACGAAGACGATGCCAAGCAAGTAAGCCGGTCAGTGGTGTATGCATTATCTCATATCGGTTTTACTGTTCCTCCAAATGTCGATACGTATTGGGTAGGAGAAGCCGGACCAGGCCCATCTTATATCGATGCCAAAGGGTATGAAAACGAATTTACATTGCAGCACGCCCAAATGATGTCATACAACCTGATTCATTTTGCAAAAATGCTCAAGGAGCATCCAATCCCAGCAGAGGGAAACGTCATTAAGCAGTACCAGTAATTTTTTTATAGTATGCAATAAAGCAGGCTTTCTGCCTGCTTTTAACTATTTTCCTGTTCAAATCGGATCAGAGCGGCTTTTGCCCGGTCCCTGAGATTCATCAAATCTTCCTCTACCTTTATAATTTTTTTCTTTTTTTGTTCTAACAGCTTTAACTGCTCCTCTACCGTCATATACACTTTCTCCAGCTTTTCTTTTTGCTGGCTCGTTCCTTTGAACTGTCTGTAATCGTGTCTTTGAGCTTCCAAGGTGTCACTGAGTGTAATAAATTCCTGGAGCTCTGATAGGGAAAAGCCCATCACTTCTTTTGCATTGGTGATCTTCTTTAAGAACTCCACATGTTCCTTTGAATAAAGCCTTATTCCACCCTCACTTCGAGGAGGCGAAGAAAGCAGGCCGATTTGTTCATAATAACGGATGGTGCGCTTCGTTAACCCGCTCTGTTTCGCTACTTCATCTATTTTAAGCCCATTCATTGTTCTTGCTCCTTTGCCATTTAAAGTACAAATACAGATAAATCACTCTATATAAAAATACCACAAAAAGAAATAAAAAAGGAAATGTTTACGTTGACGTCAAGGTTAACTTGTATTATAATTTTTTGGGTAGAACAGTGCGGTTACTTTATTTTTTATTATATTTTTCAGAAAAAGGGGTTTTAGGTATGAAACAAGAAGCTTTGAGTATCCAGGAACAGCCAGGCAAACAGCCGCTTGTGATCTGGGTCATCTTCTTTGCCACCATTATTTCATTTATGGGATTAGGTCTTGTCGATCCTATCCTGCCTGCTATTGCTCATCAGCTTAACGCTACTCCGAGCCAGGTTTCATTATTATTTTCCAGCTACAATTTAATTACCGGTGTTGCAATGCTCATTACCGGTGTGGTCTCCAGCCGTGTAGGCATCAAGTGGACCTTGTTGTCCGGTATCTTATTCATTATTGTTTTTTCTGCATTGGCAGGTTCTTCGAACGAAATTTCACAAATCGTTGGTTTCCGAGGCGGATGGGGTTTAGGAAATTCATTGTTCATCGCTACCGCATTATCTGCCATCGTTGGCTTGTCCATCGGAGGAACTGCAAAAGCTATTATTTTATATGAGGCAGCCATTGGATTAGGGATATCTGTTGGACCTTTACTCGGCGGTGAGCTTGGATCCATTTCATGGCGTGGCCCTTTTTATGGAGTCAGCGTATTGATGGTCATCGCATTCTTTGCCTTGTTGCTGAAAATGCCTCATGTTCCGAAACCGAAAGCTAAGAGTTCTGTACTCGATCCGATCAGAGCCTTGAAATATCCTGGGCTTCTTCGACTCGGTCTCACCGCTTTCCTTTACAATATTGGTTTCTTTACGCTTATGGCCTATTCGCCATTTGTGATGGATTTAGACGAACACGGCCTTGGCTACGTCTTTCTCGGATGGGGTCTTTGTTTAGCCATCACGTCCGTATTTGTTGCACCAAAAATTCAAGCAAGATTCGGCACAGTAAAATCGATGTGTGCAATGCTCATCTTTTTCGCACTGACCCTTCTCGCTATGGGAATTTGGACGGAATCAAGTACAGTAGTTATTGTTGCCGTTATCGTTGCCGGCCTTTTCCTTGGCACGAATAATACGTTGATCACAACTGCAGTCATGCAGGTAGCCCCTGTTGAGCGTGCGACCGCATCAGCCGCATACAGCTTTGTTCGTTTCATCGGTGGTGCTATTGGACCATGGCTTGCGAATAAGCTGGCTGAAACCTATTCTTCGCATGTTCCGTTTGTAACCGGGGCAATCTTTGTTTTATTCGCCATGCTTGTTGTTGCTTTGGGCCGTAAACACCTTATCCATGTCGACTCCATTTCTCATTAAAGGAAAGGAAGGTCACCACAATGTACAATAAAATCTTAATTGCATTTGATGGTTCCGCTCCTTCTGTTCACGCGCTTCAGCACGGTGTGGAACTTGCCCAACATATGGACGCTGAAATTGTAACGATGCTGCATGTAAACAAAAACGTTCCTTTACAGGAACCTCCCCTTAATATTGATTTGGATGAATTACTCGAAGAAGAGGACAAGGAACTGCTGCAGCCTGCCGTTCATTATCTCTCTGAATCAGGCATTCCTTTTGAATCTCATGCCGTTAGCGGGGAGCCTTCTCAAATCATCACTTCATACGCAAAAGAACACCATTACGATGCCATCGTTATGGGAAACACAGAAAAAGGCATTATAAAAGAAGCATTCCTAGGAAGTGTCAGTCATCAGGTTGCCCATACCGCTGAATGCCCAGTGATCATCATAAAATAAAAAAGACCGGTTCCCCAAAGAAGGGAACCGGTCTTTTTTTGTCAGAATCCAGAACTTTGAAGACCTAGCTCGCACCAATTACGCTGTCCAGCCCGGCTGATAAAGATATTTTACGTTTCCCCCGCCTCCCGGGACGATGAATCCGCGGAACGATTTCTTGTCCTCTTGCTTAACAAGGACTTCACGAAAAACAAAAAATTCTTCTTTTATAACGACGTATTCACTAAGATCTCCACTACGGAGATCAGAAAGAATTTCAGCAGCCATCTGTTTGTTCAATCTCATAATCCTCCATTACATAAGATTCCTATATTAGTACACCATATCCTCGCAGGTTGTGTCCAATGCTTTCTCACATGAAAAGCGCCTTTACATAAACTTCTTTTTCAAACAAAGACTATGCAAAAACGTTTGATTGCTATCATAAATTCATTGCTTAGAAAAGGATATATGGATGATGAAAAATATGTTTCAGGTATACCGTTTGGATTGGAAGGACATATTGACTATCCCCACTGCAGCCCTGCTGACTTTGGGTTAATTGTGCTGCCTTCTGTTTATGCCTGGGTAAATATCAAGGCCATGTGGGATCCTTACGAAAACACGTCAGGCATAAAAATTGCCATCGTAAATGAAGATACAGGTGCTATGCTGCAGGACCAGCCCATCAATTTAGGCAGGCAAGTCGTTAAAAATTTAAGGCACAACGATAAATTAGGCTGGACTTTCGTAGATAATAAAACGGCCCGTGAAGGGGTCCTCAACGGAAAATATTACACCAGCCTTTACATACCTCCCGACTTTTCGCGTAAGATTTCAAGCATTGCGAGCAAAGACCCTGAGAAGCCTGAAATCATATATACAGTCAATGAAAAAATCAACGCGGTCTCCCCTAAAATTACACAGTCAGGAGTCTCAACCATTATCAATCAGGTTAGCGACAACTTTACGAAGAGCGTAGGAAACACCATATTTAAAAAATTTAACGAAGCTGGAATTACACTTGAAAAAGAATTGCCAACCATACTCAGCTTTGAACAAAGATATTCTCTCTTGAAAAGGAGTTTTCCAAGTTCAATCAAATGGGAGAACAGCTTATCTTTCTTGACCAAAAGATGAATGAATTAGATAAACGAGCAAAAATGAAGAAAAAACTTCAAATGAGCATCCCGACGATCGACAGGCTTGGTGATGTTATCCTGCAAACGGAAGAAAAACTTCCGCAAATGAAGCGCGTGTTAGATCAACTCGCTCCTCTTCAGGACAATTTGGCAAAATTGGAGTCTGCAGATGATATAGCAGCAAATCTCGAACAATCACTTATTGATCTTAAGTCTGCAATAGATGAAGCCATTGCAATGGGCAATGCTGCAAATAAAACCAATCCAGAGGTATCTTTTGAGCCTGCCGAACTGCAAGCGATGAAAAGGCACCTTCAGGATCTCGAGAATATGATTCGCCAAAACAAAGGGATTCTTACAGAACGTACTGCATCCTATTTGAACCCCCTGCACAATCTGTTTTCAACTGCCCAGCCTGACTGGCCGGCACTCGAACAGAACATTAAATACGCAGCGGAGTTTATACGAAACGATTGGCCAGCAGCTAAGCATGACCTCCAAAAAACAGCTGTATTACTGGATACACAGCTGCCAAAGCTTGAACGATCGGTCCACCGGGCAGCACTGTTTGCAAAAAAAGATATGCCTGCCATGAAGAGATCGATCACCCGTACCGCTGACAAAATCAGAGATTTTGAACGGAACAACAATCTTAGAGATATCATTAAAGCCTTAAAAAACGATGCTCAAAAGGAAAGTGATTTTCTGGCATCTCCGATCACCTTGAAGGAGAAGAAGATTTTTCCGATTCCCAATTACGGCTCAGCGATGACACCTTTTTATACCTTGCTGGCACTGTGGGTAGGAGGGATGCTGCTCATCTCTTCCCTCAGAGTAGGTGAAGTACCCCGTGAAGGCAAAGTTTCCCCGCTTTCTTTTTAATTTTGGAAGGCTTCTTACCTTTGCCTCGATCGGCATGCTTCAGGGCCTTGTTGTATCTCTAGGTGATCTGTATATTATACATGCTTACATTGTCGATAAGATTTGGTTTGTTTTGTTTACCATTTTTCTGAGCGTCGTCTTTGTCATTCTCACTTATACACTTGTATCCATCTTTGGAAATGTCGGAAAAGGCCTCGCGGTTATTTTTCTCGTTCTGCAGTTTTCAAGTTCAGGCGGAACATTTCCTGTGACAATGACCTCTTCCTTCTTTCAAAAACTTAATCCGTATATGCCCTTTACTTATGGAGTCAGTTTATTGCGTGAAGCAACCGGGGGGATTATTAAAGAGGTTGTACTTTCTGATCTATACCATCTGCTGCTTTTCCCCGTTATTTTTCTTTCAGCTGCCCTGCTGCTGCGAAGACCGATGCACAGATTTCAGAATAAAAGAGGAACAGGCTCGAATAAAGCAAGAATTCTCCAATAATGTTTTTTAGCCCGTGGCAGGAAATTCTTCCCGCCCGCTGCCTTTTCATACTCCTCTTCCAGGTCGGTAAGTGTCAGCTGAAATAAGTGACGCTCATCTTTCTGATAAACGTCCATGGTGATCAGTTGATGAATCAGCTGATTCCTTTTCGTTTCCACGGCTTTCCTTAATTGATTTACCATAAAAATCCCTCCTCTTTGTTAAAGCATTGACTAACAAGAGCTGGAAACAAAAAAATAAACGCCGCCATTTTTATGACGAAGCGCCATTGGTTGACCAATCAGCAAATCCTTATATTTCATAGTGAATTAGTCGGTTTTATAAACAAATAAAAACCTCTTCTTGCGGAAGCAAATACGCACAAGAAGAGGTTGAATCGCCATCAAATTAAATCACACTCTTCTTATCATTCAAGCCGATTGCTTGTGGAATTGGCACAGTGCTCATAAAGAGCCCGCTGCCGAGGCTTCAAAGGGCCAGATCCCTCCACCTCTCTAAATAAGAAATATAAGGTAATTTTTATTCTCTTGTTTTATCATTATATGAGTTTCCATTCTAAAGTCAAGACTAAACATTCACTCTTTTGGCATAACTTCTCCAGGCTGCAGGACTGGTGGTTGAACAGTGACCGAATCCGGGTACTTGATCCCTTGTCCTGTATTTAGGCAAATCACCTTTTCATCTGCCTTGATCCAGCCTTTTTCCCTCAGTGTTTTTGCTGCTGCAAAAACTGCTGCCCCCTCTGGACAAATAAAACTTCCTTCGAGTTCTGCGATTTGGCGCTGTGCCTGACTGATCTCCTCTTCAGAAACAGCAACAGCACATCCCTCCGTTTCATAAATCGCTTCAAGGACGAGAAAATCTCCAATTGCTTTCGGGACATTGATCCCAAATGCAGCTGTCTTGGAATTTTCCCAGAACTCCGATTCATTCTTGTTTTCTTCCCAAGCTTTTACGATCGGCGCGCATCCCTCTGCCTGAACAGCGACTAGACGTGGCAATTGCGCTCCTTTAAAGAGGCCCAGTTCCCTGAACTCCTTTAATGCCTTATAGATCCCGATCAGCCCGACTCCTCCACCAGTCGGATACAAAATAACATCTGGTGGATGGCTTTCTGTCTGCTCAAGAATTTCATAGCCCATCGTTTTCTTACCCTCTACCCGGTAAGGCTCTTTTAACGTCGATGCATCATAGAAGTCTTCTTCTTTCACTAGTGAAGCAACAATCTTACCTGCATCACTGATCAGGCCATCTACAAGAATAAGCTCTGCACCGGAAATCGCAACTTCTTTTCTCGTGATTGCAGGAGCATCCAACGGCATGACTATGAACGGTTTAATGCCTGCTCTTGCTGAATAGAGCGACCAGGCTGCCCCTGCATTTCCATTGGTCGGCATTGCGAGCTGCGTGACACCAAGCTCCTTGGCTTTTGAAACGCCTACCGCTGATCCTCTTGCTTTAAAGGATCCGGTAGGTATCATTCCCTCATCCTTCATCAACAGGTTGGCAATCCCGAGCTTTTTACCAAGAACCGGCATTGGCAATAGAGGTGTCATTCCCTCTCCGAGTGTCACCACATGGTCAGGATCAGTAACCGGGAGAAGTTTATGGTACCTCCAAAGGTCATTCCTTTCTTTATCGATGATTTCATTATCCTTTTTCAGCTCATCTAAGCAATAGTTTACTAGAAGAGGTGAACCGCACTCGCACAATTGATTAAGCTCATGATGCGCATAAATATTTGCGCATTTTGGACATTCCAGATGGCTGATGTAGCTGAATGACATAACATACCTCCATTATTCCTTACCGGAAAAGAACCGCAAAAAGCACCGTGGTGCATATGGAAGAACCTGCACCGCGGTGCCTTCAGTTTTCTGATCAGCAACCTTTTGATTGTGTATGAGTAAAATTCTAAGACATATATTCCGATAAGTCAACTCGGAAATCTACAGCGAGTTCAATTGACGCGAAAGAATCTTTTCCTTAATTTCCTCGATTTGAGCCAAATGTCTTTTTTCATGGTAACCAACGAAAGGGATCCATTGCTTCAATGACATTGGGCCGAATACCGGGTGCGGATAGGACTTTTGTTCTAAAGCGTCTGTATTGGCACTGTTCTCAACCTTTTTCAGCTCTTTACGTGATTCTTCCAGCTTTTCTTTTATTTTTTCAAGTGTCAGGTACCGTTTTGCTGGAACAACAAAAACAGGAGCATCCACTTTCCTGCTTCGGTCCACGGTCAAATCAATTGGTTTTTGTTCAGCAGGCATCGAGATTTTGCTTTTTAAGCGGTTTGAAATGATGATCGCTATGGACCTTTCCATGAGATATAAGTGATGCATCGTCTGCATGATCGACCATCTGCCCTTTTCCTCCGGTTCATTTAACTGGTCATCGCTTAACCCGCCAACCGCTTCAAGCAGTTGTCTTCTAATCTCATCGTTTTCATTCATGGCTTATTCCTCCCATCGTTGTCAGGGCACCGTGCTAATAAAGGCGGTCTCTGTACCCTTCCTGCAAGCTCTCTACCTGTTCTGCACTCATATTTGGAATGTTCATGTGAGCGGCCATCATTGCAGCTGCAGAAGGCAGTGATTCTTGCGGCATCCATGATTCCGGACTCCAGAGCCCGGATCGGATAAACGCTTTGGCACAATGCAAGTAGCATTCCTCCGCCTTCACCAGAATCCCAAACAACGGCAGTTTTCCATTGACAGCATTTAACTCCAAGAGCACCTTGTCACGGCAGATTATCGCTGTTCCGTTCACTCTCAGCGTTTCCCCGAGGCCGGGAATCATAAATAACAGACCAACCCGTGGGTTTGTTAGAATATTTTTAGCAGAATCCATTCTTTTGTTGCCGGGACGTTCCGGGATAAATAAGTAGTGATCATCCAGCACTGTTACGAATCCTGGGGCGTCTCCCCTTGGTGAAACATCACATCTGCCTTCCGAATCAGATGTCCCAAAGCTAAAAATGGGGACATTGAAATAAAATCCCGGCAATGCTTGTCAATCTGTGGGATGACTTTGTTCGCAGCCCGTATGCTTGGTTTACCACATAGAGAACGCAGTTTCTCGAACTCTTCTTGTGTGTCGATAATCTCTTCTATTTTCATGCCCTCGCCTCCAAAACATGGAATATATATCCATCGTACCTCGTGTTTCATTTGAGAACCAGAGCTTAAAGGATGAAAACAAATTAAATAGCCTGAACTCCATTCCTGTGAGTCCAGGCTTTTTAATTCACCATGTGCACAATCTCCTAGAAAATCAGTTTGGATTCAAAAACGTTAATTCATACTCAGGTTTTCGATCTTCATCTGGTTTTTTTAATGTTCCTGCTGCCTGCAATAGCGGCTGCTTCGGAACGGACTGGGTCATTGGCTTTGTATTAGGCTGCTCAATTTGATTCATATCCATTGTGCATCCCTCCTTACCAGTTTTTTAAATATATTCCCGGCATCAACAAGCCTGAAACCTATTTATATAAATTTTTTAATAGTTTATTTTATGAATGTTTAACGTATTTGTTCATTGTACTAAGATATTTTCATATAATGTTCAGTTTCAGCCTTTGTTTCACAGGGAAACTTCAGTTATAATTAGAAGTCGGACTACCAAAGCAATTTTGAAAGGAAGTTTTACATATGAAAACAAAATTTGTTTCAGGAGCTGCTATAGCCTTAAGCCTTGCTCTATTTGCCGGCTGCTCCAATAATGATAAAACCGCTAATGAAAAGCCGTCTCACAAAACGGAAAAACATGAGGCTGACAAAAAGAATAGTGAGACTCAAAAAAATAAGACAGATGAAAACAAAAAGAATGATGATACTAAGAAAAGCAACGGAAATGTAAGCCAGGATCCTGAACCGAAAAAAGATCAGGAGAAGAAAAAGAATGAACCAAGCGAGCCTTCAGCGGATGAAAACAAGAAGTCTAAGCCGCCTGCTCAAAAGAATGACGACAGCGTTTCTGTTGTGGCCCATCCTGAAAGCATACCGGTACTTGTAAACAAACGTTCTAAACTTCCTGAGAACTATAAGCCGTCTGATCTAGTATATCCTGACGTGGCATTTATTTTCAGTGAAAAGATTGAAAAACGAATGATGCGCAAAGCTGCAGCAGACGCACTTGAAGACATGTTTGCTGCCGCTAAAAAAGAAGGGATTAACCTGACCGGAGTGTCCGCATACCGCTCCCATGAGACTCAAACCGCCCTGTTCAATAATTATGCCAAACGCGATGGCTATGAAAAAGCAAGAATGTACAGCGCGCTTCCAGGAACGAGTGAGCATGAAACTGGCCTTGCGATCGATGTTGCCGGAGATGGGGGCAAATGCCCTGCACAGGATTGTTTCGGAGACACACAAGAATCCAAATGGCTTGCTGAACATGTTTCTGACTTTGGGTTTATTATTCGCTATCCTGAAGGAAAAGAATCCATTACAGGATACAAATATGAACCTTGGCACATCCGTTATGTCGGAAAATCTGTCGCACACAAGATCGTGGGCAAGGGAGAAACGTTAGAAGAATACTTTAATGCAGTGCCTGTATCCAACGGAAAGTAACAAAAAGTACCGAGCCAGAAGCGCTTGGTACTTTTTTTATCGATATTTCTTTTTTGATCGTAATGTTATACTGAAATAAGCGAGGTGAAGCAGCACAATGAATACGTTCAAACTATGTCCCCGATTTGAAAAAGCGATGAATCTCATGAGCCAGCGCTGGACGGGAATGATCATTTATTTGCTTCTTTCCGGTCCCCACCGTTTTTGTGCGATTGAATCATCCATCGGTGTGAGCGGCAGAATTCTGTCTGAGCGTTTAAAGGAACTTGAAAAGCATGGTTTAGTAATACGGGAGGTTATTCCTGAAACTCCTGTACGCATAGAATATTCCCTTACTGAAAAAGGATTGGCCATTGAGCCGATCATGAGAGAAGTGGAACAGTGGTCACAAAACTGGCTTTAAGCCTAAAAAAGCAGCTCTCACCTTGAGAGCTGCTCAGAACGTCGACAAACCC
>NZ_JBDPNU010000080.1:0-2684 GCF_050468105.1 Fictibacillus sp. NRS-1165
CCGAATAGTGATAGGTAGGGTTTTGATACAATCGCCACCTTTTCCCCCACTTCACACCGTACGTGAGAGTTTCCCCTCATACGGCGTTCCATCTAATCCAATTGACCATTTTCTTAACCTAGATTGAAAACGGGTTTACAATGAACTTTTTCTCTTAATTCATCAAACCGCATTTTCTTCTCTTCCGTTAATCCATATTTAGAAAGGATAGTTTTTGCAGATTCTACCTCTTGTGTATGTATGGCTTGGTGTATGTTTTCAAGGACTAGTGTTAGGTTTCGATAATCGTCTGTACCTCCCATTCCTTTCGGTCTTATATGATGGCAATGCGAATCATTTAGACCAAATTCAATCCCCGTTATGGAACATTTACCGAATTGGGCAACGAATTTTGAAAGACGGTTATCGTTGTATTCTATAGTTCTGTGTTTGATGTAGAATCGTTGGATATGTCGTAAGACATCTTTGTTTATGCACTTTAAATTCTGATGAATTTTCTCTCTTCCTTTAGGAGTGAAATTTGTCATCCACTGTGAGAAATTTGTTGCTGGTCTGTGTTTTTGTGCATAAAGAGGTATAAGTACAATGTCATGTATCTTATATAATTTAGGATTATAACCCTTATACCTTTCCTGAATTGTCTTCGTCATATCGCTTCTTGTCGCTACTTTCCAATCTATCCTTAATCGGTTATAGAGAGTTTTTGTAAGATGGTGGTTTAGCTGATCTAAGTCTTTATTAATATGGGTAGCTACAGAGTAATAATTGTGTATCCCCATGATAATGGTATTGTAATGCCAAACAGCTTCTGGTGTTTGTTTCCTGCGAATGTCTTTGATTGCACGTTTCAGTTTTTGGTAGGCATGTATTTTGGCTTTATGTGTCATCCGACTGTGTGCTACATAACCGTCCCTCTTCTTAGTCGCTTTCAGATTAAAGCCAAGAAATTCACTTGATTGCTTTCTTAGGTTAACGATACGTGACTTTTCTTGATTAATATCCAAATGCAATCGCGTCTTGAGAAAGTCCTTTGTTGCGTTGAATAGTTTTTGAGCTGTTTGATAATTACGGCATAGAATTTTAAAATCATCTGCGTATCTTACGATAAAGCACTCTTTCAGTTTGGTTTTCTTAAGCTGTCTAAATTTTGCACCTGGTTTATGGTAGTTATGTTTAGTTTGAAGGGTTTCCCATTGGTCACTTACCCACCAATCTAATTCATTTAGCACAATATTAGATAAAAGAGGACTTAATATTCCTCCTTGTGGAGTACCTTTTATCGGGATTCCTTCCGTTTGTATCTCTGCTTTAAGTAACCTTGAAATAATTGAAAGAAGTGTTTTATCTTTTATCCCCAACGTCCACATCTGTTTAAGCAGTTTTCCATGATTCACATTATCAAAGAAACCCTTAATATCAATGTCTATACAAAAATGAAGCCCTTTACTCTTGCGATTAACTTGGGATTTCATTCTTGCTAAGGCATGATGGGTACTACGGTTTGGTCTAAATCCGTAACTGTGATTATGAAATTTTGCTTCACAAATAGGTTCTAAGATTTGTAAGATACATTGCTGAAATATTCTATCCCCTATTGTAGGAATACCTAACGGTCTTTTATCCCCATTTGGTTTTGGTATGAATACACGTCTCACTGATTGTGGTTTATACCAATCAAACATGGACTTGACCTTCACTATTACTTCTTCAACTGATAAACTTTTGATGTCGTTAATCGTCAATCCATCTGTACCAGCTGTTGTGCTTCCCATATTCTTTTTAATATTCCGATAAGCTAACCTTATATTTTCGTCCATCTTCATCAATTTCACTAGGTTATAAAAATTGTTTCCATTTTGACTACGCTGGTATAGAATGTCAAAAGTAGACTGCAAATCGTAATATTCAGCGTGTCGCAGTTTCTTAATCTTTTCTATAAGTCGGTACCTCCTTAATGGAGTAAAACCTTTTTTAGTCTCACAAGAACCTTATAAACCGATTAAGTTACTTTAAATGGATGGTCAATCTTCTTTAGACTAATGGCTGTCCCTCCACTATGTTTCCATAGTTTCTTCGGTACCGTGCCATCACTCTCACTACTGTAAATTATAGTTATACATCCACTATTCTCATGGTTGTTTTCCTATAAACCATTTCATGGGAAGTAAGCCCTCCATGTCAGTAGCTTTCCACGTTCCGTTATTCCTATCTATGCATAGTACCCTTAGACTTCTCCTTTAGACCTGTTGACTGGACATTGCCTGTAACAATGTATGGATTTTCATAACAACTAATCTTACTCACCCACATCAACACTACACTTGGTAGCCCATGCATTTCTACATGTTAACCTTTTAGACCCGTACATTCGGAGATTCGTCAGATTCACCTTACCGTTGGGTTATTGAATCCATTCTAGTCGTAAGTACTTTATAGACTCCCGGCCTATAGGCTACACCATCCACCTCTGGACAGTTTTCGCGTCATATGACTTGCGGTAGCTCTCAGCCGACTTCACCGAGCTTCACACAAATCGGCTCTTACTAACCTCTTTGCATGTCGGAGTATTAGAGGAAGCCCTTCAAGGCGTTACCCTATCATTTGACTTCTTGGAATAACAGTTCTTCTAACCAAATTCAGTTAGCGCCTAATCTTTTCAATTAGGAACGTGTCACACAATTATA
>NZ_JBDPNU010000081.1:0-19774 GCF_050468105.1 Fictibacillus sp. NRS-1165
TTGTCTACAAGCTGAAAGGAAACCGCACAGCGGTTTCCTTTTTTTATGATTATTGTATTTCGTTTGCAAAGTTTGCTTCAATTAAGCCTAGTTTTTTGTGAATCGAATTGACTTTATCATTGAAAGCAGTGAACTGTTGATCAGCTTTAGCTGTAACTTCTTCTTTTCCGATGCCTTCAGCTCTTGTCTTATATGACTGGCTAAGATCTTTAAAAGCGGATTTGAAAGTGTTTTGATTTTCTTTGGACAGGGAAGAAGGAACGTTCAACTCAGGAATTTCCTTCGCTGCAGCCGCTAATTTTTCCAGATCGGTTTTTGGAGTTAAATGATAAATCATTTGAAATGTTTAGAAAAGTGAATGTTGGAGTATCCCATGTTATACTAAATGAAGGTAAAGTTAGAGGAGGATAAATGGATGAGTGTACATCATGAGATCAGCAAACATTCCAGCAGACAGCATGCGATCGTCTCTGAATTTCTGAAGCTGGAGAAAAGAAGAGAAGAATTGATTGATATTGCCGTTGATCATTGTACAAAAGGGCAGCCTTTTGATGTTGCTGAAATAAATGAAGTGAGCAGACAAATGAATCATCTCGCACAAAAAGGAATCGTTCCTCAGCGTAAACTGATTACTGAACAAATGGTAGAAGAGTTTGTGCAAATGAAAAACCAGGCCTCCAATTTTTAAAGTTGGAAGGCCTGGTTTTTTATAATGCACATAATATTATTATGTAAACTATTCAATAAAATTGGGTAACGTCTTAATAAAGGATTCGAGTCGGTCTAAACCGTTAGTAAGCTCGTCCATGGATGCCGCATAAGAGATCCTGATATAACCCTCTCCCAGTTTTGAAAAAGCGGAACCAGGCACAACGGCGACTCGTTCTTTTTCTAGAAGATTTGTGGCGAATTCGAGTGAAGTCATCCTAAAAGGTGAGATGTCTGGAAAAATGTAAAAAGCTCCTCCTGGCTTTTCAGCATGCAGCCCCATCTCTTGCAGCCTCCTGCTGACATATTCCAGTCGTTTTTCATATTCCTCTTTCATCGGCAGAGCATCATCCTTGCCGTCTGTCAATGCTTCGATGGCTGCCATCTGTGATATGGTGGAAGCACACGTGGCATTGTATTGATGGACTTTCAACAGATGTCTTGCAATTTCTGCAGGAGCGAAAACGAGGCCGATCCGCCAACCGGTCATCGAATGGGATTTTGAAAGGCCATTAATGACGACCGTTTTTTTCTTCATTCCCGGCATTGAAGCGATGGAGCAATGTGTATGCCCATACGTCAGCTCGCTGTAGATTTCATCGGATAGAACAAAGATATCTTTATCTTTTAATAATGCTGCAATATCGTTCAGTTCATCCGGGGTTAAAACACAGCCTGTCGGGTTGGAAGGGTACGGCAATATTACACACCGTGTGTTGGATGTTAAATGTTTTTTTATCAGCTCCGCACTCAGTTTAAATCCATTTTTGGTGGTATCCACATATACCGGATTCGCTTTGCACAAATCAATGACAGGCGCATAACCGGGGTATACTGGTCCAGGGAGCAGAACATCACATCCTTCATCCAGTATCGTTCGAAGGGAGATGTCAATAGCTTCGCTGGCGCCGTTCGTAACAATCACTTCATTTTCAGGTTCATACTCCATTCCATATTTTTCGCTGAGATAGGCAGCGGCTGCTTTTCTCAAGTCAATATAGCCCGCATTGTGAGAATACACCGTTTTATTTTCATCAATGGCTTTTTTGGCTGCCTCTTTAATATGCTCTGGAGTGGGGAAATCAGGAAGGCCAAGGGTGAAAGATATGGCGTCCGGATATTGGCTGACAAGGTTATAAAAGGTTCGGATTCCCGAAATCTGAATATGTCTGACCGCGGGGTTCAGTAAATGTTCCAACTTATTCTTCCTTTCTTCATCCGTTTACTTTCAGTAAGGGATGTGGTTTGTTGTTAAGTTTAGCTTTAAATGGCTTTTAGAGTCAATGGTTTGATTTTCTTGTATGTAAAAAGCCTTGAAAACCATACTAAGAGAAAGCGTGTATGCTATATGTGGAGGAGAATATGGAATCGAAAAAAAAGCTGGACCTTATTTCACTTGCATCAATCCCGCTCGTTATGACCCTGGGAAATTCAATGCTGATCCCTGTACTGCCTTCGATTGAAAAAAAACTACATATATCGTCTTTTCAAGTCTCTATGATCATTACGGTATATTCGATTGTCGCAATCATCCTTATTCCAATCGCCGGCTATCTGTCGGATCGGCTGGGCAGAAAAAAAGTCATTATTCCAAGCTTGATCATAGCGGGGATCGGGGGACTAGTAACAGGCTGGGCTTCATGGAAAATGAATGATCCGTACTACATCATTCTTATTGGAAGGCTGTTGCAGGGCATCGGATCAGCAGGAGCGGCCCCCGTTGTACTCCCATTAGTAGGGGACATGTTTGAAGATGAAAAGGATGTGAGCTCAGGGCTTGGACTTATCGAAACGAGCAATACATTCGGTAAAGTGATGAGCCCGATCGTCGGCGCAGCTTTGGCCACCTTCATCTGGCATCTTCCATTCTGGTTCATCCCGATTTTCTGCTTGATTTCCATCGGCCTAGTGTTTTTTTTAGTTAAGGTACCGAAGAAAGAAGAGGAAAAGACACCGTCGGCTTTCAAGGAGTTTTTTCGATCGTTCAAGAAAACGTTCAAGAGCAATGCTAAATGGCTGATGGCCATCTTTGCCATCGGCGGAATCATCATGTTCGTGCTGTTTGGCGTCTTATTTTATTTATCAACGACTCTCGAAGAAGAATACGGGATCAACGGGATCAAAAAAGGATTCGTTTTAGCCATTCCTCTTCTGGCGTTATCCATTTCTTCGTATATTGCCGGAAAGAAAATCGGTCAGAGCAAGACTCTTATGAAATGGCTCACATTTGGGGGAATCATGCTTCTCGCCGTTTGCTTTCTGTGTGTAACTTTTACGGACGGACTTTATTTCCTGCTTGGGATTCTTTTTGTCAGCGGGATTGGCATCGGATCATCTCTGCCATGTCTTGACGCGTTAATTACAGAGGGAATCGAGAAGGAAGAGAGGGGAACCATGACATCCCTGTACAGTTCCATGCGCTTTGTCGGTGTCGCTCTCGGTCCTCCGGTGTACGCGATCATCATGAAGTCTGATCATTCCATCGTGTTTTACACATCAGCGGGTGTCAGCCTGCTCGCGGCACTTCTTGCCTTTTTTGCAATAAAGCCTGAAAAGGAAAAAGGTAAAAAAGAAGAAGCTCCGACCAAGCCTTTAAATCCTGCATTGCATTAAAAAGCTCACGGCAGAAACCGTGAGCTTTTTTTGTTCCTACTAGTTATCGCGATCTGTTCTAACGTTGGTCGGCGGCCACCACGTATAACCGTCTTCGTTCAACAATTGTTCCGCTTCAAGCGGCCCCATCGTACCTGAAGAGTATTTGTAGAGAGGTACATCTCCATTTTTCCATGTGTTCGTGATTCCATCGATGAATTCCCAAGAAAGAGCCACTTCGTCCCAGCGGGTAAAATAAGTCGAATTACCTAGAAGGCAATCGTGCATCAGCTTTTCATAGGCCTCCGGACTGTTCAATTCATTTTGGCAGTTGTTGCAGTAGCTCATATTGATCGGAAGCAGAGCAGGGAAGTCCCCTTGAGGCTTCGCGTTCAGCGAGAGGCTTAACCCTTCATCCGGCTGAATATGAATCCTTAAAAGGTTTGGCTGATAGTGGTCATCATGCTCATGATAAAGCGCCATCGGCCCGTTCTTAAACTGCACGACGATTTCGGTTGCCTTGGTCGCCATCCGTTTACCGGTACGGAGGTAGAACGGGACACCGGCCCAGCGAAAATTATCAATAAATACGCGGGCTGCGACAAATGTGTCTGTTTTTGAAGCGGGATCGACATTCTCTTCATCCACATAGGCAGGAACAGTTTTTCCGTTCATTGTGCCTTCTTTATACTGAGCGCGGATGACGTTCTTAGCCACCTCATCTTCATTGTAGAAACGAAGGGCTCGAAGAACTTTAACTTTTTCATCGCGGATCAATTTAGGATCCAGTCCGCCTGGAGGCTCCATGGCGACCATCATCGCCATTTGAAGCATATGATTTTGAAGCATATCCAATATCGCACCGGATTTTTCGTAATACGATGCACGGTCCTCAACGCCAAGAGTTTCGCTGGAGGTGATCTGAACAGAGGATATGTACTTATTGTTCCATATCGATTCGAAGATCGCATTTCCGAAGCGTATGACTTGAATGTTCTGGACCATCTCTTTCCCTAGATAGTGGTCGATGCGGTAGATGCTTTCCTCAGGGAAACTCTTCTGCAGCTGCTCATTCAGTTCAGTCGCTGATTGAAGATCGTGGCCAAAAGGTTTTTCAATGACCAGGCGCTGCCAGCCTTCCGTCTCTGTCAGCCCTTCTGATTTTAAGAAGGAAGGAATGGTACCGAAAAATTGCGGTGCCATCGCAAGATAATACATGCGGTTTCCACCAAGGCTGTATTTGCCGTCAAGTTCATCGGCAAGGACCTTTAAATCCTGATAGCTTTTTTCGTTTGTTACATCCATTGGCAGGAAATAAAAATGGGAGATGAACTCATCCACTTTGTCATTTTGGATGTTTTTCTTCTTGGAAATCGAAAGCTTCACATCTTCCTGAAATTTTTCATGAGAAAATGCTTTTCTTCCGACACCGATGACAGCAAACTTTTCGTTCAGCTTTTGCTTTTGGTACAATTGAAAGAGTGCAGGGTACAGTTTACGGTGAGCCAGATCCCCTGTCGCACCAAAAAGTACGATACAGGCCTCTGGAATATGGTTGTTCATAATATCAATCCTCACTTTGCTAATATTGCGTATGACATCAGTTTCCCCTATGTTTCATGAAAATAACGTTAATTATTTATCGAAAGGAGTCGCCTCATGAAAAATATTGTAACACAAGAATGGCTGGAGTCTCATTTATCGCGCTCAGAGCTCGTGATATGTGACTGCAGGTTCAGCCTCTCCGACCCGGAAGCCGGAAGAAAACAGTACGATTCGGGGCACATTCAAGGTGCGATTTATGTTGATCTTGAAAAAGACCTGTCAAACCCTGTGACAGCGCACGGAGGACGCCATCCCCTCCCGTCAATAAAAGAAATGTCGTTAGTGTTTGGACGTTTAGGAATGAATGAAAACAAAACGGTAATTGCTTATGATGATCAGGGAGGCTCGTATGCTGCCCGATTATGGTGGATGCTGAAACGTTTGGGCGCAGAGAAAGTTTTTATCCTGCAAGAAGGGTTTTCTGCCTGGGAAAGAAAAGGGTACCCAGTAACTTCTGAGAATACTGTTCTGCCGCCGGCGGTTTTTACTCCTCAGAAAAGTAAATGGACAACAGCCGGAATGGAAGAAGTCAGAAAAGCATCTTTAAAAGGTGATAAGGGAACCATCATTGTTGATTCAAGGGATCCTGACCGTTATAAAGGCAAGCATGAGCCCATCGACAAGAAAGCGGGACATATTCCAGGAGCGGTGAATGCTCCATGGCTGAAGAATCTCACAGAAGGAAGCAAGTGGCTGGATCAAGATGAGCTGAAGAAGCTTCATCAACCCTTAAAAGAAAAACAAGAAGTCATCGTATATTGCGGATCGGGAGTGACGGCCTGCGCCAATGTGCTTGGTATGGACGAAGCAGGTATCGAGAATATAAAGTTATATCCGGGAAGCTGGAGCGACTGGATTTCTTATCCGGAAAATGAGATTGATTAGCCAAAAGATAATTTCACGTACCGTATTAATAATAATTTTGAAAGGAACAAACTATGGCAGCAAACATCGATATGCATACTCATTCTACGGCGTCAGACGGAGTGAACTCGCCGGCTCTGAACATCAGGCTTGCGGCAGAAAAAGGGATGGGCGGGCTGGCTGTAACTGATCATGACACGGTTTCAGGCGTTTCTGAGGCACTCTGCGAGGCGGACAACTATTCGAACTTTATATGTATCCCGGGAATTGAAATCAGTACCCTCGCCAACGGACAGGATATCCATGTTCTTGGGTATTTCATTGACCATGAGAATGCAGAGTTCCTTTCGAAGCTGGAGCAGCTGCGTACTGTCAGAAATAAGAGAAATGAAAAGATCGTAAAAAACCTTCAGAAACTTGGGTTCTCGATCACCATGGAAGAAGTTGCAGCAAAAAAGAAGTCGTCCGGCGGCAATATTGGCCGTCCCCACATCGCAGAAGTACTGATGGAGAAAGGAATTATCAGCTCTTTGAGGGAAGCATTTGAAAAGTATTTAGGGAAAGGAAAGGCTGCTTACGCCGTCACAGAGAGAATTTCACCGGCTGAGGCCATTAAGATTATTTTTGATGCCGGGGGTGTTCCCGTTCTGGCTCACCCGGGTTTATATGACCAGGACGAACTGATACCTATGCTGAAGGAACAAGGTTTGGCAGGGCTCGAGGTCTACCATTCGGATCATTCAGCTGAGCAGGAAGCTCATTATCGACACCTTGCCGAGCGCTATCAGTTAATTCCAACGGGAGGAAGTGATTATCATGGAATTCGCAACGGAACAGTTTTTCACGGGGAGCTTGGTAATCGGTACTCTGACCTAAAAACAGTAGAAAGGTTAAAAAGCTTTTCAAAAAAATATCGTTAAACTGCCAGCTGGCAGTTCTTTTTCTTTTGCCTTCCATTTGAAATTTTTAAAGGAATAAACAGATCGCTATGGAATAAACAAAGTAGAAATGGGGGGTATTCAACTAATGCAAACTGATACGTTTTATAAACAAACAGAAATTAATAAGGGAGATGTAACAGCCGAATTATTTCTGGATTACTTTAGTGAGCGATTGAGAGTGGATGATTATAGAGGGAATATTGCTGCCCTTGCAG
Organism: Fictibacillus sp. NRS-1165; assembly: GCF_050468105.1. Lineage (NCBI taxonomy): Bacteria > Bacillati > Bacillota > Bacilli > Caryophanales > Fictibacillaceae > Fictibacillus > Fictibacillus sp. NRS-1165. The sequence goes on from NZ_JBDPNU010000081.1 coordinate 6,926, forward strand.
CTGAGGTTCATGAACTGGCAGTTCAGCACGACTTCTCGAAAGTGATCATTAAGGCGAGATCAGAACATGTCGGAGCCTTTCTGGCATTGGGATATTTGCCAGAAGCGGTATTCAGCCAGTATTTCAATGGGAGCGATGCTGTTGCGATGTGCCGTTTTTACACGAACGAGAGGAAGCGAAGTGACTTTTGGGTAGAGGAAGATAAAATTATCGATCAGATTCTTGAACTGCCCAATGTAAAATCCGGCGGATATTCTCTGCCGGAGAATTACCTGATCCGATTAGCTGATCTAAACGATGCAGAAGGGCTGGCCGCCTTATATGGGGAGGTGTTCCAAGTTTACCCTACTCCAATGAACGATCCTGAGTATATTAAAAAGACGATGGAGCACGGAACCATCTATTATGTAATCGAACATTGCAAAGAAATTGTAAGTGCTGCATCAGCGGATATTAACCTGCAATATCATAATGCAGAACTTACGGACTGTGCCACATTGCCTGAACACCGAAAATTTGGTCTGATGAAAATCTTGATTGAAAAACTCGAAATGGAATTGAAGAATCGTAAAATATTTTGTGCCTATTCAATTGCACGATCTTTGTCCTTTGGAATGAATGCCGTCTTTTTTCAAAGAGGCTATAAATATCATGGGAGATTTACGAAAAATTGCCTGATTTTTAATAAATACGAGGACATGAACCTCTGGATGAGAGATCTATCAGAAAACTAGTGCTGAATTTTCGGCACTACGGATGAAAATTGAGCAGCTTGTTTTTGATCCAGACTGGAGGTGCCTATGTTTAAAGACTCGGTTGAAACGATTGAGATGCTTAAAGCGATTTTAAAAACGATTGATGAAGGAATTCATGCGGTGGATGCAAGGGGGATGACCATTTTTTATAATGAAGTCGCCGCAAGCCTTGATGGTTTAAACGTTTCTCAAGTACTAAACCGGCATGTATTAGATTCTTTTCCTTCATTAAATCAGCAAACCAGTACATTGCTAAACGTTATTAAAACAGGAAAGCCGATCATTAATCAGCATCAATCCTATACAAACGTAAACGGCAAGCGGGTCGATACGGTCAACACGACGCTGCCGCTCATCGTTGACGGCGAACTGATCGGAGCGATTGAAATATCAAAGGACCTCACAAAAATAAAACAGTTGTCTGAGAAGCTTCTTGATATGCAGGCGCAATTTCATAAGAACCGTTCCGTTACCATCAAAAATGGCCATTATGCATCTTATCAGTTAGAGGATTTTATATCAGATGATCCTCAGATCGGCCAGTTAAAGTCACTGTCGAGGAAGGTATCTGAAACTTCTTCACCCGTACTTATATTCGGGGAGACAGGGACCGGCAAAGAGGTTCTTATTCAAGGAATACATAATCATTCATCGCGAAAGAATAAACCATTTATCGCCCAGAATTGTGCGGCTATTCCTTCACAGCTCCTGGAGAGTATTCTCTTCGGGACCGTCAAGGGAAGTTTTACGGGTGCGGTTGACCGGCCGGGCCTTTTTGAACTGGCAGATGGAGGAACCCTTTTTCTGGATGAGATCAATTCGATGCCGTTAGACATACAGGCTAAACTACTTAGGGTTCTTCAAGATGGGGTTGTCCGCAGAATAGGGGCCGTTCAAGGCAAATTGGTCAATGTAAGGATTATGGCAGCATTAAATGAACATCCTTCAGAATGTGTGAAATGCAATAAGCTTAGAGAAGATTTATACTACAGGCTGAACGTCATTTTCTTTGAAATCCCTCCTTTAAGGCAGAGGATTTCAGATATCCACCTGCTTGGCCAGCACTTTATTTCACAATATAATGCTCAATTCAAAAGACAAATCAAGGGACTTTCAGAAGAAGCGTTCCATCTTTTTCAGCAATATCAATGGCCAGGGAATGTCCGGGAGCTGAAACATGTCATTGAATATGCCATGAATATGGCGGATGATCATGAGGAGATAAAAGTTGAAGATTTGCCTCATCATCTCCTGGCAACTCCTGCTCTTGCCGGTTCTATTGAGAACCCCGCTATTCCTCCTCTTCGGGAGGCTCTTGCTCACCGGGAACGTGAACTGATATCCAAGGCACTATCTGCTGCGGATGGAAATATTCAAAAAGCAGCACAGCTCCTGAAAATACCTAGACAGACTCTCCAATACAAACTAAAAATCAAAGGGAACTAAACCGCCGGATTTTCGGCGGTTTGTTTGTTTTGCCAAATTAAGCAATGGGCGCATACATTACCAATATCAGAAAATCCACGGATCTAAGTGCTTTTATCAGTTTCTTTGTTTTTGGCACGGAACTTGCATCTATAAATGAGCGAGGTAAGTATACAAGGAGGGAACAAAATGCCTATCGTGAATGGATTGTACCAGCCAAAAAGACATTGGAAAGAAATTGAGTTATGGAAAGACGTGACAGATGAGCAATGGAATGACTGGCTCTGGCAGCTGACGCATACGGTAAGAAATCTGCAAGACTTAAAAAAGGTCGTGAACTTAACGCCTGAAGAAGAAGAAGGCGTTCGGATATCCACCATGACGATTCCTTTAAATATTACACCGTATTATGCATGGCTGATGGACCAGGATGATCCGCGCTGTCCGATCCGGATGCAGTCCGTACCGATCGGAAAGGAAATCCTGAAAACCAAATATGATCTTGAAGATCCTCTGCATGAGGATGAAGATTCTCCGGTTCCTGGACTGACACACCGTTATCCGGACAGGGTGCTTTTCCTTGTGACCAACCAATGCTCGATGTATTGCCGATATTGTACACGAAGACGTTTTTCAGGACAGATCGGAATGGGTGTACCTAAAAAGCAGCTTGACGCAGCCATTGATTACATTGCTGCGACTCCGCAGGTTAGAGATTGCCTGATTTCTGGAGGTGACGGTTTATTAATCAATGACAACATCCTTGAATATATCTTAAAGAGACTAAGAGAAATCCCTCATTTGGAGATCATTCGGATCGGGACTCGGGCGCCCGTCGTATTCCCTCAGAGGATAACTGAAAATCTTTGCAATATCTTAAAGAAATATCATCCGGTTTGGCTCAACACCCATTTTAATACATCCATTGAAATAACAGAGGAATCCAAAAAGGCGTGTGAAATGCTGGCGAATGCCGGTGTACCGGTAGGCAATCAGTCTGTTATCCTTGCAGGAATCAACGACAGCACGCATATAATGAAAAAACTGATGCACGATCTCGTGAAAATTCGGGTGCGCCCTTATTATATTTATCAATGTGACTTATCGGAAGGCATCGGGCATTTCCGCGCTCCTGTCTCAAAAGGGCTGGAGATCATTGAAGCATTGCGCGGCCACACGTCAGGATATGCTGTCCCGACTTTTGTTGTTGATGCACCGGGTGGAGGAGGAAAAATCTCTCTTCAGCCTAATTATTTGATTTCACAGAGCCCTGACAAAGTAATTTTACGAAACTTTGAAGGAGTTATTACATCCTATCCCGAACCTCAAAACTATAAAGCAGGGCTGGCGGATGAGTATTTCAACGAGACCATGGGCATCAAAGAACAGCCGGCAGCAATTGGGATTACTGCGCTTATGAAAGATGAGAAATCCAATATCGTTCCTGAAGGCTTAAACCGGTTAGACCGAAGAAAAACATACGAAACGAACCCTCAGCATACCACATTGAAAGACAAACGGGAAAAACGGGATGAAATGAAGGAAAAGAAATATAAACATGAACAGAAAAAAGAAACAGCCAATCAAGAAGATGGCACAGTAAAAGAAGCATAGGAGGCCCGCTCATGAAGGAATGCATGTGGTGCAATGATCACTCAGCGAAGGACATTACTAAAACAGGATACTGGGAACTGCACGACGGCACCCGGGCACTTCAAATTAAAGAAATCCCGGCGGTGTATTGTGAGTCCTGCGGTATGGAATATCATGAGGATGAGATCGTAGAAGAAATCGAAGATCAGCTGATGTTGATTGATACAAAAAAGCTGAACCAGGTTTTGACGTTCAAAGAATTGATGGCACAAGAAAGGTTCTTAAAGAAAAATTACTTTAAATCCTTTTAAATACACAACATTGAAAAGCAGCGGATTTCCGTTGCTTTTCCATCATGAATGGAAGGAGTGCCCATCATGGATAAAACAGGAATTATTAAACCGGTGCTGGATGCCAATTATCCCATGATCAGCCATGGAAAAGGAATCTATTTATATGATGAAAACGGCAAGCGGTACATCGATGGTTCCTCTGGTGCCGTAACCGCGAATATTGGCCACGGGGTAGATGAAATTGCAGACGCGATGCATGAACAGGCGATGCAGGTTGCCTTCGTTTACCGTTCACACTTTACAAGTCTGCCGGCAGAGAAGCTGGCAAAGAAGCTTGCCCGTATCACTCCTGGCGATTTAAACTGGACATTTTTTGTAAACAGCGGGTCCGAGGCAACAGAAACAGCTTTAAAAGTTGCCATTCAGTACTTTCAGGAACAAGGAATTCACACGAAAACGAAAATACTTTCCCGCTGGACCAGCTACCATGGGATAACGCTCGGGGCACTGTCAATGTCCGGCCACCATATGAGAAGAGAACGATTCTCGGCATTGCTTGAAGATTTCCCTGCTGCTCCGGCTCCATATTGCTACCAATGTCCATTAAAAAATACATACCCCGGGTGCGGATTGGAATGTGCTGGCGAACTGGAGCGTGCGATCGAGCAGGAGGGGCCTGAGAACATCGCTGCGTTTATTTTTGAGCCGATCATCGGCGCTGCAGGCGGCGCGATTGTACCACCTACAGGCTACTATGAAAAGGTGAAAGAGATCTGTGACAAATATCATATTTTAACCATCGCGGATGAAGTCATGACAGGAATGGGCCGGACAGGAAAAATGTTTGCGATTGACCACTGGGGAATTGAACCCGACATCATGACCCTCGGCAAAGGGCTCAGTGCTGGATATACCCCAATGGCGGCTACTGTGGTGTCCGACCGGATCATCAATGTGATACGAAAAGGATCCAAAGTGGTAATGAGCGGCCACACCTTCAGCGCCAACCCTCTATCTGCAGCCGCATGCTGTTCAGTCATGGAATATATGGATCAGCAAAATCTTGTTCAGAATGCCGGGGAACAGGGAGAACGTTTATTAATTGGGTTGAAAGAACTGGAACAAAAATATCCTTTTGTCGGCAATGTACGCGGCAAAGGCCTGTTATGCGGACTGGAACTTGTCAATGATGCCGTGAATCATACGCCATTTTCTTTCATCCATCGTGTGGGGGAGAAGCTGATTTCCATTTGCTTCAACAAAGGTCTGATCATTTATCCAGCATTCGGAGGGGTTACAGGCTATGAAGGCGATTCAGTCTTAATCTCGCCTCCTTTAGTCATCACGTCGTTTCAAGTCTATGAGTTAATAAGAATATTGGATGAGAGTTTGCAGGAACTAATGAACCATCTTGTATCATCGGGAATTCTGATTCATAAAGCAACGAGCTAGGGAAGGAGAGGTAATCCATGCTGTACAGCACCAATGAAACTTCATCAAAAACAAAACTCATAACGATGGAAGAAGCCGCTGCTCTTTTTTTTGATGGCATGTCGCTGATGGTTGGAGGTTTTGGAGGAGTCGGAGCGCCTCCTGGCTTAATTAATGCGATTCTAGACCGCAATATTAAAGACATTTTCATGATCAGCAACGATACCGGATTCCCTTGGATCGGCCCGGGAAAGCTCATTACCGAAAAGCGGATCAGCCGCATTATCGCTTCACACATTGGCTCAAATCCTGAAGCAGGCAAACAGATGCACGACGGGGAGCTGGCTGTGAAGTTTATTCCACAGGGCACTTTAGCTGAAAAGATCAGGGCCGGAGGTATGGGCCTTGGAGGTATTTTAGTGGATGTAGGCCTGGGTACGGTCGTTGAATCCGGTAAGCAAAAAGTTGAAATTAACTCAGCCACTTATATGGTTGAGCCCGCGCTGACAGCAGATGTTTCCATCGTTTATGCACAAAAAGCCGATACGTATGGAAATTTAGTCTACGATAAAAGCGCGCGGAATACGAATCCTCTCATCGCGATGGCCGGCAACATTACGATTGCAGAAGTCGAAGAAATCGTACCCGCAGGTGAACTGGACCCGGAATGTGTCATAACTCCCGGAGTATTCGTAGATCATATCGTTCAAAGCAAGGGGGTGGACTGGAAATGGGTTTGGGAATTGAAACAAGACAACAAATAGCACGCAGAGCTGCACTTGAGATCGGTAAAGGAATGATCGTCAACTTAGGCATCGGCATTCCGACGCTGGTTGCTGATTACATTCCCAATGACCATGGAGTGATGCTTCATACTGAGAACGGAATTCTTGGCATGGGAGGATCTCCGGAAAAGGGAAAAGAAGACGGCAACCTCTCCAACGCAGGGGGATATCCGGTCACCTTGATCTCAGGAGCCTCCTATTTCGACAGTGCGACAGCGTTTGGCATCATCCGGCGCGGGCTTTTGGACATTACCGTTCTTGGAGCTTTGGAAGTCAGTGAAAAAGGGGACATCGCCAATTGGATTGTACCTGGAAAGCGGGTGCCGGGCATGGGAGGAGCGATTGATCTCGCTCAAAAATCAAAAAAAGTCATCGTACTTATGAACCATACAGACAAAGAAGGCAATCCAAAGATTGTAAAGCAATGCAAATTACCGCTGACCGTGCAAAAGGGCGCGAATATGATTATCACTGAAAAAGCCGTCATTGATGTGAAGGATGAGAAGCTTGTCTTAAGAGAAGTAATGCATCCTTATACAATTGAGGATGTGGAGAAATCAACAGGAGCTCCATTGGAAATTCTCGATCAGATTGAAACCTTTCAATAAATAGTGTCAGGAGGGAGAACATGAAGAAGGAAGTTCAAGACTGGATGGACAGACAGAAACCAGAGGCGATTGCATTTTTACAGGAAATGGTTCGGTCAAACAGCGAGCAGGGAAAAGAAAAAGAAGTGCAGATGCTGATTGCAAAAAAACTTGAAAGCATAGGTCTGGAAGTAGATGTTTGGCATCCCGATGAAGCTGAATTTTTACAGCATCCTTATTTTTGTGCGACGAGAACAGATTTTTCCGCCAGCCCAAATGTAGCTGCTGTCCTAAAAGGAAGCGGCGGGGGACGCTCCGTCGTTTTAAACGGACATGTCGATGTTGTGCCTCCGGGTGATCTCACTCAATGGGAAAACGATCCTTACAGCGGTGAAATCAAGGATGGCAAGCTATACGGCAGGGGTGCAACGGATATGAAAGGCGGAAACCTATGTCTCCTCCTCGCCCTTCAGTGTTTAATGGAATTAAATGTTCCGTTGAAGGGAGATGTTATTTTTCACAGTGTAATGGAGGAGGAGAGCGGTGGTGCCGGAACTTTGGCTGCAATCCTCAGGGGTTATACTGCCGATGCAGCCATCATTCCGGAACCGACGAACATGAAGATTTTTCCGAGCCAGCAAGGATCCATGTGGTTCAGGGTCAACGTGTACGGCCGCTCAGCTCATGGCGGTACAAGATACGAAGGGGTCAGTGCACTTGAAAAGACGATGATTGTTGTTAAGGAGCTGCAGGACCTTGAAAGAGCGAGAAATGAGAGGATTACAGATCCGCTCTATGAAAGTGTACCTATTCCTGTACCGATTAACTTAGGGAAAATATCAGGCGGTGAGTGGCCGTCATCTGTTCCTGACCATATTGTGATTGAAGGGAGAATAGGAGTAGCTCCAAGTGAAACGCTTGAGGATGTGAAGCACGAGCTTGAAGATCGTCTCGCAAGCCTGAACGATGAATGGCTTCAGGAGCATCCCCCGACAGTAGAATGGTTTGGAGCTCAGTGGCTTCCGGGCAGCATTGATCAAGACCATGATCTCATGAAGCTGCTGACCCGCCGGTTTACTGAAATATGTCAGAATGAGCCCGTGATCGAAGCTTCGCCATGGGGAACAGACGGAGGATTGTTAACCGCTGTCGGCAGCACACCGAGCATTGTATTCGGTCCTGGTGTTACTTCTGTGGCTCATTATCCAGACGAACATATTGAATTGGATAAAATCTTTCAGGCGGCTGTAATCATCACTTTGACGATAATGGACTGGTGCGGCGAAGTTGGATCAGGAACCCAAAAAGAGCTTCTCGTCAAGAAAGATTCATGAAAAGTTTTCTTTAACTATGGAATGAATGAGTCGTGAAATGATCCGTGATCGGAGGGAGCTTGCTCCAATGGATGGATAGAGAATGGATGTGCTGTTTCGTGATTAAGGACGAAAAATGAGGTGGACAGGGGGCTTTCAGCATTTCATAAACAAAATTCAAGCCAAGAGGAAGAAGAAAAGCGGGAACATGAAGTGGATAATGTTGATTCAGCTCGTATGCCGCACCGTAGGTAATGCCGAGTTCATAGAGGAGATAGGGTGTACCTGCTTTGGACACGATAAACGTTCGATACGCCAGATATTCACTTTCATAATACTGGGAAACAATTTGAAATTCATCATTATGAATATTGCACCTCGGGATTTTAAAAAGATGGGATTTACTATTTTTTACCTGCAATCGTTTCATTCCTCCTTTGGTTTTCATGGTACATTTCGCCGCGTGGGGCTGAATTCCTTTTTCAGGCAAAAAAAAGATGAACGATGCTGTTCATCTTTTAAAGAGGGTTGTTCTGCGCTCGTTTTATAAAAGTTGTTTCTTCTCCGATCACACCGCATGTTGCACATTGAACCAGCCGATTCGCACCATTATAAGGCATATGAAAAGGGTCCAAGTCTTCAGCATTTTCGTAATGATTAACGACTGAGCCTGTAGCCGGATCTAATTTCACAGACTGCGGAACTTGTGCAATCAGATTAAACCTGGTACGGTTAGTTTTACAGTTTGGGCATAAATAAGCATTTGACATTCTGCATCAACCTCCTGTTCTTTATGGTTTCCATGGTCAGGAAAATTATGTAACACATTTATTTTTTGACGATAGGAAACAATAGGTTTACTCTAGATAATAGGAGCTGAGATACATTGGGAAAACAGAAAAAAGGGAATGCCAATGCCCAGCGCAATAACAATGCCAAACAGATGGAACAGCGAAGTGATACTGAGTTTGCTTCAATGGAAGAATCCAAAAGCAAGGGCCATCGCCACGGGAAAAAAACGAAGTAAATGTATTTACAAATGAATAATATCGCGTTATAATAACAGTCTGCGATGTTAGTAGCTCTTATTTTGTCTTAAACCGATATGTGTATTAAGGGAATCCTACATGTCTGTTGATTACATCGTGCCTCTCCATTCGTAAGAGGAAGATGAAAATACAGCTGCGGATACCCACCTGTGAGAACGGGTTTTTAAGACAGGATGAGTTACGGCAAAGCGGACATACATAAACAGCTTATTTTACTACACGTAAAATAAGTTTTTTTTGTAGTTTTGTTATTTTGAAAAAACAAAAAAATCATTAATCTTGAATAAATAAAAAAACTTGGGTTTTTTAATAAGGCATGGGGAATGGTGGAGAAAAAGTTGGAAGAAAAACAAGAAAAACTATTGCTTATTGACGGGTTTAATTTATTGAGCCGATGTTACTTCGCTACGGCATACGGAAAGGAGCTGCATCAGCTGCAACGCAACTCCAAAGGCTTATTCATCAATGGTCTTCGGGCCAAGATTCAAAAACTGCTTCAGCTGGTGAGAATCCACACGCCGACTCACTTGGCCATCGCTTGGGATGTGAAGAGAAACGAAACGCTTCGCAAAGAAAAATTCCAGGATTACAAGGGAACGAGAAATGAATTGCCGGAGCCTTTGATCCAGCAATATGAAACAGCCGTTTCTCTTTTTAATAACTTAGGCATTCCTCAGTTTACTATTCCAAAATATGAAGCGGATGATATTATTGGCACATTCGTACAAAAATGGAGGGAAGAAAAAGGCGGAGAATGCATGATTTACAGCAATGACAGAGACTTGCTTCAATTACTCTGCGGCAAAACTTCTCAGCTGATCGCTGCAAAAAAAGGGGAAATAAAGTACACACTCACTCATTTTCAGGCTGATTATGGCATAGAACCATCGCAATGGGTGGATGTAAAAGCACTTTTGGGAGATAAGAGTGATAATATTCCCGGTGTGGCCGGTGTAGGTGAAAAAGCGGCACTTCCTCTTATCCAGCAATATGGAAATGTTGAAGGAATCTATAACAAGGTAGATGAACTGGACGAGAAATATAAAAGGTATTTTAAAAAACTCCAGTTAGGAAGAGAAATGGCGTTTTTGAGCAAGGATCTTTGCAAGATATATACCGATGTACCGGATATTCTTGATTTGAATTTTGATGATATACAGATTAAAGTAGATCGATCTAAACTGCTGGACGAGCTTTCTGAGCTTGAGATACACGTAAGAGTGGGTTAGGAATTAACCGGAGTGGGTTAAGAATTAACCCACTCTTTTGTTTTTCTTTTCTTTACTATTTTTGCGAACGGAAATTCGGCAGCGACCATTCCGGCGAGAATAAGGATGCACCCTGTGATCCCTTTCGCACCAAGGGTTTCATTTGCCCATAAATACGCGGTCAGAGCACCGAAAACGGGTTCGAGAGCAAAAATGAGAGCCACTCGCGCAGGCGTTGTGTAGCCTTGAAAATAAGTTTGTGCCAAAAAGGCTAGAGCAGTAGCAAAAATAGCGGTAACGACTAGAGCTATAACAACTTCCTTCTGAAGCATGACTTCCCATATGAAAACAGCTCTCAAATTTTCAAGGAAAAGAGATGTGATCATGCTTAAAACGGAGACGGCTGCCAGTTGTATGAGCGTCAACCATAAAACGGGAGCACCGGAAGCGAATTTTGCAGTCATTACAATGTGCATCCCGAAAGAAAATGCGCAGAGAAGGACGAAAAAGTCCCCTTTGTTCATGGCCAAGCTGCTGCCGCCGGTTAACAGATACAAACCTGCTGCTGCCATGATAACACTCGCTGCCGAGGAAACAGTCAGCCTCTGTTTTAATAAAAACGCAGCCATTAGAGGAACAACCACCACACTCAATCCGGTGATAAACGCAGTCTTAGAGGATGTCGTATAAACTAAACCGACAGTTTGAAAACCATATCCCAGGTAAAGCCAGAAGCCGAGAGAGATTCCTTTGTGCCAGATCCGTTCATTTCTTTTATGTCCCTTTTTTTGATGACGTGAAAAAACGGTCCAGACCCCCAAGATGAGGGCAGCCAGAAAAAAACGGATGCTGTTAAATGCGAACGGAGGGAGGAAGGCAACCGCGTTTTGAACAATGACAAATGTGGTTCCCCACACCAATGCAACGAGAAGAAGGCCAGAATCAGCTGCTTTTCTTTTCATCGCGCGTTATTGAGCTGGACAGCTTTTCGGGCTAAGTCGTCCGCCACCTTATTCTGTTTGCTTGGTATCCATTTGAGGAAGAACAGCTGAAGCTGATCGATCATCAGTAATGCTTCCTGGAGTAAGCTGTCAAAGCGTTTATCTTTAGCAAACCGCTTTTCTACCGCTCTTTCCACGGCTTGAGAATCGGTTCTGAATGAAACCGGGTCATAGTTCTTTTCTATACAGATCGATAAAGCAAGCAGCAGGCTGCGGAATTCTGCCTCATGATTCGATATGCTTCCGAGTGGAACGCTGTGTTTTTCAACCGTTCCATTTCCGAGTTTTATAAATATACCTGCTCCCGAAGGCCCCGGATCACCTGCGCTAGCTCCGTCAATATACACTTCGATCAATCCGATCCCCTCCTGTTTTTTCTATTATAGCGAATTGGGATACAATAAGAAATGTGAAATACAAATTCAGGGAGGACCTGTGATGAAGGTTACGTTGGAATGGGAATATAAGCCCTCAAGATCAAAAAGTATGATACGGTTTGTTTCAGATCCCGTGACGGTGGCTGATGCGGTGCAGCTCGCTGCTGACATTGAAAGAACCGGCCGCCTAGGAAATCTTACTTTTCTTGATGAAACGGGTGTTTATTGGTCAAAAAAAGAACTTCAGAAGATGGTGGCTGTCATTGAAACGGAACCATCTGAGATCATCGCGTTTTTCGATGGGGGGTTTCAAAAAGACGAGCGGTTATCAGGGCAGGGAACAGCGGTGTATTATAAACAATCGGACAAGAAATACAGAGTACGCTCCAATGCCTCCTACCATATGATTGAATCGAATAATGAATCAGAGTATGCGGCTCTTTGGCTGCTTGTCAATGAACTCGAACGGCTGGGTGTACAGAGGACCCCCGTCACGGTAAGAGGGGATTCCATGGTGGTGATTCATCAAATGAGCGGAGAATGGCCTTGCTATGAAGAAGTACTGCAAAAATGGATGGACAAAATTGAAGAGAAACTAAAGAGACTTGGAATTAAACCTTCCTATGAGCTCATCGACAGAAAAGAAAATAAAGAGGCAGATTCCCTAGCAACGCAGGCACTTCACGGAAACACGATCCATGGGAAAAAAGAAATCATTGATTAAAGGCATTTTTGACTGATACAATTTACTTGAATCTTCAAAGAATAGGATGGGTTGCAATTGTCTCAGTTTTCAATCGAGGAATACTTCCAGTACCTGGCTTCAAAGGGGATTAAATTAAAAGAAAGTGATACGGCATTCATTGAATTTGGTAAGCACTTCACTGGAATGAGTGATTATATGGTCAGCGTCGCCATAGAAATTACGCTGAAAGTCCAAAGAGAGTTTGATGGGAGCTACTATATTGCTCTTCTAGAGGAATTTAAACAGAATGAGATAAAGACAAAACGCAACGCGTATACATATGTGAA
>NZ_JBDPNU010000082.1:0-39309 GCF_050468105.1 Fictibacillus sp. NRS-1165
ATTGGACAGCCCCTTTTTTTATGTTTTATTTTTATTTCGATCAGCAGGTTCAAAAAAAGTTCACACTCCCCCTCGTTTTTTGTGTTAAACTCCCCGTTGGGACTGACTCTGTGATACAATACTGACAGAAACGTATGGTCGCTTTTTTAAGGAGAGAAATTGATTGATTGAACATATAAATGGAAAGATCGCGCACGTATCTGCTGAATATGCAGTTTTAGAAGTGAATGGAATCGGTTACCAGATTTTTTGTCCAAATCCATTCATTTATCGTCTCGGGCAATCTGAGACCATTTACACCTATCATTATGTAAGGGAAGATTTGATTGCGCTGTACGGTTTTAAAACTCGCAAAGAGCGTGATTTATTCTTAAAATTAATAAATGTATCGGGGATTGGCCCTAAAGGCGCCTTGGCCATCATGGCATTTGGACAGCCCGAGCAAGTCATCCATGCAATAGAAGCAGAGGATGAGGGGTTTCTTGTGAAATTTCCTGGAGTCGGGAAGAAGACGGCCCGTCAGATGATTTTAGATCTTAAAGGAAAACTTTCAATTTTCACAGAAGAACCAATGGAAGGATTATTTGCGGGCCAGGTTTCCGGCACTACAGAACAGCTTGAGGAAGCGGTAGAGGCTTTAACCGCATTGGGGTATGCCAAGAAAGAAATCAATAAAGTGCTGCCTTCCCTTAAAAAAGAAGATCTGACAACAGATCAATACATAAGGAAAGCGCTGCAGAAGCTAGTGAACCATTAGGGGCGTGATCGCTTTGGACGACAGGATAGTATCGGGTGAAAGCTCAAAGGACGACTTTTTTGAATTAAGTTTGCGTCCGGAATATTTGCATCAGTACATAGGCCAAGAGAAAGTGAAAGAAAATTTAAATATCTTTATTCAAGCGGCTAAGCTTAGAAATGAAGCCCTAGACCATGTTTTGTTATATGGCCCCCCGGGCCTTGGGAAAACGACACTCGCTTCCATAATCGCTAAAGAAATGAACGTTAATTTCAGATCCACCAGCGGCCCCGCTATCGAGCGGCCGGGAGATCTCGCAGCCATCCTGACGGCCCTCGAACCCGGAGATGTGCTGTTTATCGATGAGATTCACCGGCTCTCCAGAGCGATTGAGGAAGTGCTGTATTCTGCAATGGAAGACTTCTGCCTTGACATTGTGATCGGAAAGGGTGAGACTGCACGGTCTGTACGCCTGGAACTCCCTCCGTTCACGTTGGTAGGGGCAACTACCCGAGCAGGTTCGCTGTCTTTACCTCTACGCGACCGGTTTGGTGTGCTGGCACGTCTCGAATATTACACTAATGAAGAGTTAACCGAAATTGTCACACGAACGAGTGAAGTTTTTGGCATGAAAATCGACGGTCCATCTGCCCAAGAGATTGCGCGCCGTTCAAGAGGGACACCGAGGATTGCCAATCGCCTGTTCAAAAGAGTACGTGATTTTGCCCAAGTTGATGGAACGGATACGATCAGTATCAGCCTGGCGGACAGGGCGCTGGAAATGCTTCAGGTTGACCGTTTAGGATTGGATCATATTGACCATAAATTATTACAAGGGATCATCCACAAATATAAAGGCGGACCGGTAGGCCTTGAAACCATTTCTGCTACGATCGGTGAGGAATCTCATACGATAGAAGATGTGTATGAGCCCTACCTGCTGCAGATTGGATTTATACAGCGAACCCCTAGAGGACGAGTGGTGACGGCCCTTGCATACGAGCATTTTAATATGGAGGTGCCAAATCCTTAATGGGAATTTCTCGTCTGTTGATACTTATGGGAGTTATTTTGATCATCGCTGGAGGTTTGTGGACGCTGGTCGGCAAGCTTCCAGGTGATATCGTCTTTAAAAAAGGAAACACCACTTTTTATTTTCCCATCGTCACATCGATTATCATCAGCATCGTACTGTCTTTGATATTCTATGTCATTGGGCGTTTTAAATAGTTAGAGAAACAGGAGAAGAAAATGGACATCAATATGTTTGATTTTGAATTGCCGGAAGAGCTGATCGCTCAGACACCGCTGAAAGACCGCACGGCTTCCCGGCTCATGGTGCTTGACCTGGTAACAGGACAGGTGCAGCACAATACGTTTAAAAATATCATCGATTATTTGAAGCCGGGAGACTGCCTTGTTCTGAATGATACAAGAGTACTTCCGGCAAGACTGCTCGGGGAAAAACAAGATACAAAAGCAAAGATTGAAATTTTACTGCTGAAAGAAACAGGCAGCGATACATGGGAAACACTGGTGAAACCTGCGAAACGAGTAAAACCGGGCACTGTAGTTTCTTTTGGAAACGGTCTGCTCAAGGCCGTCTGCCTGGAGGAAACGGATCAGGGCGGGCGGATCTTTAAATTTCAATATGAAGGGATTTTCTATGAAATTTTGGATGCTCTAGGCGAGATGCCATTGCCTCCTTATATCAAAGAACAGCTGGATGAGCGAGAACGGTATCAGACGGTTTTTGCCAAACACCAAGGGTCGGCAGCAGCTCCTACAGCGGGTCTTCATTTTACTGAATCCTTGCTTGAAGAGATTAAGAACAAAGGAATCCATGTCGCTTTTATCACGCTTCATGTTGGACTGGGGACTTTCCGTCCTGTGTCGGTTGAAAACATTGAAGAACACGACATGCATGCGGAATATTACCAGCTGACAAAAGGCACTGCAGCACTTTTGAATGAAGTTAGAACAAACGGAGGCAGAATCATATCCGTCGGTACAACATCAACCCGTACCCTGGAGACCGTCGCTGGAAAATACGTTCAATTTCAAGAGGATTCTGGATGGACAGACATTTTTATCTATCCGGGATATACGTTTAAGGCCATCGACGGAATGATTACGAACTTCCATCTGCCAAAATCCACTTTGATTATGCTGATCAGCGCGCTTGCAGGCCGTGAAAATGTCCTGAAAGCCTATAATGAAGCTGTGCGTGAAGGATACCGCTTCTTTAGCTTTGGAGATGCCATGCTGATTTTAGAAGGGGAGTAGAAACATGACAGCAGCTGTCCGGTATGAATTAATAAAAACATGTAAGCAGTCTGGGGCAAGGCTTGGGAAAGTCCATACGCCACATGGTGTATTCGAGACTCCGGTATTTATGCCGGTTGGAACACTTGCAACGGTGAAAACGATGAGCCCTGAAGAGTTAAAAGACCTCGGCGCCAATATTATTTTAAGCAACACTTATCATCTCTGGCTCCGTCCAGGACATGAGATCATCCGTGAAGCAGGCGGCCTTCATAAATTTATGAACTGGGATCGCTCCATCCTGACAGACTCCGGCGGTTTTCAGGTGTTCAGCTTGAGTGATCTGAGAAAGATCACGGAAGAAGGTGTACATTTCAGGAACCATTTGAACGGAGAAAAGCTGTTTCTTAGTCCTGAGGGTGCCATGGAAATTCAGAATGCTTTAGGCTCTGACATCATGATGGCATTCGATGAGTGTCCGCCGTATCCAGCGGAGTATGAGTATATGAAATCCTCGGTTGAGCGTACAAGCCGTTGGGCAGAACGATGCCTCGCTGCTCATGAACGCCCGAATGACCAGGGACTGTTTGGTATCGTTCAGGGGGGCGAGTATGAAGATCTTCGCCGTCAGAGTTCAGAAGACCTCGTCTCTCTTGATTTTCCAGGCTATGCGGTAGGCGGTCTTTCTGTTGGGGAACCGAAGGACGTGATGAACCGGGTTCTTGAGTTTACCACTCCTTATCTGCCTGACAATAAACCAAGATATTTAATGGGAGTCGGCTCACCGGACTCACTGATCGACGGGGCAATCCGTGGGATTGATATGTTTGACTGTGTGCTGCCAACCCGTATCGCACGGAACGGCACGCTTATGACCAGTGAAGGGCGCCTGGTGGTCCGGAATGCGAAATATGCCCGCGATTTCAGGCCGCTCGATGAAAATTGCGATTGCTACACATGTCGAAATTATTCACGTGCCTATATCCGCCATCTTGTGAAGAGCAACGAAACATTTGGTTTTAGGCTCACAAGTTACCACAATCTTTATTTTTTGGTAAACTTAATGGAGCAGGTGAAGCAAGCCATCCGAGAGGACAGGCTGCTTGATTTCCGAGAAGAATTTTTTGAACAATACGGATTTAATAAACCCGATGCTAAAAACTTTTGACGCCTGTTTTACTAATAGAAAGGGGGGAAATTAATGGGTTCTTTAGGTTCTCTTTTACCGATTTTACTGATGTTTGTCATTTTTTACTTTTTGCTGATCAGACCTCAGCAGAAAAGACAAAAAGCGGTGAAAACCATGCAGAGTGGCTTGAAAAAAGGTGATCACGTAGTAACGATCGGCGGTCTTCATGGCACGATTGAAGTGCTGGAAGAAGACACGGTGGTTATTAAATCGAAGGACGGTTCAGCATTAACGTTTGACCGCAACGCGATTCGTGAAGCAAGAGACGTTCAGTAATATAAAAAATGGCAGAAGCCCCGTTGCTTCCTGCCATTTTTTTATTAGGTTTCTAGATGCATCGGGAGATTGCGCCTTTCTATTTATGACTGCTGAAATTGACGCCCATGATCGCTCCCAGCATACAAAGAAGCAAGAAGATCCCGTGGTACACGTATTGCATCGAGGTGAAGGTGGTCTGATATCCTAAATATTGCACTAAAAAGACGAGCAAGGAAAAAAGCAGTGCGGTACCTGAACCAAGCATAATGCCTTTTTCTTTGCCCTTTTTCCCTGATAAGAATCCACCGATAAAAAGAGAGAGAAAGGATAGACCAGTCGTTACCCATTTTAATGAAGATTCTGTCAGAGAGGTGAAACGCAAAAGAAGAGAAAGAATAAGACTGCTTATGATAATGGCAACCAAAATCGTAGCAACACCTTTCATCATTGCCGAAAACATATGCCGAACAGCCACTTGAATTCGTCCCCCTTTACATACAAGCCTTCCTTATATCCATATTCACTGTCCCCCAAAATAGACGAACATTTTTTAGCTGGCCTTAAGGAAAATGACCATTATTTAATTCAATTACCAAAACCTTCGAGTCATGTTCTCCATCAGCTGGGTAAAACTAACTGTGATGAAAATGAAAGGAGGGAGAGCAATGGAATATTATACAATCATTCTGAGGACCATATTTGTTTATTTTATTTTGATCGGTGTATTCCGCCTGATGGGAAAACGGGAAATAGGCAAATTGTCTGTGCTGGACTTTGTTGTTTCCATCATGATCGCTGAGCTCGCGGTCATCTCGATAGAAGACCCACAGGTACCAATGCTCAAGCACCTAGTCGGAATTTTTGTTTTGTTCCTCATTCAAATTTTCCTTGCATTCCTTTCATTGAAGAGCAAAAAAGTACGGGAAATTGTGGACGGCAAACCTTCCATCATCATCGAAAACGGGCATATTAATGAAAATGAAATGAAAAAACAGCGCTATAATTTTGATGACCTGCTGATCCAATTAAGGGAAAATAATATTAAAAATGTGGCGGATGTGGAATTTGGCATACTGGAGGCGACTGGAAAGCTTTCCGTTTTTACGAAAGATGATCCGGAAATTGATATGGAGGATGAACGCAGCCCGCTTCCTCTTGTTTTTCCTGTCATACTGGATGGCAAAATTCAAGAGGACCATCTGAAAAAGCTTGGTAAGACCTCACTATGGCTCCGTCAGGAATTGAGGAAGATGGGAATACGAGATCCAAAAAACATCTCCATCTGTACGGTAAATAATAAGGGTTTACTGTATGTGGATAAAAAAGATGAGTAAAAGCCTTTCCTATGAGAAAGGCTTTTTTTATGCGACCCACCTTTTGATGAGCGGAAGATGAGTCAGATCTTCTCTTTTGATCAAGCGGAAAAATAGAAGCGTTAATAAATATACAATCCCGGTTAAAAGGAGGCAAAGGGACATACCGGATACCCTCGAAAAATGAGGGAAGACAAACGTATAGATGAGCTGAGAAACAAAACCAGTGATGATGATGGAGAGGAATCCGTAAATAAAATCCTTTGCTTTAATCGAATAACTGATGGCTTTGGCAACACTTGCGAAGTGAAGGAGAGTCACGACAACTATACCTAAAACGATGGCCAACGCAACCCCCATGATTCCGAACTCAGGCCTGGTGGCAAGGGCGAAAACTGCAGCCAGCTTTACGACTGAGCCGATCAAACTGTTCATCATGGCCGCTCTGGCGAGGTTCATCGCCTGAAGAACAGCCTGGAGCGGCCCCTGGAAGTATAAGAAGAAGAACAGTGGTGTCATAACCTTTAAATAAGACGCAGAAGCAGGAGAGTCATACATCAGATCCATAATTGGGACAGCGTAAACAAAGGTGATAACGGCTGCAATGCCTCCAGACAGCATCGAAAGGCGAAGGGATTGGTTGAGCCGGTGTTCAATAAGCGAATATTTTTTATTCGCGTTCGCCTCGCTGATGGCAGGGACGAGCGAAACTGATAACGAATAGGTTATGAAGGTCGGCAAGTACAGCAATGGGATAACGTATCCTGCCAGCTCGCCATATTGTCTTGTTGCAGCATAGGTACTCACCCCAGCAATGGCCAGGCTCCGAGCCACGACGATCGGCTCAAAAAAGTAGGAAACAGAACCGATGAGCTGGCTTCCAGTGGTCGGAAGAGCGATTCCGAGCAGATCGTTCAATGTGGAGCGTCCGCCTTTCAACTGTTTGAAAAAGCCTTTTCGGACCTTCATGTTTTTTTTCAACTTAAACATGGAGAACATATAGATCAAGGAAGCAAGCTCACCGATGATGACGGAAATCATCGCTCCAGCCGCAGCGTATTCCACTCCATAAGGAAGAAAAAGTCCGGTGAGAAGGGCAACAAGCGTAATCCTCACAATCTGTTCAATGACCTGGGAGTAAGCAGACGGGCGCATGTTTTGAAGTCCTTGAAAGTATCCTCTTAGGACAGAAGAAACAGCGATAACGGGCACGACAGGTGCTATCGCGATTAATGGGTAAAAGGTTCTGTTGTCTGTAAAGAAATAATGAGACAATATAGGAGCAGCCGCGATCATGGCTGTTGTGAATATGACGCTGAGCACACCAGTAATGGCCAGGGAGACGATTAATATCTTTTTGATCCTTTGGCGGTCGCCTTTCGCATCGGCCTCCGCGACGAGTTTGGAGATGGCAATGGGAAGCCCCATTCGTGTGAGGGTGATAGCTAACAGCATGGTGGGTACAGCCATCATATAGAGGCCGACGCCCTCCTGTCCCATCACCCGGGCTACTACGATGCGATTAATAAACCCAAGGATTCGTGTGATTAATCCGGCGAGGATGAGCAGCAGTGTTCCCTGGATAAGGGTTTGTTTTGACATAGTTGGCCCTACTTTCTTGTCATAAGTGAATTTGACATCGGTTTTCCGTGTAACCCATTTATATGGAGAAAGTGGACAAAGAATGACAAGTTGTTTTTAATCACCAAAACAAATGAGAGGTGAACGAAACATTGGATGTGATAAGATTTGAAGACATGAAAACGGAGGTCGGACCGGCTCTGCAAAGTAAAGCCGAGGAGTTTCATTTTCTTGGGTACGAAAGTGTTTCGGAAGAAGAAGTATGGAATTGTGTCATTCGTAAGGCCCAAAAGAAAAAAGAGGAAGCCAAGCTCCATATACTCGTCGGTCTGATTCTAGGATTATCACTGACTGATTTTATGAATTGGCTGACACTCGAAGCGTTTAAAAGAGATGTACAATAAGTTCAATAAAAACCGCAGAATATTGGAATATGTAAAGTTTTACAAAGTTTCCTGATTGAAATTGACAGAAAAAAACAACAGTCGCTATAATGGGGAAGATTGCACTTTTCTATACATATTTCATTATCGTGGTAAAAAAGTGTGTCGGCAGCATGAAGGAGGAAAGAAAGAATGGTGAAAAAGAGCAAGATACTTACGTTTTTTATAATCTTTGCCGTCATTGTCGGTCTGATCGGAATGACAACGAAGGGGATTGTAAAAAATATTAAGCTCGGTCTGGATTTACAAGGGGGATTTGAAGTTCTTTATGATGTAAAACCGGCCAAGGAAGGGCAAAAAATTACAGATGATGTTCTAAAAAGTGCCGTACAAGCCCTTGATCGACGGGTAAACGTACTCGGTGTTTCTGAGCCGAACATCACCATTGAAGGGAAAAACAGGATTCGTGTTCAGCTTGCAGGAATCAAGGATCAGAACAAAGCAAGAAAACTCCTTTCTACACAGGCGCAGCTGACGTTCCGTGACGTCAATGATAAGGTTTTGCTTGATGGCTCCGACCTTAAAGGGGGAGGTTCAAAAGTTACCTTTAACCAGCAAAATCAGCCGATTGTACAGCTGACCCTGAAAGATCCGAATAAGTTTGGAAAAGTCACCAAAAAAGTCATGAACATGGGGCCTGGACAAAATCAGCTCGTGATCTGGCTTGATTATCAGAAAGGTGATTCATATAAAGAAGAGGCAACAAAGAAAAACCCAAAATTTATCTCAGCCCCATCTGTTAACAGTGAACTTGATCAAAAAACGGTGGTTATCGAAGGCCGTTTTACCCAGGAAGAAGCGAAAAACCTCTCTGAGATTCTGAATGCAGGCGCACTTCCTGTTAAGTTGCATGAGAATTATTCAAATTCTGTCGGTGCTAAATTTGGTAAACAGGCTTTGAACGAAACAGTAACAGCCGGAATTATCGGTATCGCACTCGTCTTCCTTTTCATGGCGTTTTACTACCGGTTCCCAGGCTTGATCGCTATCGTAACTCTCAGCTTCTATATCTACTTAAATCTTCTCATCTTTGACTGGATGGATGCAGTACTGACTCTTCCGGGAATCGCTGCCTTTATCCTGGGGGTAGGTATGGCTGTTGATGCAAATATTATAACGGCTGAAAGAATTAAGGAAGAGATCCGTTCAGGAAAATCCATCGCTTCCGCTTTTAAGGCAGGTTCGAAGCGCTCGTTTGCTCCGATCTTTGATGCGAATTTAACTTCCATCATTACAGCTTCAGTTCTATTTGCATACGGAACAAGCTCCGTTAAGGGATTTGCTCTCGTACTTATCGTGAGTGTTGTAACGAGCTTCTTTACAAACGTGTATGTATCCCGAATTTTGCTTGGTCTCTGGGTAAACAGCAAATTCCTGAACAAAAAACCGGGTTACTTCGGAGTGAAAGAGAGTGATATACATGAGCTTTAGAAACCCGAATTTTCATTTTGATGTTGTTAAACAACGGAAGAAATTCTTTATTTTCTCCTCTCTTTTGACCATCATTGGGCTTATTTGCCTTTTAACTATAGGTTTAAAGCTTAGCATTGATTTTGAAAGCGGAACGAAAATAGAATTCAGCGGGAAGCAGTTAAATGCTGCTGAAATCACAAAGGACTTTGAGGGGATGGGCCTTAAACCGGACGGCCAGCCCGTAATCTCTGGCAAAAACAGTAACAGAGCAACGGTATCTTTTGTTGGTATGCTCTCTCGTGAAGAAGTCGCAAAAGTAAATACAATGATCAAACAAAAATATGGAGATCAGCCAAATATCAATACGGTATCACCAACGGTAGGGCGGGAGCTGGCAAGAAATGCCCTCATCTCTGTGCTGATCGCCTCCATTGGAATCATCATCTACATCAGTCTGCGTTTTGAATGGCTGATGTCGTTGGCTGCTATAATCGGACTGTTGCATAATGCGTTTCTGATTGTCGCGGTGTTCAGTATTTTGCGTCTCGAAGTCGACCTGACGTTCATCGCTGCCGTATTAACCATCGTAGGTTACTCTGTGCATGATACGATCATTACGTTTGACCGGATACGTGAGAACATGAAGTTTACGAAGGTGAAAAACGTTGAGACCCTATATAAGGTGATCAACGACAGTATCATGCAGACACTCACCCGATCGATTAATACGGTATTTGCCGTTGTGTTGACGGTAGTCGCATTGCTCATCTTCGGAAACCAGTCCATCATGAACTTCTCAATTGCACTGTTAATCGGTCTCATTTTCGGTACGTATGCATCCATATGTATCGCCTCTCAGTTATGGTTTGTTTTTAAATCCAGACAGCTCAAAAAACTAAAATTTAAATCTGCCAATAATCAGGCTTAGGAATTCATTGTCACCTTGTAACCCATTTTGTATAATAAATAGGTTATGAGGTGATTTTTCTATGTTAAATGCACGAACGAGGTGGAATGTTCAAACTTTAGATGAAGATAAAGTGCAAGAACTGGCCTCTTCTTTAAAAATCCCGAAGTTGGTTGCCAACCTTTTAGTTGCAAGGGGATTGGAAACAAAAGCAAGTGCACAACAATTTTTATCCGCCGGAACGGAGGCTTTCTATGATCCTTTCTTAATGGATGGGATGAAAGAAGCTGTGGACCGGATTCAACAGGCGATTGCCGGTCAGGAAAAGATTCTTGTTTTTGGTGATTATGATGCAGATGGGGTAAGCAGTACATCTGTCATGGTTTATACATTAAAGGCGTTGAACGCTAATTTTGATTTTTACATACCTAATCGTTTTACAGAAGGCTATGGGCCGAATGAACCCGCATTGAGATGGGCGAAGGAACAAGGATTCAGTCTTGTAATTACAGTTGATACGGGGATTTCTGCCGTAAACGAGGCTCGTGCCGCGAAAGAGATCGGCTTGGATTTCATTGTCACAGACCATCATGAACCGCCACCTGTTCTGCCTGATGCGTATAGTATTATCAATCCCAAAAAACCAGGGTGTCCGTATCCTTTTAAAGGGCTTGCCGGAGTAGGTGTCGCTTTTAAAGTTGCGCATGCTCTGCTGGGAAATGTTCCTCTGCACTTATTGGATATCGCCTGCATAGGAACGATTGCGGATCTTGTTCCTCTCGTGGATGAAAACCGGATCATTGCAAAAGAAGGAATAAAGGCGCTGGAGAGAACAACCAAGACCGGATTAAAGGCACTCCTTGAAGTTGCTGGTTTAAAAGATACAGCGCTTAATGCAGAACATGTCGGGTTTGCGATCGGCCCCCGTGTAAATGCAGCAGGAAGACTTGATTCTGCGGTTCCGGCCGTGCACCTTTTTACGACAGATGACAAAGAGGAAGCTGCCATGCTTGCAGCTGAAATTGATCAATTGAACAAAACGAGGCAAACGATCGTATCCGAGATCACAAAGGAAGCCGTTGAAATGGTGGAACAGAAGTATCCGCCTGAAGAAAATAATGTACTTGTTGTAGCCAAGGAAGGCTGGAACGCAGGAGTCATCGGAATCGTTGCATCGCGCTTGGTTGAAAAGTTCTACCGTCCGACGATTGTGTTGAGCATTGATGAAGAGAAAGGTCTCGCCAAGGGATCAGCGAGGAGCATTGAAGGCTTTGATATGTTTGAGAACCTATCATTGAGCCGTGATATACTTCCGCACTTTGGAGGGCATCCTATGGCGGCTGGCATGACCCTGGCAGCGAGTGATCTGGAAGAGCTGAGAACCAGGCTGAACCGGCAGGCTGGCGAACAATTAACAGAAGAAGACTTTAAACCGGTCACGTTCATCGATCTGGAATGCTCCCTTGATGAGGTTACCATTGAAACGATCGAACAAATGAACAAGCTGGCACCTTTTGGCGTGAACAATCCGACTCCCCGCGTGCTCATTCCTTATGTTAGAATCGGTGAGATCAAGAAGATCGGCAGCCAGTCGAATCATCTAAAAATCCAATTCTCTGATGGGCAAAAAAAGCTCGATGCGATCGGTTTCCATAAAGGCCCTTTGATGGACGAGCTAAGCTACCATTCACCTGTATCAGCAGTCGGAGAGCTGTCGATTAATGAATGGAACGGATTTCGTAAACCACAGCTGATGCTAAGCGATCTGGCCGTTAAGGAATGGCAATTATTTGATCTCCGGGGAATTAGGGATGTACAGAAAAAAATGGCCGGTCTTCCCAAGAACAAAGTGCTGTTCATTGCCTTTAATGCAGAAACGAAGTCACATCCAGCATTTTCGGACATGATAGATCAGATCCGCCTTTATCCGCAGGAAAAAGAGGATGTTCATTTTCAAGGAAAGTATGTAGTTTTCCTCGATGTGCCGAAAACAAGAGAAGAATTCTTTTATCTGCTGGAAAGCAATCCAGAACCGGAAAGAACCTATGTTATCTTTCATCAGGAAAATGATCAGTTCTTTTCATCTGTCCCGACAAGAGAGCAGTTTAGATGGTTCTATGCATTTTTAACAAAACGGAAAACATTTGATGCCGACAAACATGGAGAAGAGCTGGCAAGACTTAAAGGCTGGTCGCGTGAAGCAGTGCCCTTTATGTCAAAAGTGTTTTTTGAGCTGGATTTTGTTACAATAGAAGATGGTGTTATTTCGATTAATGATCGCCCTGACAAAAAAGACCTGAAGCATTCATATACATATAGGAGTAAATTGGAACAAGCGGAGATTGAAAATCAACTTGTCTATTCTTCCTATCAAGATTTGAAGAACTGCTTTGATCAGTTTACAGGGAAATAATCAGGCGTTAATACAGGAGGAAAAAAGAAGATGGATTACAAAAAATATATCTCTGTAGTGGAGGATTTTCCGCTTAAGGGCATTCGGTTTAAAGACATCACAACACTGATGCAAGATGGAGAAGCTTACGCTAAAGCGGTGGATGATATTGCTGATTATGCTAAGGATCTCAACATCGATGTGATTGTAGGCCCGGAAGCAAGGGGCTTTATTGTGGGATGCCCGGTAGCTTATAAATTAGGGCTTGGTTTTGTGCCGGTTCGAAAAGATGGAAAACTTCCCCGTGAAGTGGTAAAAGTAAGCTATGGTCTTGAATACGGCAAAGACGTCCTGACCATGCACAAGGATTCTATTAGACCTGGCCAAAGAGTTCTGATCACGGACGATCTTCTGGCAACAGGCGGAACGATAGGTGCGACGATTCAGCTCGTTGAAGAACTCGGTGGAGTTGTGGCAGGGATCGCTTTCATGATTGAACTTACGTATTTGGATGGACGCGAAAAGTTATCCGGATATGATATTTTTACGTTAACGCAATATTAAAAGATCGAAAGGGTGCTCACCGATGACGGGGTACTCTTTCTTTTTCATATGGAATTGTAAATAAAGGAAATTCGACAATTTTCGGTTTTTACTTTACAGCTTCGCATTTTTTCATGATAATAGAAGCAATATACAATTTTTGACGTTAGGTGATTTTCATGACCATAGATGAAGTATTAAAAAACGCGGAAACTTATCTTTCCGATGACGATATACAGCTTTTACGAAAAGCGTATGAATACGCAAAAGATGCGCATGAAGGCCAGTTCCGAAAATCGGGTGAACCATACATTCAGCATCCGGTGGAAGTTGCTGGTATTCTTGTCGATCTTCAAATGGATCCGGTAACTGTTGCAGCCGGGTTTCTTCATGATGTAGTGGAAGACACGCCGATTACACTGAAGGATATCAGCGATCGGTTCAATGAAGAAGTGGCCATGCTCGTGGATGGCGTCACAAAACTGAAGAAGATCAAGTTTAAGTCAAAAGAAGAGCAGCAAGCTGAAAATCACCGTAAAATGTTCGTAGCAATGGCTCAAGATATCCGCTGTATTTTGATCAAACTGGCTGACCGCCTTCATAACATGCGGACACTCAAGCATATGCCAAAAGAAAAACAGATTCAAAAAGCGAATGAAACGCTTGAAATATTTGCTCCACTGGCACACAGGCTCGGGATCTCCACCATTAAGTGGGAACTCGAGGATGTTTCTTTACGATACTTAAATCCACAGCAGTATTATCGGATTGTTAATCTGATGAAACAAAAGCGGGCCGAACGTGAGCAATATGTCCAGGAAGTCATGGGCGAGATCAGCAGCCGGCTGTCTGAAGTTCAGATCAAGGCGGATATTTCCGGACGTCCGAAGCACATTTACAGCATCTACCGAAAAATGGTGAAGCAGAACAAACAGTTTAATGAAATCTATGATCTCCTTGCTGTCAGGGTCATTGTTCATAACATTAAAGACTGCTATGCGGCTTTAGGCATCATTCATACGGCTTGGAAGCCGATGCCAGGCCGTTTTAAAGATTATATCGCTATGCCGAAAGCTAATATGTACCAGTCTCTTCATACGACCGTCATTGGTCCTAAAGGAGATCCTCTTGAGGTTCAGATCCGTACAAGCGAGATGCATAGGGTTGCCGAATACGGGATCGCGGCTCACTGGGCATATAAAGAAGGATCAAAAAAAGCTCCGGTCAACACATTTGAAAATAAGTTAACGTGGTTCAGAGAAATTCTTGAATGGCAGAACGATGTGGCGGACGCCGAAGAGTTCATGGAATCACTAAAAGTGGATTTATTTTCTGATATGGTGTTCGTGTTTACTCCTAAAGGAGATGTTATTGAACTTCCTGCAGGTTCGGTGCCGCTGGATTTTGCGTATCGCATCCATACAGAGATCGGAAACCGCTGCATAGGCGCCAAAGTAAACGGCAAGATGGTTACCCTCGATTATACCCTGAAAACCGGTGATATTATTGAGATCATGACGAGTAAGCATTCATACGGTCCAAGCCAGGACTGGCTAAAGATTACTCAGAGCTCTCACGCAAAAAATAAAATCCGCCAGTTTTTCAAGAGAGAACGCCGTGAAGAGAACGTAGCCAAGGGAAAAGAGATGATTGAAAAAGAAGTTACCGGACGGGGCTTCGAGCTGAAGGATGTATTTACGCAGGAAAACCTTCAGACGGTCATCAGAAAATATAATTTTGCGAACGAAGAAGATATGTATGCTGCTGTCGGATATAACGGAATTACGGGTGCACAGATCGCCACAAGGCTGACAGATAAACTGCGCCGCAAAAAAGATCAGGAACAGGAAAATAAAGAAATTCTTGAAGCGATCACCGAATCAAAGAGCCTGCCATCGGCCAGAAAAACGGATTCAGGAATTGTCGTAAAAGGAATCGACAACCTTCTTATCCGCCTTTCAAAATGCTGCAATCCTGTGCCGGGCGACGAAATTGTCGGATATATAACGAAAGGCCGCGGTGTCTCCGTTCACCGCAAAGACTGTGTCAACGTCAACACCGGAGATGCTCAAGTAAGACTCCTGCCTGTCGAATGGGAAGGCAGCATCGAAAAACCGAAGAGCTACAACGTAGATATTGAAATCAACGGATTTGACCGAAGAGGCCTTCTCAATGAAGTACTCCATGCTGTAGGTGAAACGAAAACGAATATTACAGCTGTTTCAGGACGTTCAGACCGCAACAAGATGGCGACGATCAGTATGTCCATTTCCATTCACAATGTGAACCACCTTCAAAAAGTAGTAGAGCGGATCAAACAGATCCCGGATATCTACGCGGTTCGCCGTGTAATGCAATAACGATAGACATAAAGGAGAGCGACATGCGAATAGTACTGCAGCGCGTCACAGAAGCTGCCGTTACGGTAGAAGACAACGTCGTTGGCCAGATCGGCCATGGCTTGATGCTTCTGGTCGGAGTGACGCATGAAGACACAGAAAAGGATGCGGCTTATCTTGCTGAGAAAGCTGTAAACCTCCGCATATTTGAAGATGAACAGGAAAAGATGAACCTATCCCTGCTGGATGTAGCAGGATCCATACTTTCCATTTCACAGTTTACCTTGTTTGGTGATTGCAGAAAGGGCCGCCGCCCGAATTTTATGGCTGCTGCCAAACCGGATCAGGCGTCTGTTTTGTATGAAAAATTTAATGATCTGCTCCGTGAAAAAGGGATTACAGTGGAAACCGGAATCTTTGGAGCGATGATGGATGTATCGTTTACGAACAATGGCCCGGTAACACTCATCCTCGACAGCAAAGAATAAGCTGTTTTAAACTTTCGCCTTTTGGAAAAGATAAGTAAAAGGTGAAAGGAAGATGAAAATGCGGAACGGAGAAAAGGGAGAACATGTCAATGCCCATGTCAACCAGCTGATGGGAATTGATTTTCATGATTTTATACAAAAGGAAGCTTCTTCAAGCACGATGGAACTCGCTGAAGAGTTTGGTGTTCCTCTTCGCAGTGTAATCAGCCTTCGCAAAAAAATAAAACGATGACGTAAAGTTTTTTGTAAAAGGGATTGACATTGCTGTTTTTGATGAGTAAGATAAATAACAATTCAATGAAATTACCAGTGACGGAGAAAAGTAGGTAAACCCCACATGCCAAGAGAGGAAATGCCATAGGCTGCAAGCATTTCTGCATGATGATTTAGTGAAAGACACTCCTGAGGTTTCAATTCGAACGGAAAATGGACAATGCCCAGTAGAGTTGGACGCATGCATGCGTTATTTGCATTTTGTGAGCGGAAGCATGAGCTTCAACGAGGGTGGCACCGCGGGTATATAACTCCCGTCCCTATTATTATTTCGGATAATAATAGGGACGGGAGTTTTTTATTTTTTCATTGATTAACGAGGATTCAAGGAGGAATGAAGGATGGGTTATCAAATTCCGAGAGGGACCCAGGATATTTTACCGGGTACTGTTGAAAAATGGCAATTTGTTGAGGAGAAAGCGCGAGAAATCTGCAGCAGATACAACTATAAAGAGATCAGAACACCGATTTTTGAACATACGGAACTCTTTCTAAGAAGTGTAGGAGATACAACCGACATCGTTCAAAAAGAGATGTATACGTTCACGGACCGCGGGGAGAGAAGTTTGACACTGCGTCCTGAAGGAACAGCAAGCACGGTAAGGGCTTACGTCGAGAACAAGCTATTCGGCCTCGCTCAGCAGCCTGTAAAGCTATATTACATCGGCCCCATGTTTCGTTATGAAAGGCCTCAGGCAGGCAGGTACCGGCAGTTCGTACAATTTGGGATTGAAGCTATGGGAAGTGATGATCCATCGATCGATGCAGAAGTTATGGCACTTGCGATGGATGTCTATAAAGAGCTTGGGCTAAAGAGCCTTCGTCTCGTGCTTAACACGCTTGGAGACAAAGAAAGCCGTAAAGCGCACAGAGAAGCACTCGTTGCACACTTTGAACCGCGGATCGGAGAATTCTGCCATGATTGCCAGAATCGTCTTCACACTAATCCGCTCAGAATCCTGGACTGTAAAAAGGACCGTGATCACGAACTGATGAAAACGGCTCCTTCGATCCATGATTACTTGAACGAGGAATCAAGGAAATACTTTGAAACGGTCAAATCGACCCTGACACAGATGGGAATTGATTATGTCATTGATCCGACACTTGTTAGGGGCTTGGATTACTATAACCATACCGCTTTTGAGATCATGAGTGATGCGGAAGGATTCGGGGCGATCACGACATTAAGCGGCGGCGGAAGATACAACGGCCTCGCTGAAGAAGTCGGCGGTCCAGCGACACCTGGAATCGGATTTGCGATGAGCCTTGAACGATTATTGCTTGCTTTGGATGCAGAGGGTGTTGAGCTGCCGATTGAAGATACGATTGACTGCTACCTTGTAACGATGGGGGATCAAGCAAAAGAAAAAGCTCCGTCACTTCTCTATCAATTCCGTAAAGCCGGATTGAAAGCAGATAAAGATTATCTGGATAAAAAGATGAAAGCCCAGTTTAAGGCGGCAGATAGGACAAAAGCCAAATTTGTAGCGGTGCTAGGAGATGATGAACTGGCAAATGGCGTCATCTCTGTGAAGGAGATGAAGTCCGGTGAACAGTCTGAAGTAGCACTCGATCAAGTTACAGAATATCTGCTGAAGCAAATTTGAGGAGGAATAACAACATGTCAGAAAGAACGCATAAATGCGGAACCTTAACAGAGCAGCACGTCGGGCAAGAAGTAAAAATAACCGGCTGGGTTCAGAAGCGAAGAGATCTTGGCGGTTTAATTTTTATCGACCTTCGCGATCGTTCAGGCCAGGTTCAAGTTGTATTTAACCCTGAGGTTTCCAGCGAAGCATTGAACATCGCTGATAAAGTAAGAAGTGAGTTTGTACTTGCGGTAAAAGGAACAGTTATTGCGCGTGACGAGGGGACAATCAACGAAAACGTACCGACCGGCAGAATTGAAATTCAGGGCAAAGAACTTGAAATCATCAACAGCGCAAAAACACCTCCTTTTTCCATCGCAGATGACAGTGACATCAATGAGGATGTACGCTTGAAATATCGTTATCTGGATTTAAGAAGACCCGTCATGCAGGAGACAATAAAACTCCGCTATCGTGTGACAAAAATGATTCGTGATTTTCTGGATCAGCAGGAGTTCATGGAGATAGAAACACCAATGCTGACAAAAAGCACGCCTGAAGGAGCCAGAGACTATTTGGTGCCAAGCCGTGTGCATCCAGGTCAATTTTATGCTTTGCCGCAGTCACCTCAGCTCTTTAAGCAGCTCCTGATGGTATCTGGATTTGAACGCTATTTCCAAGTCGTCCGCTGTTTCCGTGATGAAGACTTACGGGCGGACCGCCAGCCTGAGTTTACACAGATCGATATTGAGACTTCATTCCTTGGCCAAGAAGACTTGATGAGCATGATGGAAGACCTTATGGTTCAAATGGCTGGTGAGATCCGGGGTTTCTCGGTACAGACCCCGATGCCTCGCCTTACTTATGCAGAAGCAATGGAGCGCTATGGATCTGACAAACCCGATACTCGTTTTGGCATGGAATTGATCAATGTTTCGGAAATCGTAAAGAACTCCGGATTTAAAGTTTTTGCTTCAACCGTTTTAGATGGCGGAGAAGTAAAAGCCATCAACGTAAAAGGGCAAGCCGGCAATTACTCCCGAAAAGACATCGACCTGCTTACGGATTATGTGAAACGGTACGGTGCTAAAGGATTGGCGTGGCTCAAGTTTGAAGGGAATGAACTCAAAGGGCCGATTGCGAAATTCTTTACAGATGAAGAAAAGCACAGCTTGCTTGCTGCTTTAGAAGGTGGAGAAGGCGATTTATTCCTGTTTGTCGCAGACAGCAAAAAGGTCGTTGCAGATGCTCTTGGAGCGCTTCGCCTGAAGCTGGGTAAAGACCTTGATCTCATCGACGAAAGCGTGCTGAATTTCCTTTGGGTTGTCGATTTCCCGCTTGTTGAATTCGATGAAGATGCAAACCGTTATGTTGCTCTTCACCACCCGTTTACGATGCCGAAAGAAGAAGATCTTGATCTGCTTGAGAGCAATCCTGGAGCTGTTCGTGCAAAAGCCTATGACCTTGTGTTAAATGGATACGAGCTTGGCGGCGGTTCACAGCGTATCTATCAGCGGGATCTTCAGGAAAAAATGTTCAAGACGCTCGGATTCTCTGAAGAGGCGGCAAAAGAAGAGTTTGGCTTCTTAATGGATGCCTTTGAATATGGCACACCGCCTCATGGAGGAATTGCTTTAGGACTTGACCGTCTCGTAATGATTCTTGCAGGAAGAAACAACTTGAGAGATACCATCGCCTTCCCGAAAACAGCAAGCGCAAGCTGCTTGTTAACGAATGCTCCTTCACATGTTAGTGATAGACAGCTGGATGAACTTCATCTTGCTGTAAAAGTCGAAAAAGACAACGGACAAAAGGCATAGGAAAGAAGTTTGAACTGTTAGAAAATTTAAATAACAGGTTGTGATTCGCTTGTTTTCAAGAAAATGATGTGGTATGATTTATACCAATAAGAGTCCTGATGTGTTCGTTAAGACCGAATGTTTTGAGCCAACACTTTTTATTCGGGAGCTAGTGTTTCTGCAAAGCGTGCAAGCCTTCTCGTAGAGGACGCATTAATTGCGGAACAGGGCACCCACCTGCGAGAGCAGGTTCAAAACTTAGGAAATGACGGCACAGTTGGGACTCTCATCCAACCACTTATATAATGTGTGAATATAGAAAAACCCGGGCGATGGCCCGGGTTTTTATTGTTTTATCCTTAAGTTTTGAGTAAAGGTTGTACAAGACTGGGAAATAGTATATCCTTTGTAGGAAGTAAGCTGTAATGAAGCAAGGCCTGCCTTCAGCAGGCTAGGGCAGAAATAATATTAAGTATTCCAGCGCTTGTTGGACTTAGCCAGTCACTTGCGCTTTTCTAGTTTCGAAAGGAGAAGGTTCATGTTACATCAGTTTTCAAGAAATGAGCTCGCCATTGGCGAAGATGGCTTAGCGGCTTTAAAAGGAAGCACCGTTGCAATCCTTGGTATCGGAGGAGTCGGTTCTTTTTCGGCTGAAGCACTTGCTCGCGCAGGTATCGGCAAACTCATCCTGGTGGATAAAGACGTTGTGGATATAACGAATGTCAACCGGCAGATCCATGCTTTGCTTTCAACGGTCGGCCAGTCAAAAGTGGAACTTATGAAACAGCGTATCGCGGATATTAATCCCGAATGCGAAGTGATTGCATTACAAATGTTTTATACAGAAGAGACGTATGAGCAGTTTTTCGCGTACGAACTGGATTTTGTTGTCGATGCTTCAGATACAATAACGTATAAAGTGCATCTTGCCAAAGAATGCCTGTCCAGAAATATTCCGATCATTTCAAGCATGGGTGTGGCCAACAAACTGGATCCGACCAGACTAAGGATTACTGATATTTCCAAAACGTCGTATGACCCCATTGCAAGGGTAGTGAGACAGCGTCTCCGGAAGGAAGGTATCCATAAGGGAGTGACAGTCGTTTTCTCCGATGAAACACCGGTGCAGATCAGGGAAGATATTAGAGAAAAAATTGTTCCTGAGAATGCCCCTGGGATTAGAAAAGCCAAAATGCCGCCTTCCTCCAATTCGTTCGTACCGTCTGTATCGGGTCTTTTCATGGCAGGGCATGTGGTGAACAAGCTGCTGGAAACACATAAAATTTCCATCAATAGAATGAAGTAATCTAACACAATAAAGAGCCGCTGTAATCAGCGGCTCTTTTATTTTGCAAGCTTTTCAAGGTTACCGTTTTTGTCCATTCTGAAACTCTGGTTGTCGGCGGCATCATCCTGCAGCAGGACCATTCTTCGTGCCCGGTCCATGATTTGCAGCAGTGCCTGATAATCTTCTTTCATGGCTGCAAAGTCCTTTTCCATCTTATTCAATTGCTCAGTCAGCTTCTGATTTTGATGGAAAAGCTCTTCGTTTTGTTTTTTCAGGGTGGCGTTTTCGCCCTCGATACGCCCATTGGCAAGGCCGTTTCTATTGATCTCTGATAAATAGGCAATGACATCATTGAGGCTTAAACTCTCTTTCTGCTGACTCGGATACGCCGGATGGACGGTTTGCATTGATGGTATGGATGCAGCAGTATAAGAAGGTTCCGCGATTTCAGGCTGCTGGACAGAAGCAGTGAAGGGTGTTCTGAAAAATTCTTCAGGATGATACACTTCATCATCTTCGGGTACAGCTTGCTTAACCGGAGTTTTTAAAGGTTTGCTTTGCTGCTGGTCTTTAGCGATCGCACGCTGCCTTTCTTTTCGCTGTTTTTTGGCGATCTTCAACGCTTGTTCATATTTTTTCCTTACGATGGCATTCCAACGAAAACCCACGGCAGCGCTTGTGCGCTCCAGTTTATCGCCGACCTCTTCAAAGGCATGAAGCTGCGTACTGCCTTCGCGCACATGGCGCAATACCGTTTCGGCCAGAAGCAGATCATCTTCTTCAGACCAGGCATCCTGTCTTACTTTTATCACATCTATCCTCTCCTTGATTCATAATATACGAGTTTATGTTCTCATTTTGAGCAAAAGGAGAGGATTCTATACGTGCAATGTAAAATTTGCTAGTTTTTTGTTAACAGAGTGCTAGATTAGGTTTCCCTTCGTTTTCTGTCATTAAAGTAGTCCAGCCTTTTCTGTATGCTTTTTTCAAAGCCTCTGACGGTAGGCTCGTAAAAGGTTTTATTCTTCAAGTGGTCCGGCAAATATTGCTGAACGACATATCCATCAGGAAAATTATGCGGATATTTATAATCTTTTCCATGACCCAGCTGGCTGGCCCCTTTATAATGCGCATCACGCAAATGAATAGGCACTTGGCCGCTCTTTTCTTTTTTTACTGCCTCCATCGCATGATCAATCCCCATGATGACAGCGTTGCTTTTTGGCGCGGTAGCAAGATAAACAACGGCTTCTGCCAACGGAATCCGGGCTTCAGGCATCCCGACAAAATCAACCGCATACGCGGCAGCCTGGGCGACAAGCAGGGCGTTAGGATCCGCAAGGCCTATATCTTCAGCTGCATGGACATAAATCCTGCGGGCAATAAATCGAGGATCTTCACCGGCATAAATCATTTTGGCCAGCCAGTATAGGGCAGCATCAGGATCGGAACCTCGGATGCTCTTTATAAAAGCAGAGATAGTATCATAATGGTTGTCCCCCTTTTTGTCGTACTGCAGCACCCTTTGCTGGATGCTTTCTTCAGCAATTTCCAAGGTGATGTGAATCTGGCCGGAATCATCCGGTTTTGTCGTGAGAACTGCGAGTTCCAGGGCGTTCAGGGCAGTCCGGGCATCTCCATTGGCTACGGACACAAGGTGGCCAAGGGCATCCTCTTCCATTTTAATATTGTATTTTCCATAGCCTTTCTCTTTATCTTCGAGTGTATGGAGGATGATGGAGCGTGTATGTTCATCGGTTAAATGTTCAAAACGGAACAGCCTTGATCTGGAAAGTAATGCCGGGTTAATCTCAAACATTGGACTTTCTGTCGTTGCACCGATGAGGATAACGGTTCCGTCTTCTACAAAGGGAAGAAGGGCATCCTGCTGGCTTTTATTAAAACGATGGATTTCATCAATAAACAGCACCGTTTTCTTTTCATCCATCAACAGCCTTTCTTTCGCTTCACTCGTTACCCTTTTGATATCAGCCACTCCGGAAGTAACGGCGTTTAACTGCTCAAAATAGGCAGAAGTGGAATTTGCGATGATTTTTGCCAATGTCGTTTTCCCTGTTCCGGGTGGTCCAAAAAAAATCATCGGGGTGAGCTGGTCCGCTTCAATGGCTCTTCTTAAAAGCTTACCTTCACCTACAATGTGGGACTGCCCGATAAATTCTTTTATGGATCGGGGCCGCATCCGGCTGGCGAGGGGGCCCATTGCTTTTTTTTCATGAGAGTGATGATCGCTGAATAAATCCATCTGTATCCTCCTATATCCGTACCATAGAAAAAAGCGCACGCATCCGGTTAAATCTATTCATTCTGCAACGCATTCTTCAGTAACCAAAAGGTACTATACCGTTCATATGAATGCAAGAATAAGCTGCTTCATGCTATAATAGTTTGGGTTTATGTGCAAAAACAGGCAAAGGAAAGGTTAAACTAATGAGAACCATCAACAGCCCCGCAAAACCTTTCTTTGTTAAATGGTTTGTCTTTTTTATGGGGCTATTGATCATGTCGTTTGGAATATCGCTCATGATAAGAACCAATCTAGGCAATGCTCCGTGGGATGTACTACATATCGGTTTATATTATCAGTTTGGTTTGTCGATCAGTACATGGTCGATTATTATTGGATTTTTGATTATTGGTGCCACATCATGGCTTACTAGAAAACGGCCTCAGGCAGGCGCCTTCCTGAACATGGGTGTTTGTCGGAATATTTATTGATGGCTACTTAATGCTCCCATTTTTTTAGTCACCGGATTCCACTGCAGGCAGTCTGATCATGCTGGCTGCAGGTCCGGCTATCAACGGAATTGGAATGGGGCTGTATATTGCAAGCGACTGCGGAGTAGGACCGCGGAACAGCTTAATGCTGGCCTTAACGGAGAAAACCGGCAAAAAACTTGCCAGCATCAGACTTGTCATGGAACTTTTTGTTTTGGCCGCAGGCTGGCTGTTAAAGGGACCGGTTTCCCTGGGAACCATTCTGTATTGTATATCCATCGGCATCATCGTGGGTTAAACCTTGCCTTTCTGTAAAAAATCGTTAACTATTGGATAGAACGGAGTGTGTATGATGAAGATTTCAACAAAGGGCCGTTACGGCTTGACCATCATGATGGCATTGGCAAAAAAGCACGGTGAGGGGCCAATCGCCT
Organism: Fictibacillus sp. NRS-1165; assembly: GCF_050468105.1. NCBI lineage: Bacteria > Bacillati > Bacillota > Bacilli > Caryophanales > Fictibacillaceae > Fictibacillus > Fictibacillus sp. NRS-1165. The sequence goes on from NZ_JBDPNU010000082.1 coordinate 23,990, forward strand.
TAAAACTGATCGCAAAAGAACACAGTTTGTCTGAACATTATCTGGAGCAGCTGATTTCCCCGCTGCGGAATGCAGGGCTTGTTAAAAGTATCAGAGGTGCTTATGGAGGCTACGTTCTTGCTAAAGATGCGAAAACCATCACAGCAGGTGACATTATCCGTGTTCTTGAGGGACCGATCAGCCCGGTTGAGGTAATGGAAGATGAGGAGCCGGCAAAACGCGATCTTTGGATAAAAATCCGTGATGCTGTAAAAAATGTACTCGATAACACGACTTTGTACGACCTTGCGAACTATCAAGGTGAAGGAGAACAAGACTCCTACATGTTTTATATTTAGTGAATGAATAGAAAGCAGGTGATCTTATGGATCGCATCTATGTAGACCATGCGGCAACGTCACCCATCCATCCGGATGTTGTCCAGGAAATGCTGCCTTATTTTACGGAACACTTCGGAAATCCCTCCAGTATTCATCAATTTGGCAGAAAAACACGCCAGCTGCTTGATGAAGCAAGAGTGACAGCGGCAAAAAGCATTGGGGCTCAACCCAGCCATATTATGTTTACGAGCGGCGGAACAGAAGCGGACAATGCGGCCATTTTTGGCACGGCTTATGCGAACAGCGGACAGGGAAAACATATCATCTCCACACAGATCGAGCATCATGCCGTCCTTCACGCCTGCGAAGAACTGCAACGCCAAGGGTTTGAGGTAACGTTCCTACCTGTTGATGAAGCAGGGAGAATTTCAATCCAAGCTTTAAAAGAAGCCTTGAGAGAAGATACGATTCTCGTAAGCATCATGTATGGAAACAATGAAGTGGGAACGATTCAGGATATTCAAACGATCGGCGAGATTTTGAAGGAGCATCAGGCCTATTTCCATACGGATGCTGTGCAGGCATACGGTGTTCTTCCACTGAACGTCCAAGAATTACAGGTGGATCTTCTCAGCGTTTCGGGACACAAGATCAATGGACCAAAGGGGACCGGTTTCCTCTATATCGCAGATGGTGTATCCATTGCACCTTCTTTTTTTGGAGGAGAACAAGAGCGGAAGCGCCGGGCAGGAACTGAAAACGTTGCAGGGATAGCGGGATTCGCCAAGGCCATTTCTATCATGGCTGAAGAAGGCCATCAAAGAGCAGAAAAATATGAAGGCTTTAAAAAGACGATGCTGTCCATCTTTAAGGAAGAAGGCATTGAGTATTTGTTGAACGGTTCAGCCGAGCATAGTCTGCCTCATATTTTAAATGTCAGTTTCCCGGGTGTAAAGACAGAAGTGCTGCTCGTGAACCTGGATTTAGCCGGCATTGCAGCCTCTAGCGGTTCTGCTTGTACGGCAGGATCGATTGAGCCTTCGCATGTGCTCACAGCGATGTTCGGAAAGACTGACCGAACGAAGAATGCTGTCCGGTTCAGCTTTGGACTTTATAATACACAAGAACAGATCGAGAAAACCGCACGTGAGACAGCAAAAATAGTGAAACGTCTGCAAAAATAAGGTAAACTCTATTTTGAAAATGAAAGGGGGGTGAACGAATGTCAACGCGACAATCAAAATCACCTGAAGAAACACGCGTCGTCATTGGGATGTCCGGCGGTGTGGATTCTTCTGTAGCGGCGCTGCTGCTTAAACAGCAAGGCTACGACGTTATCGGAATCTTTATGAAAAACTGGGATGATACCGATGAATTTGGGGTCTGTACCGCAACCGAGGATTACAATGATGTGATTGCGGTAGCGAACCAAATCGGAATACCTTATTATGCTGTAAACTTTGAAAAAGAATATTGGGATAAGGTCTTCACCTATTTCCTTGAAGAATATAAAGCCGGAAGAACACCGAATCCGGATGTGATATGCAACAAAGAAATTAAATTTAAGGCATTTCTTGATCATGCCATGAGCCTTGGCGCGGATTATGTAGCAACAGGCCACTATGCCCGTGTTGTTGAAGAAGACGGAGAAGTAAAAATGCTTCGCGGTGTGGATGAGAACAAAGACCAAACCTATTTCCTCAATCAGCTTTCACAGGAGCAGATCGCGAAAACCATGTTCCCGATCGGCGAATTGAACAAGCCTGAGATCCGTAAGATAGCCGCTGAAGCAGGACTGGCAACCGCAAAGAAAAAGGATTCTACGGGCATCTGTTTTATTGGTGAACGGGATTTTAAAGAATTTCTCAGTAATTATCTGCCGGCAAAACCAGGTGAGATGAGAACACTTGACGGGGAAGTAAAAGGCAAACATGATGGATTGATGTATTATACGATCGGCCAGCGGCATGGCCTTGGCATCGGTGGAAGCGGAGATCCGTGGTTTGTGGTAGGAAAAGACTTGAAACAAAACGTGCTTTTCGTTGAACAGGGCTTTGATCATGAAGCGCTCTACAGTGAAAGTCTTGTAGCAGTGAAACCAAGCTGGGTCAGTTTGAAGCCAATGGAAACATTCCATTGTACCGCGAAATTCCGATACCGTCAGCCAGATAAAGGGGTAACTGTCACTCAATTGGATAATGGCACCCTTGAGGTTGTTTTTGATGAACCCCAGCGGGCTATAACTCCTGGCCAAGCGGTCGTCTTCTATGACGGAGACGTTTGCCTTGGAGGGGCTACCATTGATGAGGTAATCAAAAACGGGGAACCTATTTCTTATCTATAAATCAGACCAGTCCTTTGTATAGAAAAGGACTGGTTTTTTATTAATGAAAACCATTCTTTGATATACTTTAATCAGAACAGATTTCAGGAGGAAAGCAGTGGAACAGGACTATTTTAAAAAGGGCAAATTAGAAGAAACGGCGAAAGCATTGGAAGAGCAGATTGAAAAGGACCCAGGAAACCCCGTGCCTTATATTAATTATGGAAACTTGCTGTCGGCTGTGCACGAGTATGAGAAAGCTTTGGTCTTTTTTGAAAAAGCGCTGGAGCTTGATCCGGAGGCTGGTGCAGCGGTTTACAGTATGGGCATCGCTTTCTATCAGATGGATAGATTTGAACAAGCCGGAAAGTTTTTTCTGAAGGCGCTCCAAAATGGGATACAGGAAGGCGACGTTCATTTTATGCTCGGAATGTGCTTTGTCCAAAAAGGAGAACATATCAGGGCCGTTCCGCATTTTCTGCGTGCATACGAAATGAACGAAAGCGATATAGAATCTCTTTTTCAATATGGTCTGTGCCTCGCTCAGCTTGAGCAGGTTAAACAGGCAAAGGACGTTTTTTTAACGGTGACGGAAAAAGATCCGGGACATGCCGATGCTTTTTACAATCTTGGTGTTGCTCATGTTTATTTTGATGAACCGGACGCTGCCCTAGAAGCATTCAGCCATGCCCTCAGCATTCAGCCCGATCATTACCTTGCTGCAAATGGGAAAAAGAACGTGGAAAACAAAAGGCAATAATTTTTAAAAAGTCAGGAGACCAAAGATGGATAAACAGTCTTCTTTCGATTTATTCGATGAACAGGCGAAATATATAAAAGGCTCACTGCTGACAACGATTTTTTTTAATCAGGATAACTTGTATACAGTCGCTCGAATCCGCGTCCATGAGACGAACGAATCCTACGATGAGAAAGAGGCGGTCATTACAGGTACGCTGCCGCCGCTCTATCAGGACGAACGGTATATTTTTTTCGGGCATTTTAAAGAACATCCGAAGTATGGAAAACAGTATCATGTAACGCAATTCCGTAAAGACATGCCGCAGACGAAAGAGGGGATGGTTCAATACCTGTCAGGCGACCTGTTTCATGGGATCGGCAAAAAAACTGCAGAAGCAATTGTTAATCATCTGGGGGAGAATGCGATTTCTGCAATTTTGGAAAATCCGGATGTCCTAAACGGCATTCCCCATCTAAATGAAGAAAAAGCAAAGAATTTATACGGCGTACTCATCGAGCATCAGGGGCTTGAACAGGTTATGGTGACATTGAACCCATTTGGCATAGGGCCTCAGCTCTCGATGAAGATTTACCAAACGTATAAGGAAGAAGCACTTCATATCATTCAGAATAATCCTTATCAGCTCATTTATGATATAGAGGGCATTGGTTTTCAGCGGGCCGATGAGCTCGGAAAGGGAATTGGGCTGTCCTACAATCATCCTGAACGAATCAGAGCGGGCTGTCTCTACATCCTTCAAGAGCGGGGAACGGATGCAGGCCATGTTTATCTTCCCTCAGAGCATGTGATGGAAGAAGTGAAAAAACTGCTCACGAATGGGGAGGCACCGCTAAGCGATGGAGATATTTTTCGTGAGATAGAAGCTTTGAGGGATGAACAGAAGATTGTAATGGAGGATGACAGACTCTATTTGCCGTCCCTTTTTTATTCAGAAAAGGGGCTGGCTGAATCAGTGACAGGCATTGCCGGCCAGGAAGAGTATAAGGACGCTTTTCCTCATTCTGAATTTCTGAAAGCACTGGGAGATCTGGAGGATCGACTGGGAATCGAGTATGCACCATCCCAAAAGCAGGCTATCGAGACTGCCATCTTCTCTCCTGTCATGGTGCTCACAGGAGGTCCGGGGACCGGGAAAACTACCGTAATTAAAGGAATCGTTGAGGTATATGCAGAACTGCATGGTGTCTCTTTGGATCCTTCATCCTATAAAAAAGACGAGCCATTTCCTGTCCTCCTTGTTGCGCCGACCGGGAGAGCAGCCAAACGGATGTCAGAATCCACGGGAATACCCGCGTTTACGATTCATCGTCTCCTGGGCTGGAAAGGCGGAGCCAGCTTTGAACATAGTGATGAGAATCCGTTGGAGGGTAAGCTGCTCATTGTAGATGAGATGTCCATGGTTGATATTTGGCTTGCTCATGCCCTTTTTAAGGCCGTTCCAGGCAATATTCAGGTAATCATCGTAGGGGATGAGGATCAGCTGCCGTCTGTTGGGCCGGGCCAAGTGCTGCGGGACCTGATCGCAGCCAATGTCATTCCGACCGTGGAGCTTAAAGATATCTACAGGCAGGCAGAAGGGTCCTCCATTATTGAACTTGCCCATCATATGAAAAACGGCATGCTTCCGAATGATCTGAAACAGAGAAAGGCGGATCGAAGTTTCTTTTCCTGCCAGCCGCAGCAAGTGCTTGAGGTGGTTAAACAAGTGTGCCAAAACGCAAGGCAGAAAGGGTATACGGCACGAGACATTCAAGTACTGGCTCCAATGTACAAGGGCAACGCAGGTATTGACATTTTAAATCAATCACTACAGGAGCTCTTTAACCCCCCAGGGCCGCAAAAGCGTGAATTGAACATACAACAGTCGGTGTTCCGTGTCGGTGATAAAGTCCTGCAGCTGGTTAACCAGCCAGAAGATCATGTATATAACGGGGACATGGGAGAAATCGTATCGATCATCTATGCGAAAGAAACGACGGATAAGGAAGACCAGCTCGTGGTTGCATTTGATGAGGTGGAAGTCGTTTATACACGTTCTGATTTTCATCATATTACTCATGCTTATTGCTGTTCCATCCATAAGTCTCAGGGAAGCGAGTTTCCGATTGTCATTCTGCCTGTGGTGAAAAGCTACTTCCGAATGCTAAGGAGAAATTTGATCTATACGGGAATTACGAGAAGCCGGGAATTTCTGATTCTGTGCGGCGAGGAATCAGCCTTTGAGCTTGCAGTTCAGCGCAATGATGAATCAGCAAGATATTCAAGGCTCAAGGAAAGGCTCACCCAGTTTAACTTGGAAAACGTTTCAAGGATGAACCCATAAAGATCGTGGAATGATAAGAAATGTTCGGAAGGGTGGGGGTTACTTTGCGAACATTTTCTTTTTTAAAAGGACGAAGAGCTGTGCATGCCGCAAGCCAAAAATCCATCGGCAGGGTGCAGGACGTGGTGGCTGATTCTAAAGGAAATGTGCTTGGTTTCATCATAAGTGAAAATAAGCTTTCCTTTCGAAAGAAGTTTGTGCCATTCGCCTCGGCAGAAATGGGCAGCCGGGATTCCGTATTGCTTTGCAGCTGCAAACCGTACAAGATACCCTCCCGTAAAGAGGGTACTTTCACGATGATACAACATCCATGCTGTATCGTAAGACAGGCACTCCTTTCAAAGGAGGGTCATACGGAAGCCGTGGTTGAGGATGTATATTTCTCTCATGATTGGGGCACGATTGTAGCAGTTGAAGTGACAAAAGGTTTGTTTTCCGATTGGACGGATGGAAGATCTCTCATCTATTCCCATGAGCCGTTAAACATAGGAAAGCAGGCACTTTTTGTACGATAAGTGCTATAAAGGAGGACCCCCTCATGCAATGCCCGAACTGCAGCTGCAAGGATATTGGCAAGATTGGTATCAATCAGTATTATTGCTGGAATTGTTTTATTGAACTGTCCATTGTTAATGGGATGCTATCCCTTCATCAAGTGGAAGAGGATGGCAGTCTGACGTCGCTCGATGATCTTTTTGAAGATCAAGATTTATCCTTTAATGCCGATGCACAATAAATGTTACGCGATCTTAATGAATGGGTGGGTGACAACATGAACAGCTTTTTTAAACCCGTACTCGCTCTAGGTATCTGGGCAGCTTTCTACGGAATGAGATCTTCCCGAAAAAACGGGATGAACTTAATGGGGATGAATGACCTTTTATCCTCTAAAAGAGTAAGAAAAATGCGCAAGAGACTGGCAAAAGCCATTTATTAAAGAAATGAAGGTCCATGCTAAAAAAGCATGGACTTTTTTTCATGAAAATAGGGGTTGTGGCAACAATAAAGATGGAGGTGATTACCATACATCGGGAAAATTATATGAAGTGGACCATCCGCCTGTCCTTGCTGGTCCTTTTATTTCTTTGCGGCTGGCTGCTGCTGAAGCTCTCTCCTTTCTGGACGCCGGTGCTTAAAACGTTAAAAGCGGTCTTTATTCCTTTTTTTATTGCGGTGTTCATCACCTATCTGCTTCATCCGCTCGTTGAAAAACTGCATCACTGGGGTATGCCGAGGACGCTTGCGATTCTGCTCATCTATATTCTGTTTTTTGGAGGAATCGGATATGCGGTTTACAAAGGCATTCCATATATGGTGCTTCAAATACGGGAGCTCGTATCCAATATACCCGCCATATCAAAAACGTACCGAAGCTGGCTGCTTGAAGTAGATCATCACACCTCCCGCCTTCCTCGTTCCATCCATCTCCGCATCGAGGATTATATTCAATCCGGCGAACATTACCTGGAGAAGAGTGCAGCCAATGTGATCGCTTCAATAAAGAAAATCGTCGATTATTTCTTTGTGTTGATTATCATTCCGTTTCTTGTCTTTTATTTTCTTAAGGATATTAACAGCATCAAGCAAGTATGCTGGTATATAACGCCAAATAAGTGGAGAAAAGAAGGAATACACTTATTGAAGGATATTGACCGGTCATTGGGCGGGTATATCCGCGGACAGCTTTTTGTCGGCAGTCTGCTTGGGGCAGCCGCTGTGCTGGCTCTGTGGCTGGCAGGGATGCCCTATCCGATTATTTTAGGCATCATCATTGCCATTACAGACGTCATTCCCTATTTTGGACCTATACTCGGGGCGATCCCGGTTGTATTCATTGCTTTTACGATCTCTGTTAAGATGGTACTCATTGTATCGGGAATCATGCTGGTGCTTCAATTTATTGAAGGCAATATTTTAGGTCCCCTCATTGTTGGGAGGAGCCTTCATATCCACCCTGCGTTGATTATACTGGCTCTTCTTGCGGGAGGGGAGATCGGTGGAATTCTTGGTTTGATTCTCGCTGTTCCTGTGTTCTCAATACTTAAAGTCATATTGGTTCATATCCGCGACCACAGACTTACGGCAAAGATTGACAAAATGCCCTAGAAGGATTTATACTTACTGCAAGATATAGCAAAGCGATGATGGAGATAAGTACGTTCCAGCTCTTTTATAGAGAGGAGACCCCTGGCTGAAAGGTTTCTAAAGGTAGAGGAACGGAAAGCTACTCCCGAGTGCAGTTAATGCCTGCCGGTTAAACCCCGTTACGGTTTACATAAGGTGATGATTTCCCATGAAGTGAGATCATAACCAGGGTGGTACCGCGTGAATAACAACTCTCGTCCCTGATGCGAATCAGGAACGGGAGTTTTTTTGTTTTAAACGCGCGAAATATTTAGCTGCAGTGCAAATCGCTTACGCTTTTTAATGAAGAAAGGAGCTCGGAAAGATGAAAACACTAACATCTGCTCAAGTAAGACAAATGTTTCTTGATTTTTTCCAGGAGAAGGGCCATAGTGTGGAGCCGAGTGCGTCACTCGTCCCTCACGAAGATCCGTCTTTACTTTGGATTAACAGTGGAGTGGCAACTCTGAAAAAATACTTTGACGGAAGGGTCATTCCTGAGAATCCGAGAATCGTAAATGCGCAAAAATCAATCCGAACCAATGATATTGAGAATGTAGGAGTCACAGCAAGGCACCACACGTTTTTTGAGATGCTTGGGAACTTCTCCATTGGTGACTATTTTAAGGAAGAGGCCATCCTATGGGCCTGGGAGTTTCTAACAGATCCTAAATGGATTGGCTTTGATCCTGAATTGCTTTCTGTAACCATTCATCCGGAAGATGATGAAGCCTTTGAAATCTGGAATAAAACGGTAGGAGTTCCTGCAGAACGAATCATTCGTCTTGAAGGGAACTTCTGGGATATCGGCGAAGGGCCAAGCGGACCGAATACCGAGATCTTCTATGACCGCGGAGAGAAATACGGGAATGACCCTAAAGATCCGGAACTATACCCGGGTGGAGAAAATGACAGGTATCTGGAGGTTTGGAACCTTGTTTTCTCCGAGTTTAACCATAACCCGGATGGTACCTATACTCCGCTTCCGAAAAAGAATATTGATACTGGAATGGGTCTAGAGAGGATGGTTTCTGTCATCCAGGATGTTCCGACCAACTACGATACAGACCTATTCATTCCTGTCATCCAGCTGACTGAAAAGCTTTCAGGCAGCAAGTATGGAGAAAGCAAGGAAACGGATACAGCGTTTAAAGTCATTGCTGACCATATCCGTACCGTTGCATTCGCTGTCTCAGACAACGCACTGCCTTCCAATGAAGGCCGGGGCTACATTCTTCGCCGTCTGATTAGAAGAGCGATCCGATTTGCTAAACAGATCGGTTTAGATCGTCCGTTCATGTTTGAACTCGTTCCGACTGTTGCAGATATCATGATTGATTTTTACCCTGACGTGAAGGAGAAAGTTCCTTTTATTCAGCGTGTGATCAAGAATGAAGAGGAACGTTTCCATGAAACGATTAATGAAGGGTTGGCCATTCTCGAAGAAGTCATCCAAAAAGAAAAGGCATCCGGCAGCAGTATGATTGCAGGGAAAGATGCGTTTAAACTGTATGATACATTCGGATTTCCTTTCGAACTAACAGAAGAGTATGCTGCTGAACACAACATGGAAGTGGACCTTGCCGGTTTTGAAAAAGAAATGGAAGCTCAGCGTGAACGTGCACGATCTGCGCGCCAGGATGTGGATTCCATGCAAGTACAGGGCGGCGTCCTTAGCGACATTAAAACAAACAGTGAATTTATCGGCTATGAAGAAGAAAGAAGCACATCAAAAGTGCTGGAAACTCTTCAAAACGGTGAGCGTGTCGACCTCCTCAGCGAAGGAGAAGAAGGCCAGGTCATCCTGGACATCACTCCATTCTACGCTGAAAGCGGGGGCCAGGTTGCCGATCAGGGAACCATGATCGCAGAAGGCGCAGAGCTGCAGGTGAAGGATGTACAAAAGGCGCCAAACGGCCAGAACCTTCATACTGTAACGGTGTTAAAAGGAACCCTGCGCAAGGGAATTGAGGTCGTTGCTCAGGTTGATGCTGAAAAACGTGCGGCAATCGTAAAAAATCATACGGCGACACACCTACTGCATCAGGCATTGAAGGATGTACTGGGAACTCATGTTAATCAGGCGGGTTCACTAGTTGCCCCGGGAAGGCTCAGATTCGACTTTTCTCACTTCGGCAGTATATCTGCTGAAGAATTGGAGCGCATTGAAGACATCGTTAATCAGAAGATATGGAAGACGATCACTGTTTACAAGATGTTGAAACCGATCGACGAAGCCAAAGCGATGGGGGCAATGGCTCTGTTCGGTGAGAAGTATGGGAAGGTGGTACGTGTGGTAAAGATCGGGGATTACAGCCTCGAGCTTTGCGGAGGATGCCATGTCAATAATACATCTGAAATCGGATTGTTCAAGATTCTTTCTGAAACAGGAATAGGAGCAGGAACAAGAAGGATTGAAGCAGTTACCGGACAAGAAGCCTACCAGGCAATGAAAGAGCAGGTTCAGATTCTAAGAAATGCTGCTGCTGTGCTGAAAACGAATACGAAAGAAGTACCGCATCGGGTTGAAGCACTGCAAAGCCAAGTTCGTGATCTTCAGCATGAAAAAGAATCCCTCTCCGCCAAATTAGGCAACTTAGAAGCAGGAAGCCTGATCAACGAAAAAGTAGAAGTAAATGGCGTTTCCCTTATCGTTAAAAAAGTGAATGCCACAGATATGAATGGATTACGATCCATTGTGGACGATTTAAAAAATAAACTTTCAAGTGGAATTGTAGTACTTGGAGCAGTAAATAATGATAAAGTAAACATTGTAGCCGGTGTAACGAAAGATTTGATCCCAAAAGGGTACCATGCCGGCAATCTTGTAAAGGAAGTCGCTACACGCTGCGGCGGAGGCGGCGGGGGCCGTCCTGACATGGCCCAGGCCGGAGGAAAAGATCCTGAGAAATTGGAATCTGCATTAGAATCGGTGATTGAAGCAGTGAAATCTGTTTGCTAATCACTGCATTAAGGGTACAATGACTGTATAAAGGGAAAAATACAGTCAGTCCAAAGGGAGAAGTTAGAGAAAGAGGTGTTGGCCGTGAGTTCTATGGATAAAACTATGAAGTTCAATTTTCATGACGATTCAATGGATCCGAATGTACAAAAAGTGCTTTTCTCCGTTTATGAAGCACTGCAGGAAAAAGGCTATAACCCGATCAATCAAATTGTCGGGTATCTGTTATCAGGAGACCCAGCCTATATTCCGCGCCATAAGGATGCCAGAACGATGATTCGTAAAATTGAACGAGATGAACTTATTGAAGAACTGGTTAAATCCTATCTTGATACAAAGGAAAAGGATTCTCTCTAATGACCAGAATTCTTGGACTTGATGTCGGTTCCCACACGGTTGGAGTGGCCGTCAGCGATGCCATGGGCTGGACGGCTCAAGGGATTGAAACGGTCAGGAGAAAACCGCATCAGCCCGACGAAGTCTTTGAACGTATTGGCGAGTGGGTCAAACAGTACGAAGTTGAAGAAATTGTAGTCGGTTTACCGAAAAACATGAACGGAACCATTGGTCCGAGCGGTGAAGCATGCCAAGAATTTGCCAGGGAGGCAGAAAAGCGGTATGAACTCCCCGTCGTTTTATGGGACGAGCGGTTAACGACTATGGCTGCTGAAAAAATGCTGATATCAGCAGACATCAGCCGAAAGAAGAGGAAGAAAGTGATTGACAAGATGGCAGCGGTTTTGATTCTGCAAGGTTACTTAGACAGCCGCCAATCAAAAAATTGAGGTGATTCAAATGGCAAACGAAGAAAAAGAACACATTATCATTCCAGGAGAAGACGGAGAAGAAAACCTGTTTGAAGTACTAATGACGATTGACGGAAGCACTACTCCAACCGGCCATTCCTACATTTTGCTCGTTCCTGCTGGAGACGACCAGGATGATGAAAGCGACGAGCAGGAAGTTTTCCCGTTCCGTTTTGTGGACAAGGGTGATGGAGAAGATGATATCGAGCTTTTCCCGCTGGAAACTGACGAAGAATGGCAAATGATCGAAGAAACTCTTAACGCATTTCAAGACGAAGAATAGAAATAAAGCGCTTAGCAGCTAAAGTTATACTTTAGCTGCTTTTTTTTTGTGCTTTAGAACATACTAAAGTCTTAATGGGAATTTGAAACCAATTTTCTTAATTATGGAAGCTAGACATGATTTTTACTTATCAGTATAATTAAGCAGATGAAAGGAGAGAAACAAAAGTGTTAATACTGAACACGGTTTCCGGAGACCCGCTTGATTCCGGCCGGAAGAATAAGAAGAAAAAAACCGCAAGAGTTCTACTGCTGATTTTTGTGCTCATTGCAGCAGGTGCTGTATATGGATATACATACATAAAAGATGCGCTTGGACCCTCAGATCCGAATAACGATAAAAAGATTACAGTCGATATACCGATAGGCTCTTCCGTTTCAACGATAGGAGGGATTCTGGAGAGCAAAGGGCTGATCACGAGCAGCTTGGTCTTCCAGGTGTATGCCAAATATAAAGAATCAGGCAATCTTCAGGCGGGTGTATATGACCTTAAGCCTTCGATGAATGTGGATCAGCTCATTGCTGCCTTAAAGAACGGTAAAGTTTTTCGCCATCCTGAAACATCCTTTACCATTCCTGAAGGATTTATTGTCCCTCAGATTGCCGAAACAGTGGCAAAAAACACGGGCCAAACTAAAGAACAAGTCATGAAGATCATGAATGACAGAGCGTTTGTAAAACAGCTTCAGGCCCAGTTTCCGATCATAGACAACAAGGTTTATGACAAGAAGGTCTATTATCCGCTGGAAGGGTATTTATTTCCTGCAAAATATGAGTTTGATGAGAAACAGCCTGATGTAAAAGCTGTCGTTAAGAAAATGGTAGATAAAACGCAAAGAGTAATGGATACATACCACGCTCAACTGCAAAAAAGCAAGAAGAAACCATATGAAGTGCTGACCCTGGCCTCGATGATCGAAGAGGAAGCTCAACGGCCGGAAGACCGGCCAAAAATTTCGGGTGTCTTTTACAACCGGTTAAAAAAGAAAATGACACTTGATTCTGATCCGACTGTTAAATATGCACGTAAAAACTTTAAAGTACAATTACTTTACAAAGAGTTGAAGTTCGATTCGCCATACAATACGTACAAATACCCCGGGCTCCCCATCGGTCCGGTTGCTTCACCAGGTGAACAGTCCATAAAAGCGGCGTTGAACCCACAGCCATCCGGGTATTATTTTTTCTATGCTCGCCCTAATGGACAAGTGATCTATACTAAAACTTACAAGGAACATACGAAAATCGTTCAAAAATACCGGAATGAATGGCAGGCACACGTAAGGAAAAGCTAAAAAGAAAACACGATATGATGCTTTTATGATATAATATTCCGGTTAAGTTAGGAGGCATCGCCTTGATCACAAAAGTAATCCAGGAATATATAGAAGCATTGATTCCTGATCGAGATCCAAGAATTGTAGAAATAGAAGAGTTTGCAAAAGAGCACGGTGTTCCGATCATGGAACTCGTTGGCATAGAAGCCCTCCTGCAGCAGCTTCGGATCATTCAGCCGCAGAGAATTTTAGAAGTAGGAACAGCCATAGGGTATTCGGCAATTCGTATGGCAGAAGCTGTACCGAATGCGTCGATCGTTACCATTGAGAAAGATACGGAACGATTTGAGCAGGCTGTCGCCAATATAAAGAAATTTGAGCTTTCTGAACGCATTACTGTATTGCTGGGTGACGCCAATGAATTAACAGCAGAAGCGGAAAAGCACGCACCCTACGATGTTGTGTTTATAGATGCAGCAAAAGGACAGTACCAGCGTTTTTTTGAGAATTATGGAAAAATGCTTAAGCCTAAAGGCGTCATGATTTCAGATAACATTCTGTTTAAAGGATACGTCGCCGATGACAGTGGGGTAGGAACGAGGAGGCTTGCATCCCTGATCAGGAAAATTCGATCCTACAATGAATTTCTTATGCACCACGAAGAGTATACTACCGCTATTTTACCTGTTGGAGACGGCATTGCGATCAGCGTGAAAAAGGATAAAGAGCACCGTTAGAGAGATTTGGAAGGAGAAAGAACATGGTACAAAAACCGATTGTCATAGGGGTAGCCGGGGGTTCTGGCTCTGGGAAAACCACAGTAGCCAAAGAAATCTACCGCCAGTTTGCCGATCAGTCGATTCTCATCATAGAACAGGATTCATACTATAGAGACCAATCCGATAAGACGATGGACGAGCGTCTGAAAACGAATTATGATCATCCTCTGGCTTTTGATAATGAATTGCTTATTCATCAAATAAATGAACTTTTGGAATATAAATCCATTGAAAAGCCGGTTTATGACTATACAGCACATACAAGAAGTGATAAAATTATCCCAGTTGAACCGAAAGATGTAATCATTCTTGAAGGTATTTTAATTTTGGAAGATGAGCGTCTTAGGGACCTCATGGATATCAAGCTGTTTGTCGATACGGATGCTGATGTGCGTATTATCCGCCGTATGGTAAGAGATACCCGTGACAGAGGGCGCACGCTTGAATCCGTTATCGATCAGTATACATCGGTAGTCCGTCCGATGCATAACCAGTTTATCGAACCAACAAAACGGTATGCAGATATTATTATCCCGGAAGGCGGACAAAATCGTGTAGCGATCGATTTGATGGTCACCAAAATTCAAACGATCCTTGAAGAAAAAGCGATCTTAAAAAAATGAGGCCAAGCCCTCATTTTTTCCGCATGGTTCGATTTTTTGAAGCCAATAAATTTGGCAAGCGCTTTATTTTTTAGTAAGGTGTAAGAATCCGATATACATATCAGATCTGTTTGACGACATATATAGTTATCAAGGGTACTGATTAATTGAAGGAGTGAATATAGGATGTCAGAAGAGAAAAAGCATTATATGACGCTGGAAGGCAAGCAAAAATTAGAAAATGAATTAGAATATCTCAAAACCGAAAAGCGCAAAGAAGTGGTTGAGCGTATAAAAGTTGCCCGAAGTTTCGGTGACCTCTCAGAGAACTCTGAATATGATGCAGCGAAAGATGAACAGGCATTCGTTGAAGCGAGAATTGTTCAGTTGGAAAAAATGGTCCGGGATGCCGTGATTATTGAGGAAAATAAAGCTTCAGGAGACAGTGTATCCATTGGGAAATCTGTCAAGTTCCTGGAACTTCCTGATGGGGACGAAGAAACATACATGATCGTTGGGAGCGCGGAAGCAGATCCGTTCGAAGGTAAAATTTCAAACGATTCTCCAATGGCGAAAAGCCTGCTTGGAAAAAAAGTGGGAGATCAGGTTACTGTGCAAACCCCAGGCGGAGAAATCAGTGTTAGAATTTTAGAAGTAAAATAATAAAAACGGCGTCCAGTGATCTGAACCCAAAAAGTTAGACAAAAATATTAGGCGGCTTCTTGGGCCTGGGTCCGGTATTGAACCGGACTCAGGCC
>NZ_JBDPNU010000083.1:0-21468 GCF_050468105.1 Fictibacillus sp. NRS-1165
CAAATCGCTAGGTCAGTCTACAGGGCAGGCGGTTTTTTTGTATGATGATGCCTGATATATTTTTAAGAATATTTCAAAAATACATTGTGTCGTCCCATACTATTTCATAAGATTATCTCGTATAGTTTCATTGGTGATAAAGGAGGAATGAAGAGATGCAGAAAAGAGGGTTGCAGCTTTACACGATAAGAGAGCTTTGTGAAAAAGATTTTATTGGTACATTAAAGCAAGTTTCATCATGGGGTTATAAAGGGGCTCAGTTCGCCGGGTATCATGACACTTCTGCAAAGGCATTAAAGCAGGCGCTGGATCATTATGATCTGAAACCGGCGGGGAGCCACATCGGGCTTGATCAGCTTAAGGAAGATGAACTTAAGCGGCAGATTGAATACAATCAGATGCTCGGAAATGACTTATTGGTCCTGGCTTATTTAATAGAAGAACATCGGAAAAACATTGACGATTATAAACGAGCGGCTGAAACGTTAAATCACGCCGGGTATTTATTAAATCGTGAAGGATTGAACTTAGGTTATCATAACCATGATTTCGAGTTTGTAGATCATGGGGGGGAAACAGGCTACGATATTTTATTGAATGAAACGGATCCATCCCTTGTTTCTTTTGAATTGGACTGCTATTGGGCGGCCTATTCAGGATACGACCCAGTTCAGTTTATGGACCGGCTTGGTGAACGGCTTGTTACTTTGCATATGAAGGACATGGCTGTAAAAGGAACCGAGAAACAAAGCACGATTTTGGGAAAAGGAGAATTGGATTTAGAGTCTATCGTTAAAAAGGGCAATCAATTCAGTGTATTATGGTTCATTGTGGAACAGGAGCATTTTGAAAAAGATCTTGCCACTACGGCAAAAGAAAATGCAAGAGCTCTTGAAAATCTACTCCGTTCATAACAAAAAGCAGGTTCCGGCGATTAGCTCAACTTGAGAGATGGCGGGACCTGTTTGCTTATGCCTATTCAATCATACTTTACACCTAGGTACAATGCATCTCTTACATTGGAAAATGTTGAAATGCCGTTTAAGTCTTTGCCTAGTTGTATAGCTTTTAAGTGTAGCACATTACTATAAATGATTTTTAATTTTGAATGAACAATCAATGGCTCCAAAGCATTTTCAATTACTTAAATGTTTTCACTCATTAATTTCACTCCCTAAATAAAGGGTATACCAGTTTTTCCTCTCCCTCAAGTTCTTATGATGCATAAACAATAGTTACCAGTCGATTCCTTCTAGTCCGGCAGGTGGAACAAAGATTGCAAACCACAATTTGCGAAAATTGTTTTTATCCAAAAAAATCAAAATAAACGGGTATATTAATAGAAAAACGAGGAGGAACACAATGATGGGTATCTATCAAACTGAAGCAGGAAGAGTAGCGATAGTTACTGGGGGAGGCTCAGGGATTGGAAGAGCGTCAGCCATCGCTTTTGCAAAGGAAGGCATGAAGGTTTGTGTGATGGACGTAAAAGAAGAACGGTCAGAAGAGGTGGCGGAGGAAATCAGGAATTCAGGCGGAGAGGCGATGTCTTCAGGAGTGGATGTATCTAACCCGCAAGAGGTGCAGCAAGGAATAGAGCAAACGATACAGAAGTGGGGAAGGCTGGACGTACTTTTTGCTAACGCCGGAATTAACGGGACGCTCGCTCCCATTGAAAAGTTATCACTTGAACAATGGAACGCCACCATTTCTACCAACTTAAACGGCACCTTTTTAACCGTCAAACACTCCATACCTTATCTGAAGAAAGAGGGAGGGAGCATTGTGATCACCAGTTCCATAAACGGGAATCGGACATTTCATGGATTCGGGATGGCGGCCTACAGCTCAACAAAGGCAGCGCAGGTGGCTTTTATGAAAATGGCTGCTCTTGAGCTAGCCCGGTATAAGATCCGAGTCAATGCGATCTGCCCTGGTGCCATTCAAACCAACATCGGCCAAAATACACATACAACAGAAGAGGTAAAAGAAATTACGATTCCTGTGAATTATCCGGAAGGGCACCAGCCGCTGGAGCATAAGCCGGGGGAACCCGAGCAAGTGGCTGATCTCGTTTTATTCCTGGCTTCTGAACGTTCGAGCCATATTTCAGGAACGGAAATTTATATCGATGGAGCTGAGACCCTCTTATAAAATAGAATGAAAGAGTACAGGAGAGCCGCCAACGGCTCTTTTTTATTTTATTTTAGTTTCATTTCCCCCAAAACCGCTCTTGCTCTGTGAGTTGTTGTAAGAGGCTTTTTAAAAGAGAATGAGATCGGTAATACACCGGGATTAAAAGAACTGTTAATCATATAGATGCCCACTTACAGACACTTAAGCGGCGTATAAAAAGTTTATTTAAGTTTCGTTCTTATTGGTTAATAAAGGGTTTTGAGCGTTTTTATTGAAATAGAAACAGGAAGGAGATTTGACTAAGTTTGGAGAGAAGATCATATGAATCAATCAGAACTCATCTTAAATCATGAGGATGTCATGAGGATGCTGGATTCTTTATGGAGAGACCCGGTACCTTTTTGGGACGAATTTTATCGACACCGTGAAAAAAAGATACCTTTTTTTCATAATGTACCTGATGAAAACCTCGTCGGATATTTCGAGAAAGGCTGTTTAAAGCCGGGACGAGCGCTTGAATTAGGCTGCGGACCGGGAAGGAGTGCGATTTATCTTGCTCAAAGAGGGTGCACGGTGGATGCGGTGGACCTGTCGAGAGAGGCATTGAACTGGGGAGAAGAACGCGCAAGGCAACTAAAGCTTCCAATACGTTTTATTCATAAGAATATCTTTGACTTGGATATCGAAAAAGGGCTCCTATGACATTATCTATGATTCAGGATGTTTTCATCACCTCGCTCCCCATCGACGGCTGAGCTATGTGGAGCTGGCAGGCAGATCTTTAAAACCAGGCGGCCATTTCGCCTTGACGTGTTATATGCCGGGTGGCCGTTTAGGAGGTGCGGAGATTTCAGACTGGGGAGTGTACCAAGAACGTTCATTACAAGGGGGGGCTTGGGTACACGGAGGATAAGCTAAAAACCATTTTCAGCACCTTTACAGCGGTCGAGTGCCGAAGAATGAACGTTATGGAAGCTGGAAGTGCCATGTTTGGTGTAGAGGACTTCTTGACGGCACTGTTTAAAAAATAGTACAATATTACTAATTAACGTTATTTTGCAAAAAATTTAAAAAAACAGGTTTAAAATCTAAATCTTTTTTTGTATGATAAGAAGATAACCATTAAGTCATTTTTTGGGGGAAAGATGATGAATTCATTGAAACGGAGAATCCGCGGGCAAAAAGGTATGGAGTTTGCTTTAATCCACCTCATTCTTTTGTTCGGTGTTGGTGCTTATCAGACGATCGAAGTCTTTTTAAATATCAGCCTTTACTCTGAACACGTGCTGTTCGGATTGACTTCTCATTCATTCGTAGCTTCTATCCTATTTTTCTGGTCATTGATCAGCATGTTCTGGGTATTAAGCTTGCGTGTATTGGACTGGGCACACCGCACATCACTGTTTACGTTTAAGAATGCGATATTTGGTTCTGTCGTTCTTCTTTTCGGCGTTCCGATCGGAGTATCGATTCAAATATACAGCGTTATGTCATTTAATACAGTATTAAGCTCCATTACAGAAGCTTTATTGATCACAACGATTATTTCATTTGCGATCGGAATTTCAGGGAAGTTCCGAAAAACAGCATAAATTCGATATCGGCTCTGCCTCATTGGCAGAGCCGTTTTTTTAAGGGTGCCTGGCACCATTACAGTAAACTAGCGGGGGGAAAACCTCATGATCGAGTTAAAGCCTGTCAATCGGGGCAACTGGGAAGAGGCGGTCCGGTTAAAAGTGAAAAAAGAGCAGGAGCATTTAGTGCCTGCTGTCGCCGTATCGCTGGCCAAAGTCTATTTTAAGCCAGACGGAGACGGTGTGGTGTATCTTCCGTTTGCCATCTATGCAGAAGGAATAATGGCAGGGTTCATTATGCATGCCTATGAAGAACACAGTGATAACATGTATTGGATCAATGGTTTTCTCATTGATGAGCAGCATCAAGGGAAAGGCTACGGAAAAAAGGCAGTGATAGAAATGATCTCCTGGATTGAGGAAAGATTTCCTCATTGCCGCGAAACACGGCTTACCGTCCATCAAGACAATGTGAAGGCTGCTGCATTATACGAAGGACTGGGATACCTTCCGACAGGAGATGTAGATAATGGTGAAGTCGTATACAGACGGGAAAGAATAGTATTCAGGTGACCAGTGGATTGAGCACTGGTTTTCTTATTGTCTAATCAATTGATATGCGATATATTGGTTTTATGAAAAACATCCAACCGATTAAACGATTATCATTAAGAGAAGAAGTATACGTTCATTTAAAGAATGCGATCCTTTCACTGGAACTCAAACCGGAGGAACGGCTGCATGACAAAGATCTTGCGGAGAAATTCGGCATTAGCCGGACCCCGGTAAGGGAGGCCCTGAAAAGGCTCGAGGATGAAGGGCTTATTGAAGCAATGCCAGGATCTTCAACCAGGGTGGCACCACTAAAAGTAGAGGAGGCATATCAGGCTTTCACCGTAGTAGCGGCATTGCATGCCCTGGCTGCTAGAATCGCCGTTCCGCTCTTAAGGGAAAACGACATCAAGGAATTAAAGATCCAAAATCAAAGGCTGAAGTCGTCTATGGTGGAAAAGAACATCATCGCTGCTATCGAAGCGGACGAAGGATTTCACCTAGTATTTCTAACGGTTGCCGGTAATCAAGAGCTGTTAAAGGCGCTCGAGAGAAGCACATCTAAGATCCGTCGATTGGAAATGGCTCAGTTCGGTTCATTAAAAGGGATAAATTCAGTCCTGCAGCATGAACAGATCATTCAGGCGTGCATAGATAAAGATAGTGAGAAGGCGGCCCTCCTTACGGAAAAAAACTGGCTGAGTCTCGGAGAATTGCTGATTCAACAATAAAAAGTGAGGTGTCTTCGATGCGGCCAGTCATCATCGGTGTTTGTTCCGCTTTCTTTTTTGCTTTTACGTTTGTGCTCAACCGGTTAATGGAGTTATCTGGCGGAAGCTGGATATGGAGCGCTTCCCTTCGTTATTTCTTTATGGTCCCTCTTCTGCTGCTTATTGTAGCGTGGAGGGGAAACCTTACCCAGCTCATGCACATCATGAAAGAACATCCGAAAAGCTGGCTGTTATGGAGCATGGTGGGATTCGGCCTGTTTTATGGTCCCATTTGTTTTGCGGCAGCCTATGAACCAGGCTGGCTGATCGCGGGTACATGGCAGATCACGATCATCTCAGGTTCACTTCTCGTTCCTTTTTTCAAAGAACAGGTTCAGACATCCAATGGGCTTCAAACGGTAAGAGGCAAGATTCCCTTTAAGGGACTGTCCATGTCATTAATTATACTGCTCGGTATAGTATTGATGCAGATCGAACAAGCAAGAACACTGTCTTTTAACGATGTGTTGCTTGGTGTGCTTCCTGTCCTGGCAGCTTCTTTTGCATATCCGCTCGGCAACAGAAAAATGATGGAGATATGCGGTGGAAGATTGGATGCTTATCAGCGGGTGCTTGGCATGACTCTTGCAAGCCTGCCTTTATGGATCATCCTCGCTGTTTACGGCTTGTGGGCAGATGGTTTGCCAACAAGGGCCCAAACCTTTCAGTCTGCCTTGGTTGCTCTTTCTTCTGGAGTCATCGCTACCGTGCTGTTCTTTTATGCCACAGATCTCGTCAGGGGGAACGTTCAGCAGCTGGCTGCAGTGGAAGCGACTCAATCTGTAGAAGTTCTATTTGCGGCTATCGGTGAAATGTGGCTGTTATCTTTGCCGCTCCCCTCCGCGCTTTCCTGGATTGGCATGGCATTAATCATGATGGGGATGATGCTTCATAGCTATGTTTCAAAAGCAAAAAAGCACTCAAGCCTGCAAAAAGCCAACGTTTCATAAAAAGGAATTTCTTTCCTTGTCTATTTTTTTAGACAACCGGGTAATTACATTGGTAAAAGGAGAAGGGAAGACAAAACCATGGCTTGGATTGAAGATCATTTAATGCTTGTCATACTGGCAGTGCTGGCGATTATCATATTTGTATTTTTGTTTAAGCTTGCTTTGCGTGCGGCCCTTATCTTTGGAGTGATCGCCATTATCGCAATCTTCATTTTTGGAGTAAGTCCAAACCAAATTATGGACCTCGGAAAGCAAGGAGTAAATTCTGCATCGACAGCGTACGAAAAAACCATAGAACCCGTTTTCAAAAAAGAGATGGATGATGCCAAACATGTGGAAAAGAAGGACGGAAGCTTCGTTATTCAAAGTAAGAGTGTAAAGATTACAGGCAAGGACGGGGACAAGAACGCTAAAGTCGTTTACAAAGGGAAAACCTATGATGTGGATATGAATGTCATCCAGCCCCTTCGTGAACAAATCGATACGACAAAACAATAGATTCAACCATGAAACAGGTCTGAGATCTTTCATAGATTTCAGGCCTGTTTTAATGTTTTCATCCGGATTATTCATATTTCTGCCATGGGAGGAAATAATTTATAAGAGCAGGAGGTGAATGAATGAAACGAAAATGGGTTCTTTTGATCAGTTTGGCTTATACCGTCTTTATGGCCATCTTGTTTTTTTATTACTTCCCAAAAGGGGAGGTCCACAGCTATCAAGTAGCATTGGGGGGAGTTTTGTGCGGAGCAATACCGCTTGGTCTTGCCCGATTTACCAAATTAAAGTTTAATTTGCCCATATTGCTGTCCTATCTAGCTTTTCTTTTTGCATCCCAATATTTAGGATCTATCCTTCATTTTTATGGACTGGGCTGGTGGGATACATTTCTGCATCTGCTGAGCGGGGCTCTGCTTGCTTTCGTTGCCGTCGCGCTTTACGAGCGGCTCGTTCATCGGGAGGGAGGGACTCACATTTCACCATGGCTGGTCTTTTGGTTCGTGCTTTCATTTGCCGTTCTTGGCGGAGTGATATGGGAGATGTATGAGTTCAGTATGGATCAGTTCTTCAATATGACGCTTCAGGGCGGAGGAAACAGTGACACAATGGTTGATCTTGTTGCGGATACCGTAGGCGGCGTAGTTATCGCTGTTATTTCACTAGTTAGGACAAAAAATAAATACAGTGGAGAATCGGGAATTAAGGAACCGAGCCTGCCTCCTGAATCCCTGGCGTGATAAAAGCCCGAATCAACGATGATTCGGGCTTTTTTTATTTTCCTTTTGCCAATGGTGAAACAATGGGCCTTCCACGCCAAACACAGGATCTGTTTCCGGGATGGCAACCGTTCGTATCTCATCTATTACATCAGGGCGCTCACCGTCCACTCCTCGCATCAGATTATAATCATTTCCGTTGGGATAAGCACCAGCGACTTGGAAATCCGCACTGGAGTCAATTTTCATATGTCCCGTTCCAGCTGGCAGAACCATTACATCTCCAGTGTGAATCTGCAGCTCACATCCGGACTTTCCTCCAATTTTTACAGTAGCAAAACCAGAAATGACTCCAAGTACTTCATGGGAATTGCTGTGATAGTGATGATAATCAAAAATGCCGTTGCGCCAGCTGTTGAGCCAGTTATTCTCATTAAAAATGAATTCAGCCTCGTGAGCGTTTTCAGTTAATACCCCCTCATAGAACACTACCGGCCACTCTGGATGGTTGGGGATGAATCCATCGTCCTCAAAATAAAAGGTTTTTACCTCATAGTTACTCATGCCAATGCCCTCCTTAATTTCGTTTTAAAAAGAATTCCCGGTATGAGAGATGGTTAACCATGAAGAGATGCTTATTTTATTTAAACTTAGTACTTGACGTAATAAAATATAATATTTACACTTACTTACATAAAGTAATATATAATGAATACTTGTTCATTTAGTGGAGGTAAAAACATATGGCCAAAGATTTTTTAACTGCAGTCCAAGAAAGGCGCTCCTATTATGGAATTAGTAAGGATGCCGTAGTTTCTGATGAAAGAATTAAGGAAATCATCGATCATGCGGTAAAATACACACCATCTTCTTTTAATTCACAAAGCGCACGTGTTGTCGTATTGCTCGGCGATCACCACGATACGCTGTGGAATATTACAAAAGAAACCCTTCGTGGCATCGTTCCAGCCGATCAATTTGCCCCGACTGAAGAAAAAATGAATGCATTCGGAAGCGGATATGGTACGATCTTATTCTTTGAAGACCAAAAAGTAGTAGGAGGTCTTCAAGAGGCATTTGCTGCTTATGCAGACAATTTCCCAATCTGGTCCAACCACTCCTCCGGAATGCTGCAATTTGTCGTTTGGACAGCACTTGAAAATGAAGGCTTCGGCGCGTCTCTTCAGCATTACAACCCAATCATCGATGAGGAAGTAAAACAAGAGTGGAATGTTCCAGAAAACTGGAAGCTTATCGCACAAATGCCATTCGGAAAACCTGTGGCAACTCCGGGTGAAAAGGAATTTCAGCCGCTTGCAGACCGTGTGAAAATCTATAAATAAGAAAGAGACCTTTACCGGGTCTCTTTTTTTGCTTATTGTCCACATTCAAAATTGTAAACGAGCCAATCTTTCATAAGACTTTTTTCGTTCTTCAAACGAATAAACATTCGTGAGAACCATAAATTCGCGAGTCTGATACTGTTCTGACAGCAACATCAGTTTTTTTCTGACCGTTTCTGGAGAACCGATCACCATTCGATTTCTGTTAGCTTTCATCTTTTCAATATCGTCCGGTAAGAATGTATAAGATTTGGCTTCTTCAATGGTCGGAATTCTGCTGTCGAGTCCTTTTTCAACGCGAAGCAGCCATAAGTCCTGGCTTAAGGCCAGCTCTTCTGCATGCTCATCGGTTTCGCCGCAGATTACAAAGATAGCGGTTATTCCTGAAGGCTCTTCCAAGAGCGTAGACGGCTTGAAGCCTTCATAATAGGCTTGGAAAGCCTCCTGTCCCCGCCCGGGATGAATAAAATGGCCAAATACGTAGCCGATTCCAAGATCCGCTGCCTGCCTGGCGCTGTTTTCTCCAAGCCCAAGCTCCCACAAGGCCGGGGACGACGGAACAACAGGAGATGCCTTTATACCATAAGAAGGATGATCAGATGGAAGAGTGCCTGTTAAGTAAAAGAACAAATCCTGAAGCTGCCGGGGAAATTCTGTTAAGCTTTTTGGGATGCTGTCCGTTAAGGCAAGTCTTGTTTTCTTCGTTCCACCGGGGGAACGGCCAACTCCGAGGTCTATTCTTCCGGGATACAAAGCCTCAAGCTGATGAAAAGTTTCAGCCACCTTAAAAGGGCTGTATTGCGGAAGAAGGACGGCACCGGAACCGAGCCGGATGGAATGGGTCCGAGCCGCCGCATGAGCCATCAATATCTCTGGGGCGGAGCTCGCTAAACCTTTTGTACTGTGATGTTCGGCGAACCAATACCGTTTATATCCCAGTTCTTCTGCAAGTTTGGCCAGCTGAACACTTTGGTATATCGCCTCTGCCGCATCCCGGCCTTTTGGTACCGGAACTTGGTCTAAAATACTTAAGTATATCATGGAATGCACCCTTTCTATTGATTCTTGGTGCCTGGCACCAGGCGAGAATCGATCAGCGGCTTGATGTTCGTTCAGTAGGTTTTGCAGCGAACCGAATAATATGCCAATCCCATCGATTCCTGAATTCTCCCAAAGCTCGTAATTATATAGGAGAATGAATATTCTATATGTGATGCAAGTTGTTTCAATGGTGAGCTTACTATAACGGAGTGCTTGTTAAAAGTCACTGCATTTGCCCATAAAAAGAAGCCAGCCCATAAATATGTAGGGCTGGCTTCTTTTCTTATTGGACTGTAACGTGAAGGTTTACTTCGATATTTCCTCGGGTTGCCTTAGAGTAAGGGCATACTTGGTGTGCCTGTTCGACCAGCTGCTCTGCTTCTTCCTGACTGGCCCCTTTAATTGCGGCGTACAGGGCAACTGAAAGACCGAACCCTCCATCTGTGTCTCTGCCGATACTTACTTCTGCCGTTACGCTGGATTCCATTCGTTTTCTGGCTTGGCGTGCAACGAGCTGAAGTGCACTATCGAAGCACGCAGCATACCCCGCAGCAAAAAGCTGTTCTGGATTTGTCGCACCTGCTTCTTCTTTTCCTCCAAGTGATTTTGGCATGGACAATGCAAAATCAAGAGTTCTGTCACTTGATTTCACTTTACCCTGTCTTCCGCCGTCAGCGGTCGCTTTAGCTGTGTATAAAGAATCTAACATGATTATCTCTCCCTTTATCCCACTTGTATTGTGCACAACTTAATTGCTTGATGTTAATTTAACACTCGCCTATTTTTTTGTCAACAATTAAATTTTGTGCAATTTAATTTGACGATAAACTTTACTTGAAATATAGTGAGGGTAGGAACAAGGATGGAGATGAGGTGAGTTAAAGTGGACAATGACATGCTAAAGCTTGAGAATCAGATTTGTTTTATGGTGTATGCGGCAGCCCGGGAAATCACAAAAAAGTACCGTCCGTTGCTTGAGGAATTGGATGTAACTTACCCCCAGTATCTCGCGTTACTCGTACTTTGGGAAAAGAACGAACTCTCCGTAAAGGAACTCGGTGAGAAGCTGTATCTGGATTCAGGCACTTTGACCCCCATGCTGAAACGCATGGAAGCCCACGAGCTGATCATAAGGCAGCGTTCCAAGCAGGATGAGCGAAGTGTAATAGTATCGCTAACTGAAAAAGGTGAAAGCCTTCGTGAAAAAGCAGCGTGCATACCTGGAGCCCTTCTTGAAAATATGAACATCTACGGGCCTGAATTAGATCAATTGAAAAAAACACTCGGCAAAGTACTAAACAGCATACAGGAAGGAGACTAAAGCCTTGTTCGGAGTTCCGACGGGGTTTTTTTCTTTTTGGCTGACGTGGACCTGCAGTATTATCGCTAGAAACAAACTATATACAGTTATGGATGTATTTGGTAATATGAACGCGGGATCAATCAGGAAAAAAGCAAGATAGGCACTGCCGATACGAAAAAGGTAGTTCGAAAGCTTATTGATATTACTCTTGATCATGGAGGAAGCTACTATCTGCCTTATTATCCCTTCGCCACTCAAAGCCAGCTGGAACGTGCATATCCGAATGCGCAGCAATTTTTTGAGTTAAAAAGAAAATATTACCCGTCAGAAATGTTCATGAATTATTTGTATAAGGAGTATGGAGATGACGTATAAACAGCTCATTCGTTCACAAAGCATCATGATCACGGCTAGCAGCATCGCTTTTCCTTTTTATCTGCTGCTTCTTCGCAATCTGGGTGACAGCTATTCACAATTTGGATGGGCTTACGGTTTGTTTGCTTTAACTTCCGCCATATTTCATCCGTTGATCGGCAGTTGGAGTGACCGGTTCGGTGACCGGGCCCTCCTGCTGATCTATGCCTGGGGAATGGCAGTGCTTATGCTGCTGGTTCCTGTGTTGTCGGAAACCTGGCATGTTTACGTGATTAAGATATTGATGGGGCTGTTGGGAGCGGTTCAGAAAACGACAGAAAAAACAGCGATATCCCGTCATACGGAAAAAAATGATACGGGAAAAAAGGTTGGACATTATCATCTATGGACGTCGATTTGGGCAGCGCTCGTCATCATCCTCACAGGATACATGGTTCACTTTCTAACGATTGGAGCCTTGTTTTATCTTACGTCATTATTGTATTTAATTGGAGGATTCATACTGTGGAAACGTCCCGCTGATGATGAATCGCTCCGCAAACGGCATAAAAAAGCGGTATAACATTGAACAAGGGCGACACCGATTTTAGGTTTCGTCCTTTTAGTTTGGCTCAGGTTATGAAGGAGAGCCCAAGGGCTTTAGCTCCTCCAATCGGTTTCAGATCGATCCGCTCAAACAGTGGCTTTGCGTCTGAAAGCTGGGGGCCATTTGGGCAGATCACTTTCCACATTGAACTTTTGATCCCGAGTGATTGCTGAACGCATATTCCATAAAATAGCAGGCAGGGTTCGAACAGCTGGGAAAGATTGGCGATGATGGCGAGACAGGTGGCCATTGTGATCTCACAGCCTTTCGGATCTTCACTGATTGCTACCAAGACTGCTTATCAAAATATTTGTTTGAAAAACGGATGCAAGTAAAGATTTCTTCATGAGCGTCTTTAAAACGGCTATGTTCCACCATCCGCCCTGTCTATTGGTAAAGAGGAGACAGGAGGTCTTTTGCGATACTGTCACCAATATATTGTTTTCTAGAATCGGGGAAAACGAGTAAACTATGTAAGTATATTTATTTATGAGTGATAGAGCAAGAAGTGAATGAGATTGAAAAGAGGCGAATGGAGTCTCCAATTTACGATAATGGTTTTGGTGTGCGGAGTGGTCGCTCTGTCATTATTTATAAACAGAAATTCTGATTAGCCGGGGCTGAACCAGCAGGATCTTGATCAACTGGTCTTGCATAAGGTTGAAAAAAACAGATTACAGAGGAATTGCCGAAAGGATTATCCCAAGAGACTTTAAGGCTGGTTTGGAAGGTTATCGCAGAAATGAAAAGTATTCCATTTACTACAGATGATCTTGTTTTAAAGTTGGGGGTTTCAAGAGTTTCTGTTCGAAAGTATTTAAAAAAATTTATGAAGGATATAGGGGTGCTGGACGTTCAGATTCATTATGGTACGGTTGGAAGACCTGTCTCTCAGCATAAATTAAAACAGGATCATGTTCAGTTTATTGAACACTATTAGTAAGCAGCGGTTTGGCTGCTTACTTTTTTTAATTACATAATGCTTAAATCAGTTCATAAATCTAGTGATTTCATTTTGGGGCTACTAACATAATACAAGTGAAGATGAGGTATGAATCACATCTAGACATAGATTTACCATATTAATTTCGAAAGAAGGAACGGTTATGACAACTGCAGTTAAAACAGATCATGATGGACATTAAATCTTGTAAAAACATTCCAAAATAGATAAATAAGTCTATTGCTCGTGGCATCCTGGCAGAGTACAATTAAATAGTCTGAAAATTATGATAGTGAGGAGACAGGTGAATGAAAAAGAAGAATATGCCATGGGTGGCAGCCGCCGCTATCGTTCTATCCATCAGTATCCCTTCTATGCAGCTTGGGCACAATCATGTTATGGCCGTAAATACCGTACACGCTCAGTCATTTAGCGCAAAGTCAGCGGCGGATGATTATTTGAAAAAGAATGCTGCGAAATATCACCTCGCCAATGATCTCTCAGGACTTGAATACGTGACGACAGTCACAACAGATGCGGGAAGCTATGTACGTTATCAGCAGACGGTCAACGGTTCACCGGTTTTCTCCAAGCAGCTAACGGCGACTGTCGACCTTAAAGGACATGTTGGATTAGTAGTTTCAGATTATACGGCCTATACTTCTGTTGAACGTCCATCGGACAGGCTTACAAAGGATCAGGCTGAGTCTAAGGCCGGTGACTATATAAAGGATAAAGGAAAAGGCAAGTGGGGAACGACCCAAAACACGTTTGGCTATGTAATCCTAAACGGCAAAGCCATTCCTGTGTATAAAGTCGTCATTCATGCGATTGAACCATTTGGGGCTTGGGAAGCGATTGTTCATGCAGGCAATGGAAGATTAATCGACAAAAAGGATCTAAACCAAAAAGCAACGGGTTCAGGGCAGGTTTTTCTCCCCAATCCGGTGGAGTCCAGCGGAACTGCAGCAGGGTTCACAGACAATAATGATGCCGATTCACCAGCATTGAACGCCCAGCTAAAAAATGTTCAATTATTGGGTCTTGATGGAACAGGAAAACTGGCAGGCCAATTTGTTGCTATTAACTCAAAAACAAGGACGAAAAGTTCCAGCCTTATATTCAATTACACTCGCTCCGATAATCAATTTGAAGATGTCATGGCATACTACCATATTGATACACTTCAGCGCTACATTCAATCTCTTGGTTTTACCAACATTAACAATCGTTCGATCACAGCGAATGTGAACACATATAAACAGGATAATTCCTTCTACAGCCCAACGAAAATGGATCTTACCTTCGGTTCTGGCGGGGTGGATGATGCAGAGGATGCAGGTGTCATTGCTCACGAGTATGGTCATTCCATTCAGGACAACCAGGTTCCCGGGTTTGGGAACTCACCTGAAGGAGGAGCCATGGGTGAGGGATTTGGAGACTTCCTGGGAGCAACGTATGAAGATTCCTTTACAGCGGGTGGATTTGGACATGCCTGTGTGGCAGAATGGGATTCAACTTCCTACTCATCATCAAATCCGCCTTGTTTAAGAAGACTGGATGAAAACAAAGTGTACCCGAAAGATGCTGTGGGTGAAGTCCATGCGGATGGAGAGATTTGGTCTCAGCCTCTTTATGAACTGGCGAGTGCCCTCGGAAGGGACGCAGCAACTAAAATCATCCTTCAATCCCATTGGTCGCTCACGCCAAATGCAACGTTTATTGATGGAGCACATGCGATCAAACAAGCGGACCAGCAGCTGTACGGAGGCAGAAACGCAAAGACGATCGGCGCTATTTTTAACGCGAGAGGCCTGTCTGCCAATTAATGAAAAAGACTCCCCTGCGAAAAGCAAGGGGATCTTCCTATTTGTTTTTATTGTGATCCCTTTAACGATAGTGTAAGCACCATGTTTGATGACTTGTCTTTCGTGCTGGGGACCAACCTCTTGAAATTCTTTGAAATCTGCGACTACAGTATCTGCAAAGCTTGCAATAACCCTGGCTTTCATGTTGTTAACCACAATTACGTCGTATGGAAGTGCTGGTTTCATAGAGATCTCCTTTAGAATGAATGAACCATAAAAAAAGAGCCGATCAGGCTCTTTTTTAATGATAAGATGGAATGCTCATCTTATAGGTTAGTAGTAGTATCACGAATGACACCGTGCTCGGCTTGAAGGCCGCCATTAGCAGCTGCAACACCTATCAAAGTTGTTAAAACCAAAAAAGTTCCTAATAAAATTTTTGCTTTTTTCATCGTAAATACCCCATTTCTTCAATTTTGCTTTTAGCGCGGAACGCCTGGTAAAAATAAGTACTGGCTTTTTCAAACCTTTTTTCATGATGAAGAATGGTAGCAAGAGCTTCGGCATAATCCTGCACAAAGCCCCATAACTGCCTTTCTTCAAAGTATTTCAAATGCTCAGTAACAATTCGCTCGATTTCCTCGGAGGGAAGAGTAGAGTACTGGGCATTTAAAATTTGCAGATGGTGAATATATTCTTCATTCTGAATGGCACTGCAAACGTCCATGCCCTGCTGGAGATAATAAAAACCGTTCTCTTGATCTTCCATTTTGAAATATTCCCTTGCGAGCAGAAAGGACAGTTTATGGGGGATAAACTCCTTGCTGTACAGTTCGCTAAGGTGGCGAATGGCAATATCGGACAGGTGTTGTTCAGAATAAAGGAATCCAAGGTTATAGCGTATAAAGTTGAGAAGCTCTTCATCTTTAAACTTCTCAGCGATATCCAGTGAATCCAAAAAATGCTCTTCTGCCTGCTCGTACTGCTTTAAACTAAGGCAGCACAAGCCCAGAATGTTTTCGCAGTCTCCACTTCTAAGGTCGTTTTTGGAAACTTCCTCAAACATGGTTTTTGCCAGTTTCGCATAGCTGAGAGAAAGCAAAAACTTTCTGGTGTGATAATAGGCAGTAGCCGCTTTATAATAGAACTCGGCAACCTCAATTTTATCTTCAATACTGCCCATAAATCTCTCTGCTTCGTAATAGCAGGCGACAGCCTCCACGTACTGGTTCATACTGTAGGCGAATATACCTTTGAAAAAATGATAATAGAAGGCCATTTCAGGGGATAACTGTCCTTGAAGCAGTTCAAGCTGCTGCAAGAGAACTGCGGTGTCATCAAAATTCTTCTGAATGAGTGAATACCGGATTTCCAGCAGCGAATGCCATAAAATCTCATGCTGATCCATTCCGGCAGGATCGATTTGTTCCCGCACTTCCATATTTAATTCTTCGACCACTGCTATATTACGATCCCTCATACTCACATTCCATCGACTGAGCAATTCAATGACTTCAGACGCCTTTTCCGTTTGTAATATCATGATAACTCCCCTTAAGAAGGTTATATAAAAATAGTAGCATATAATGGAAAAAGGAAAATTGGGAAAGTACAGCCTGTTATATAGTAATGATTAAGCAGTAATCTGTCTCATTTTCCCAAGTTATTATAAAATTTTGATTTTTTATCTTTAAATGTTTTAGGTTTATAATAGTAGCCATTGTGGTATCTAGCCAAAAGGGAAGGTGGAGATTATGTATAAATTCATCTCGCTTGCCATTGCAGTCGTGCTGCTGGGCGTCTGGCTTGGTTTTTCGAACGGAGAGAAAGCAAAAACTGAAGAAAACATGCCAATAGCGAAACTAAGCTCAGGATCGCATCCTTTAAATACATTATCTGATGTAGTTGTTTCAACGGAAGATCTTACGCAGCAAGAGAAAAATATTATGCTCGAACAAGTGATCTCGACTGATAAACTTTTTCCTGATCCGCAGCATTCCGGTGTAACGGCTGACGGCGGAGGTAAAACATACGTAAATGAGAAAGAAAAACCATTAACAGAAGCAAATTCTGAAAAAACAAAACCGCATAAAGAAAAAAAGGAAAAGAAACCAGCCAAAAAAGAAAAACGCATGAAAAACGATACAGCACAGAAAGAAAAACCTGCGAAACCTGAAAAGCCGGCAAAAGAGGAAGAAAAGCCTGTTAAAGTGACAGAACCAGCTGAGAAGCCAGAAGATCAGAAAAAGAAACCGGAACCAAAACCAAAGCCTGAAAAACCTCAGAAACCTGAGGAAGAGGATTCAGATATGGATGACGGTATAGACGACGGTCGGAGTGACACCGAGCCACAACAGCAGGAAGACAGTGCTCAAATACAGAGCTTAACCCAAGAAAACGGGAGCACAACTGAATAAAAAGGAGGCCATTCCTGTGGAGATGGCCTTTTTTGTTGTGAGGGCGGCGCAAACACCTATTAATTGAGCCGGATTCTTCATAATTGAGCGGAACTCTGATTAATTGAACCGAATTTAAATCCTCCTTTTGTTCATCAACTCTCTGATTAGGGTAGGATACTATGGAAGCTACTTTATCTGGCATTGAGGAGGCCGAATTCGATGTATATTTTTACAGCGAGTGAGATTAAAAACATAGATCAAACCGCACAGAATAGCGGAATGGATGTTTATACCCTGATGGAAAATGCGGGAAGAGCATTATATGAGGCCATTTCGGATCGGGTAACGAAGGAACGCCGGATCCTCGTCATGGCGGGGAAAGGAAATAATGGAGGCGATGGGATCGTGTTGTCAAGATATCTTCAGCAGAACGGATATCAGTGTGAGCTCGTCCTTCCGTCAGGTAAGCCAAGTACGGAACCGGCATTTAAGCATTTTGCATACTATACGGCTTGCGGTCTAAAGGTCTCAGAACGTGATGGGAACTATGATGTGATCATTGATGCCATGCTTGGTGTTGGATCATCTCCTCCTTTGAGAGGAGAGATAGGTCAAGCGGTACAATGGGCAAATTCTCAGCAGGCTCTAAAGATTGCAGTGGATCTGCCCACAGGGGTCTCGGCTGATGATGGTGAAACCGAAATCGCATTTCAAGCCGATGTTACATTCTGCCTGCATGGCTATAAACCGTCTGCTTTTTTAGAAGGCAGTACAGATTTCTACGGAAAAGCCATTGTCCTTTCTATTGGTTTGCCTCAGCAATCCAATTGGCACGTTTGGACAGAAGAACATGTGAGATCGACATTTCATAAAAGGTTTGCCGGTGCTCATAAAGGGACGTTTGGTACCGGGCTTCTGCTTGCAGGTACGGATGAGATGCCGGGAAGTTCGCTTCTGGCGGCTAAAGGGGCAATAAAAAGCGGAATTGGAAAACTAACGATCGGAACGACCCGGTTTGTATCAGGAATCCTGGCGGGCCAGCTGCCAGAAGCGATGTACAAGCATGATGGTCTTGAGGCAGTCGGAGAAGGCGATGTGCCCAATGGTATAAAAGCCTGTGCGATCGGCCCCGGGCTAACTGATCAAAAAAAAACCGACCGGGCATTAGAACACCTATTCGCTGCTGAACTTCATCTGGTCATTGATGCAGGGGCTTTGAAAAGACGAACGTACCCGAAGAGGAAAGGCTCTGTCATTTTAACCCCGCACCCGGGCGAATTTAGCAGGATGATCGATGTATCGGCAAGTCAGATCCAAAAGAACCGTTTTCATTATGCGTTATCCTATGCTGAAGAACAAGGGGTCATCGTTATTTTAAAAGGGAGGTATACAGTATTGGCCTTTCCTGATGGCTGTCTCCTTGTAAATCCGACTGGCAATGCAGGTCTTGCCAAAGGAGGCACGGGTGATACGCTTACAGGAATGCTGCTAGCTTTTCTGTGCTCGGAAAAGGACGTAAAATCGGCGATTGCCAACGCTGTTTATTTTCATGGGGCCAGTGCAGATTCATGGGCTCAGAAAAATGCCGAGAGAGGGATGCTGGCCAGTGATGTGAGTGAAAATCTTCCCTTCGTAATGAAATCATTCGAGCAATAAATCCAGATTTACGCAAAGTTTCCAAGTTAACATAAATAAAAGTTTATTACAAATAAAAAAGTCGGACGTTCAACTAACAAAGAAAAAGCACGAAAGTAACTAATGGGCAGCGATTTAAGGGATGGTTTTTAATTTTTGGCAATGCTAAACAGGTGACAATTCTTTCAGCAGGGCTGTGAAGCATCTCGAAGATTGATGAGTTAGCAACGCATATAAATTAAAAATAAGTTTCGTAAACCGCAAATACGGATATTTATATGTATGTTTTGTCAAAACGCGTCGAAAAATAATTGGGATAAGGAGTGCAGAAACAAAGGAATTTTGAAGTTTTAAAGGAGGAAGTTCATGTCAGATCAAGGACCATTTAAAAAAACGATATCATTATTAGATCTTATACTCATCGGACTAGGAGCCATTTTTGGATCAGCGTGGCTGTTCGCAGTAAGCAACGTTGCATCGAAAGCAGGGCCTGTTGGAAGTTTTTCCTGGATTATTGGAGGAGTCATCATCTTGCTTATCGGGCTGGTTTATGCTGAACTTGGTGCCGCATTGCCCCGTACAGGCGGAATTTTAAGGTATCCGGTATATTCTCATGGACCGCTTGTAGGATATCTTATTTCCTTTATCACTATTGTAGCTTACACAAGCTTAATTTCAATAGAAGTAACTGCGGTCAGACAGTATATTGCTTATTGGTTCCCGGGACTAACAAAAGCAGGATCCGATTCACCAACCATAGCCGGCTGGCTTGTACAATTCGGATTGCTTTGCCTGTTT
This sequence comes from Fictibacillus sp. NRS-1165, assembly GCF_050468105.1. Lineage (NCBI taxonomy): Bacteria > Bacillati > Bacillota > Bacilli > Caryophanales > Fictibacillaceae > Fictibacillus > Fictibacillus sp. NRS-1165. Next base: position 19,431 of record NZ_JBDPNU010000083.1, read on the forward strand.
TTCCTATTGAACTACTGGAGTGTTAAAACATTTACAAAGTCGAACATTATCATTTCGATTTTTAAGTATTTTGTCCCGCTCACCATCATCGCCGTGTTAGCCTTCCATTTTAAATCCGGAAACTTCTCGGTTGAAGGATTTGCTCCATTCGGTTTCCAAGGTGTTCAAGCCGCTATATCGACAGGTGGTGTCATGTTTGCCTACCTAGGGCTGCATCCCATTGTCTCTGTTGCGGGAGAGGTGAAAAATCCACAACGCAACATTCCAATCGCCCTCATTGTGTGCATCGTTCTTGCCGCTTTGATCTATTCCCTTCTGCAAATTCTCTTTATCGGAGCTATTCCGACAGACATGCTTGGAGAAGGCTGGGGGAAAATTCAGCAGGAGTTTCCTCTGCCGTTTAAAGATATTGCTGTTGCGCTTGGATTAGGTTGGCTCGCAACGATCGTTGTTCTCGATGCCATCATTTCACCTGGCGGGAATGGAAATATCTTTATGAACACAACAGCCCGTTTAGTATACGCTTGGAGCCGGACCGGCACGCTGTTTAATGTTTTTTCAAGAGTGCATGAAAAGACAGGTATACCACGGCCTTCATTATGGCTGTCCTTCGGGCTGTCCGTGTTCTGGACGCTGCCGTTTCCTTCTTGGAACGCGCTCGTCAATGTATGTTCGGTGGCATTGATTCTTTCCTATGCGATTGCTCCGATTTCTTCGGCTGCTTTCCGCTTAAACGCAAAGGATCTCCATAAGCCATTTACCCTTAAAGGGATGAGTATCGTTGCTCCTCTGTCATTTATATTCGCGACCTATATTGTATATTGGTCCGGCTGGAAGACGATCTCATGGCTAATCGGTTCACAGCTTTTGATGTTCATCATCTATCTGGTGTTCTCGAAATACGTACCGAAGAAAGAAGTCAGTCTTGCACAGCAATTGAAGTCCTCCTGGTGGCTGGTTGGCTACTATGTGATGATGCTGATCATTTCTTATTTCGGTTCTTTTGGAGGAGGACAAGGCATATTGAAGAATCCATGGGACCTTATCATCATCGCCATTGGATCTCTGCTGATCTTTTTCTGGGCTAAACATTCAGGTCTTCCAAAAGCGGTTATCGATAACGATGATGAAGACCTAAAAAAACAGGAACAGAGTATGGAGCAGCCAGCTTCAACATAAGATAGGAATGAAGCAAAAAGAGCCTCCCGCTAAGGGAGGCTCTTTCTTATCCAAAGAATCAAGTGAGTTGACACTCTTAGGAAAAAGAAGTATATTACTTATTGTTTCTATGTTTTGTGCACAATTTAATTTGAAGTAATACAATATATGGATGATTGATGGAGGGTATACAATGGCAGCGAAAGTTTTTACAGAAGTGATAAATGAGCGTGCTTCAGTAAGAAAATACGATCCTTCTGCAGAACTTACAGCAGAAGAGATTACAGAACTTCTTAAGGATGCGGCTAAGGCTCCGTCTTCCTGGAACCTTCAACATTGGAAGTTCCTCGTGATTCATGATCAGCAAGCAAAAGAACAGCTTCTTCCAATTGCCTACAATCAGGAGCAGGTTGTACAGGCTTCAGCAGTTATTGCAGTATTGGGTGATCTGGAAGCTGATCAAAACGCCGACAGAGTGTATCAAGGGGCTGTGGATAGCGGCTTTATGACAGAAGAAATTAAAACAACGTTAGTAAGCCAGATTAAAGATGCATATGCCACACGTCCGGAGATGGCCCGTGATGAGGCCATCCGAAATGCTTCCCTTGCTTCCATGCAGCTTATGCTCGCGGCAAAGGCCAGAGGCTTGGATACATGTGCAATGGGCGGATTTAATGCTGAAGAGCTTGTTAACCAATTTGGCATTCCTGAAAAGTATCATCCTGTCATGCTGATCTCTGTAGGAAAGGCCGCAAAACCAGCTCATCAAACTGCCCGCTTCCCCATTCAGGAAGCGATTGTATGGAATAAATTTTAACTCATTTGCCATGCAATAAAAGCAGCTCTCAAGGTGAGAGCTGCTCAGCTTGTAGACAAAGTC